>CAZMZG010000021.1:0-26729 GCA_964570785.1 uncultured Atribacterota bacterium | reverse complement strand
AGAACGGTTGGGGCAGGTGTAGTGACTGAGATTATAGAGTAACTGTGGAGGTTGCTTTTCATGCAGGAAACCATAACTTTTGAGTGTACTGAGTGCCGGCGCAGGAATTATCGGGGTAGTAAAAATAAACGCAACAAGCAGGGGCGCTTAGAGTTTCGGAAATACTGTCCCCACTGCCGGAAACACACCGTACATCGTGAAACCCGCTGATTAAAAAAAGCCCGCGCATTTTTGCGCGGGCTTTTTTTAATGCTTTACCACCGCTACAAATTTTTCTTAAGAAAAGAGCATATCTTTTCAAACACTTCCTGAGGTGTCTTTCTTGAAGTATCCAGATATTCCTCAGGTGAGGAAAAATCCCCCTTTACCGGCTTGAAAAGGTGGTCCAGATCTGGAAAAATAGCCAGTTCATAGGGAACACCGTTTTGCTTCAGTATTCCGGCGATTTTTAGGGCATCCTCGGTTTTTACCTGGTAGTCTTTTTCTCCTTGCAAAATGAGGGTAGGGACCCGTATTTTCTGAAAGAAAGCTTCGGGATTGAATTCCAGGTAATCTTTCCACCATTTCCACAAAGGTATGGGGACTCCCTCTATTTCTTTTTTGCTCTCAGCTAAGGCTTCGAAAATCTTTTCCTGCTGGGAGATGGCTTCCTGGATGATCTGGGGGTCTTTTACTCCCGAAATAAGGTAAAGGTAAGTAATTTGTTCTTTAACCAGTTCAACCAGTGAGCGCGCTGGAGTTGCCATGAGCACCAGGGCGGATGCGGCTGGATTTTCGTTGGTCACCATACAGGCGATGGTTCCCCCCTCGCTGTGACCTAATAGAGCCACCTTCTGACTGTTTATCTCGGGCTGCTTAATGAGAAACTCCAGAGCGTTTTGAGCATCCTCTACCAGGTCATAAAGGCCACTCGATGCAAAATCTCCTCCACTTTTGCCCACCCCCCTTTTGTCATAACGAAGGACCGCAAAACCGCATTCCGCCAGCTGGTGGGCCATCTCCCGGAGAATGTTGAGCTGTATTCCTTGAGGCACGTTTTCATCACGATCCACCGGTCCCGAACCGGCTATGAGCAAAACTCCTGGAAAAGGAGGATTACCGCGGGGCAGGGTCAGGGTTCCACTCAACATTATATCCTGACTGAAGAAGGTCACTTCTTTTTCTTCCTGGTATTCTTCCCTGGTTTCAGGCTTGGAATAGACGGGGGGTTGAGGCTGCATTTTAGGTTGCATCTTAATAAGCTCAGGAAGCTTAAATTCAGGGAGAGGTTTTACTTCTTCCAGTAAGGTGGTTACAGTTCCTGCCAGCGAGGCAGAATCAATGCGCACTATGTATTTTTTTTGTACATCAAGGTACAGGATTTGTGATAGGCCTTCTTTGCCCAGTTCTATCTGGTAACACTGTAAAGTGCCCAGGGGAGTTGGAACAGAGACTTGCTTCTGTAGTAAGGTGGCACTTATTTTTCCAGAGTTAATGAGGTTATAGTGTTGGGTGGATATTGTTTCCCAGTTTTCCCGGGGTAGTAAAAAAAAGAGAGAAAGGGGATCCAGCAGTTCTTCCTGAAGGGGTATTGGTTGCTGGTTGGCGGTGCCACCTATTTTCTGGAAAAAGTTGATCCGGCTTTTTTCATAATCGAATTCGAAAAAACTGATGCTTTTCTGTTGACCAAAAGTTTGCTCGACCACATATTTGAGGGGTCTTTTTTGTTTTACGTGAAACATAGTCGCTTCTTCGATTTTGGTTCCTGCTGGTATGCCGGGCATTTTATCAAGTATTTGCGACTGGTTGAGGTATATTGTTTCCCGATTTTCTGGGTCAGGAAGAATGCGAAAAAGAACTTTGCCGATTTTCTCTTCTTTTAGCATGAGTGCATATTGTAGCTCCAAGGGTTTGTCCTGGGCAAAGCTTGACATTACACTGAAGGTGCAGCAAAATAACATTGCTCCTATCCAGAGAAATTTCACGTTATTTTTACTCCTTTCTTTTTGGTTGCTTTTTGGAGCCTTTATAAAGTATATTTCTGTTAAGCTTTTAATGCAAAAGAGAAAGAAGGTTGGAAATGCTGAAAGAAGAGAATCTCAAAACCCAGGAACTTTTTGAAAAGTCAAAAGAGTTGCACCGCTTTTATCGTGGGAAGATAGAGACGCTTCTTAAGTGCCCGGTACGGGATTACCAGGACTTTGCTCTGTGGTACACTCCTGGGGTTGCTGCGGTAAGCAGGGCGATTGCCGAGAACAGGGAGCTTTCTTTCCAGTACACCAATCGCTGGAATACGGTGGCAGTGGTTTCTGATGGAAGCAGGGTTCTGGGACTTGGCGATATTGGTCCGGAAGCGGCTCTCCCAGTTATGGAGGGGAAGGCACTCCTTTTTCGATATCTGGGAGGGGTGGACGCATGGCCAATTTGTGTGCGCTCCCGGAACCCTGAAGAATTGATTGCCCTGGTCCAGGCCATTGCACCCAGTTTCGGGGGTATCAACCTCGAGGATATAGCCCAACCCCAGTGTTTTTCGATTCTGGAAACCCTTCAAAGGACTCTTGATATCCCAGTTTGGCATGATGACCAGCAGGGGACAGCCCTGGTTACCGTTGCTGCTTTTCTGGGTGCACTGGATGTGGTTGGTAAAGCCCTGGATCGGGTCAAGGTGGCTCTGGTGGGGGCTGGGGCTTCCAATTTGAGAATCGCCCGCCTGCTGATGGCAGTGGGCGTGCTTCCTGAGAACCTGGTGCTATGCGATAGTAAAGGGACCTTGCACAGGGGAAGAAAAGATCTTGAAGAGACTCACCCCTGGAAATGGGAGCTTTGCCAGTTGACCAACGGGGAAAACCTGATAGGTGGCAAGAAGGAGGCCATTCGAGGCAGGGACGTTTTGATAGCCCTTTCCACACCTGGTCCCGGGGTTATCAAGCCAGAATGGGTAGCTCAGATGAACAAAGAAGCGATTGTTTTTGCCTGTGCCAATCCCATACCGGAGATCTGGCCTTGGGAGGCAAGGGAAGCCGGAGCGAGGATAGTGGCGACTGGCCGTTCCGATTTTCCGAATCAGGTCAATAATTCTCTGGGTTTTCCGGGTGTTTTCAGGGGAGTGCTAAGTGTACAGGCTCGTACTATCACTGATTCCATGTGCCTTGCTGCAGCAAGATCGCTTTACGAATTTGCTCGCAGGAAGGGATTAAGGGAGGATTACATCATTCCCAGCATGGAGGAGTGGGAAGTCTACGTGGAAGAGGCTAAAGCTGTAGCCAGGGTTGCTCTGGAAGAAGGAATAGCGCAAAAAGATCTTTCTCTGGAAGAAATAGAGAAGGAAGTGCGTTTTCTTATTCAAAGGGCACAGAAAATCAGTGCCTTAATGCAGGAGAGGGGTTTGGTGCTTAACCCAGAAGGTGATGAAACTTGAAAAAAATTGCTTTTGAAAACATAGCTGAGCGAGTGGAGCAGGCTCTTATAGAAATGAACGTAGTTGCTTCGGAAAGCCTGCGCCAGAGAATGCTTCAAGTACTTACTGAAGAAAATGAAAAGATTGCCCGGGAAATGGTTTCTCAGATCCTTGAAAATTATGTGGTTGCGGAAGAAAACAAGCTTCCCCTGTGTCAGGATACCGGGATGGTTCAGGTGGAAGTGAAAGTAGGTAATGCGGTAAAAATAGAAGGTGGAGGACTCAAGGAGGCTATTGCTGAAGGCGTACGTCGTGCTTATCAAAAAGCTTACTTTCGAAAGTCAATCATTGCCGACCCCTTTTTTGGGAGCAACACCCGGGATAACACTCCTCCGGTTTATTTTTTTGATCTGGAAGGAGAGGAAGAGCTGGAAATAAATCTGCTTGTGAAAGGCGGAGGATGCGATAATATAAGCTCTCTGGGTGTTTTGAACCCAGGAAGCTCGGTGGAAGATTTGGAGCGCTTTGTTTTGCGTGAGCTGGACCGCAAGGCGGCTCAAGCTTGCCCGCCACTTGTGGTAGGTATTGGGGTGGGTGGCAATACTGCGTATGCTATGTACCTTGCCTCCCGAGCTCTGGGTAGGCCCCTGGGTTCAAAAAATCCGGATCCCCGCTATGCACAGATTGAAGAGCGCATAAAAGAGAAAATCAACCTTCTGGGCATTGGACCTCAGGGGGTAGGTGGCAGGAATACTTGCCTTGAGGTGAGAATAGAGACTTATCCCTGCCACATAGCCAGCTTTCCGGTAGGTCTGGTAGCGAGTTGTCATGTTTTTCGCCAGAAGACGCTGAGGTGGTAAAGATGGTGGAGAGCAATAACCTGGAAAATGCGAAAAACCGGGAGTTTATCCTTAAAACACCTCTTTCTGTTGAAGATACGAGAAGTCTCCGAGTGGGAGATATAGTTTATTTGAGTGGTGATATTTATGTGGCCCGGGATGCAACGCATCGTCGCATGCTGGAGGACTTTGAGAAAGGCAAGGAGTTGCCCTTTGAATTAAAAGGTGCAGTCATTTATTATGCGGGACCGACTCCGACCCCTCCCGGGAAAGTCATTGGTTCGGTTGGACCAACTACCAGTTCCCGAATGGATGCAACGGTTGAAGAATTATTAAAACTGGGAATCAGGGCAACTATCGGCAAGGGAGCCCGCAGTGAAAAAGTGAAAAAACTTCTGGAGAAACACTTTGCAGTATATTTCATCGCCTGTGGGGGTGCTGGGGCATACCTTGCTCAGTTTGTGCTCCGCAGAGATGTTCTGGCCTATGAAGACCTGGGAGCTCAAGCACTTTTGCGGCTTTTTGTGCGTGATTTTCCAGTGATTGTTGCCTATGATAGTTTTGGAGGAGACCTTTTTGAGGAGGGGAAGATCCACAATCGCCGGGTTACCCTTTATTGAGCTTTTAAGGAGGTGGATACAGTGTTCTGGGATATTATTTTTCTTTTAATCCTTTTCAGTGTTTATTTTCCAGCCCTGCAACGCAAAATGATAGAACAACAGCGGCTGGCTGCCATTCGCAACCTGGAGCGCAAAAGACGTTCTCGAGTTATTGCTATGATTCATCGCCAGGAATCAGTGAGCTTTTTGGGTCTTCCCGTGGCTCGCTATATCAACATTGAAGACTCGGAAAAAATATTGCGGGCCATACACCTTACTCCATCGGATATGCCCATTGACCTGATCTTGCACACCCCGGGTGGCCTGGTCTTGGCTGCAGAGCAGATTGCCTGGGCCATTAAGCGGCACCCTGCCAAAGTTACCGTTTTTGTTCCTCATTACGCTATGTCAGGGGGGACGCTCATTGCCCTGGCCGCTGACGAGATAGTTATGGATCCCAATGCAGTATTGGGACCCGTAGACCCTCAAATAGGCACCACGCAGGGGCAATACCCGGCAGCATCTATCCTGCAGGCCCTTGAAGAACCCAACCCCAACCGTGATGACCAGACTCTAATTCTGGGCGATGTGGCCAGGAAAGCCATCAACCAGGTGTACAGCGTGGTTTTCAACCTCATTAAGGATAAAATGTCGGAAGACAAGGCTCGTGAGTTAGCCAAAACCCTTTCTGAGGGTCGCTGGACTCATGACTTCCCGATAACCGTGGAAATGGCCAAAGAGATGGGTTTGCCAGTTAAAGATGAGCTTCCTGAAGACATTTACGAATTGATGGAGCTTTATCCCCAACCCCCTCAGCAAAGACCTTCTGTGGAATATGTTCCCCTACCTTATCGGCCGTATCGTCAGCCTGGAAGGGGGCGCGGAGATAGTTAAAATCTGGAAAGGTGGATTGAGGTGCCAAAAAAGCTGATTATTACTGAAAAACCGAGTGTGGCCAGAGACATAGCTTCGGCTCTGGGGAAATTTTCCGATCACAAGGAATATCTGGAAAACGAGGAGTATGTGATTACCTGGGCTCTGGGGCATCTGGTGAGTCTTGCTGAACCTGAGGATTACGATAAAAAACTCAAAGTCTGGCGGTTGGTGCTTTTACCAATTATACCGGAAGAATTTAAGCTCAAGGTGCTGAAGGGTCATAAAGATCGTCTGAAAACAGTTCAGAAACTGGCTAAGCGTGAAGATGTTGAAGCCCTTGTCAATGCTTGCGATGCGGGAAGAGAAGGCGAGCTGATTTTCAGATATATTTACGAGTTTATGAAGTGTAAGAAACCAGTGTTCCGACTCTGGCTCTCTTCGATGACCCGGGAAGCTATCCGGGAAGCTTTTCGCAACCTCCGCGCTGGGGAGGAATTTGCCAATCTGGCCGCTGCAGCCAAATGCCGGTCTGAGGGGGACTGGCTGGTAGGTATAAACGGTACCCGTGCTTTCACGGCTCGCTATCGCACTCTTTTGTCGGTGGGTCGGGTGCAGACTCCGACTCTCGCTATACTGGTGCATCGAGAGCGGGAAATTCAGAAATTTGTGCCCACCCCTTACTGGGAAGTTTTTGCCCGTTTTGCTTCTCCAGAGGGAGAATATCTTGGGAAATGGAAGGACGGGGAAGACCGGGTATACTCTGAAAAAGAGGCCAAAGGAATAGTCGAGCGGGTCGAGGGTAAAGAAGGGAAAGTTGTGGAATTTGAAGAACGCCTGTCCGGCGAGGCTCCTCCTTTACTTTATGATCTGACGGCTCTTCAGCGGGATGCAAACAAGCTGTTTGGTTTTTCAGCTCAGCGCACCCTTGACGCAGCTCAAAAGCTTTATGAGACCTACAAACTCATTACCTATCCCCGCACCGATTCTCGCTTTCTATCCGAGGATTTAATGGTGGTGATTGAAAAGTCCTGGTCCATACTGGGTAATTGTGGTTACCGAGAACTGGTTGCGGGTGGACTGCCCAAAAACGCACTCAGCAATAAGCGGGTTTTTGATAAAAGCAAGGTAAGCGACCATCACGCTATTATCCCTACCGGAGAGCCTATTTCCTGGGATAAGTTGAGCCCTGATGCCCAGAAGGTAATGGACCTGATCGTTAAAAGATTTATCAGTGTTTTCTATCCGGATGCCCGGTGGGCGCACCGCAAGATAAGCACCCGGGTAGGAGAGGACCTTTTTTTGAGCAAATCCAAAGTCCTGGTGGAGCCAGGCTGGAGAAAGGTGTATGGTGAAGATAAAGGCGAACCTCAGGATTTTCTGCCTCGCCTGAGGGAGGGAGAAACAGTGTCTACTGTTAAGGCCTGGTTTGAGCAAAAAGAAACCAAAGCTCCACCCCGCTATACGGAAGCTACTCTCCTTGCGGCTATGGAAAATGCGGGTAAGTTTGTCGAAGACGAAGAACTGCGTGAAATTCTAAAAGAAAATGGTATAGGTACCCCTGCAACCAGGGCAAGCATTATTGAACGCCTGATTGAGGTGGGGTATGTGGAGCGAGAAGGTAAGACCCTGGTCCCCACCCCTAAGGGGATGGAATTGATCAACATAGTGGAAGCAATTCCCATTGAGGAGCTGGCTTCTCCCCAGCTCACTGGGGAGTGGGAGAGAAAGTTGAGGTTAATGGAAAGAGGTGATTACAGCCGGGACGTCTTTATGGAAGAAATTAAGCAGCTTACGGTGGGAATTGTGGAAAAACTGCGCAATAAGGAATACCAGGGGGAGCTGGAAAGAATTCATGTTCCAGTCGGCTCCTGCCCTCTTTGTGGAGCACCGGTTTACGAGAATCAGAAAGCTTTTACCTGTTCTCGCTGGAAGGAGGGCTGTCAATTTGTGATCTGGAAAACCATTCTGGGCAAAAAATTAACCCGGACTCAGGTTCGAAAACTGCTTGAGGAGGGCAAAACTGAAAAGCTATATGGTTTTCGCTCTCGAAAGAGCAAAAAGAGGTTTTCGGCTGTCCTGGTCCTGAACAGCGAAGGAAAAATTTCCTTTGAGTTTCCCGTTTCCCGAAAGGCACCTGCTAAAGAGGAGTAAAGAGCAATTACTTAAAGGCTGGCTATCCGAATTGGGGTTTTTGTTTTATAATGCTTTTAGCAAAGAAAGATAAGGAGTAAGAGTGTTTTGGAAAAACTAATCGTCCGTGGACCGGTTTCCCTTCAGGGTAAAGTGCGTATCGGAGGTTCTAAAAATGCGGCACTTCCTGTTTTAGCTGCTTCTTTACTGGGTAACTCTCCTTCTTTACTGCGTAACGTTCCCGACCTTCTCGATGTGCGTACCATGCTCTCAGTCCTTGAGAACGTAGGAGCCCGGGTGGAGAGGATTGATCGGCATACCTATCGCGTTGATTCAACTTCACTTTGCAATTGTGAGCCTTCCTACGAACTTATTAGGAAGATGAGGGCTTCTTTTTTGATTACTGGACCCCTTCTTTCCCGATTGGGAAGGGCCAAGGTTCCTTTGCCGGGGGGCTGTGCCATTGGTTCCCGCCCCATCGATCTTCATTTAAAAGGATTTGCGCATCTTGGCGTGGAGGTGCTGCAGAGCTCTGGATACGTGGAAGCCCGGGCTGGTATTTTGCGTGGGAGAGAGATTTATCTTGATTTTCCCAGTGTGGGGGCCACCGAAAACCTGATGATGCTTGCCGCTTCGATACCTGGAGAAACGTTGATCATCAATGTCGCTAAGGAACCCGAAGTTGTCGATCTGGCCCGTTTTTTAACTTTGATGGGGGCAGAGATTCAGGGTGTAGGTAGCGATGTCATACTGGTAAAGGGCAAAAAGAACTTGCAGGGCGTGGAATATGAAATAATGAATGATCGAATAGAAGCAGGAACCTTTTGTGTTGCTGCAGCAATCACCCGGGGCGAGGTAGAAATCGAGGGAGTGGACCTGAGTCACATTTTTCCAATTGTTACCAAGCTCGAAGAAACGGGTGCCCGGGTGAAGAAAACTGGCGAAAAGACTCTTCTGGTTACCATGCAAAAACGTCCTCAGGCTATAAACATAAAGACCATGCCCCATCCCGGCTTTCCGACTGATATGCAGGCTCAATTTACCGCTTTGCTTTGTATCGCCGAGGGAGTGAGCGTGGTTACGGAAACCGTTTTTGAAAGCCGTTTCGCTCATGTTGGGGAACTGGAGAGGATGGGGGCCAATATCCAAGTGGAGGGAAGGAGTGTTATTGTACGAGGGGTAGAAGCCCTCAATGCAGCGCAGGTAGCGGCTTCAGACCTGCGGGCAGGAGCAGCCCTTGTTCTGGCTGGTTTAGCTGCGCAGGGTGAGACTGAAATAAGCGGTTTGTTCCATATTGATCGAGGTTACGAAGCCATTGAAGATAAACTAAACTCTCTGGGCGCTTTCATAAAAAGGGTTAAAGATGTGGACAGGGGGAATGTGGATGTGGAATAAGCGTTTGGGAATTGACCTGGGTACAGCAACTACGCTGGTATATGTTCAGGGCAAGGGGATTGTTTTGAACGAGCCTTCGGTGGTTGCGATTGCCAAAAACACCGGTAAGGTCCTGGCTATTGGTAGAGAAGCAAGAGAAATGATTGGGAAAACGCCTGAGTACATTGTCGCCCATCGTCCCCTGAAAGACGGTGTTATTGATAATTATGAGATAACCAGAAAAATGCTTTCTTATTTCATTCAGAAGGTCTGTGGAAGAAGCATGTTCAAGCCTGATATAGTGATTTGTGTGCCTTCAGGATGCACCGAGGTTGAAAAAAGGGCGGTACTTGATGCTGCTTACCATTCTGGGGCTCGCAGGGCTTATCTTGTGGAGGAACCCATGGCAGCGGCAATTGGGGCGGGGCTTGATATTACCGGGCCTTCTGGCAACATGGTCATAGACGTTGGTGGAGGAACCACCGATGTGGCAGTGCTTTCTCTGGGAGGTATTGTGGCGAGCCGCTCTATAAGAGTGGCTGGCGATAAAATGGATGAAGCCATTGTCCGCCATCTCCGCAAGAAATTCAACATCATGATAGGGGAAAGAACTGCGGAGCAGATTAAGGTAGAGGTGGGCTGTGCAGTCTCTCCTGACCAGGATAGGTCGATCCAGGTAAAAGGGAGAGACTTGGTTTCTGGTCTTCCCAAGGAAATTACAGTTACTGCCTCCGAGGTACACAAGTGCTTAACTGAGCCCCTTTCTTCAATCCTTGAGGCTGTACGCATGGTGCTTGAACATACTCCTCCTGAACTCGCAGCTGATATTGGTGAAAAGGGCATTTGTCTGACCGGGGGCGGCGCGCTTTTACAAGGTATCGATGTTTTAATCAGCAGGTCTACAGGTACCGTGGCCTATGTGGCTGAGGACCCAGTTTCCTGTGTGGCGCTGGGGGCTGGCAAGGTCCTGGATCACTTAAGGGAACTGCGAGATGGCTTTCTCTTTACCAAGAGGAGGAATCGGTAGTTTTGATATTTTCGAAAAGGGTGGGGATTTTTCTTTTTCTCCTTTCTTGGAGTGTTCTTTCGTGGCTCTCTCCTTTTGTGGAAGCCCAGGAATCTGGTTACTTGCCTCTTTCTGAAGTTAAAATTGGCATGCGTGGATATGGCAAGACCGTTTTCTATGGAACCCGGGTGGAGAGCTTTGACCTTGAAGTGATGGACGTTGTATCTGGAAAAAGCATTGAGGATGCTTACTTTGTGGTTCGCATCACTGATGACCGGGTAAGGGAGCTGGGGGGCATATCGGCCGGGATGAGTGGTAGCCCTATTTTCTTGAAAGATAAAATTGCGGGTGCTCTTGCTTACGGCTATGAAAGCAGAGATAACCTCATCGGAATGGTAACCCCGATTGAAGCCATGTTTGCTCTTTGGGGAAAGCCGGCAAGTCAAAAAAAAGAACAGCGCTCCCTGATGCTTGCTATGGGTTTCGGTCAGCGTGCAGCAAACTTTTTAGAACAGCATTCCTCAGTGCGCATGGCGCTTGCTTTTCCTCAGCTATGGAGGACACGGTCTTTTAATATGACATCTCATAGCCCAGAGCTTGTTCCGGGCAGCGCCATTGGGGTGCAGCTTCTGAGTGGTGATGCCGATATTCTGAGCATTGGTACTCTTACTTATCGTGAGGGTGATAAGTTTCTGGCCCTGGGCCATCCTTTTATGCACTATGGTAAAGTGGCTTATTTCCTGTCTTCGGTATATGTGAATTTCAGTGTAAGCGGTAAAGATTTTCCGTTTAAAGTGGGCACGCCCATCGAAGTGGTGGGCATAGTGGAGGAGGATCGTCAATCGGGTGTCGCGGGGAAGATAGGAGTTCTGCCGGATGCCTGCGATTTGCAGATCATATTCAGAGACGGAAGTGGGTCTGCTCAGACTTTCAATTTCAAAGTGGTGCAGGACGAGCGAGTTCTGGCTGATATTTTACCTTCGCTCTTTCTGGATGTCTTGGATCGGGTGCTGGATTGCCAGTGTGGTGGGACTATCGTGGTTTCCATCAAGCTCCGTGCTCAGAGCTTCTCTTATGAGGATCGTTTTTTCTGGACCAGTACCACCGACGTGGCTGCTGAAGGAGCAAGTGGTCTGGAACGCTTTCTAAAGGGTCTTTCTCAGAATCCCTTTTTCGAGTTCCGTCCCCAGAAAATTTCTATTGAATTTGAGCATTTCCCCTACTTTGGATGGGGGAAACTGGGTAGTCTCAGCTGTCCCTCCAGCGTTGAACAGGGAAAGTTTATCGAGGGAGAAGTTACCGTGTTTCCTTACCGGAGGGAAACCATTTCCTTTCCTTTCAAGCTCCCTGTTCCGGACAATTTTCCTTCTGGGCGTGCAGAAATTGTCATCAGGGGTAAAGGTGGTGAACCGGATTCGCATCTGGAAGATACGGAAATCCCTCTGAATCTAAAGAATTACCTGGAAAAGATTTCTGCTTCTGAAAAGCGTAATGGGTTTAAAATTGAACTGAGGAGTTTGGAAGATGGAAATGCCGTTTCTTACCTGATCGAAGTCCCAGTACCTCTTCTTGTGGAGGGTATTCTCTCTAAGGAGATTCTGATAGGGAGGTAAATTTTTTGGGCAAATTCTCTTTGTGGTTGCTGGTTGCTCTGGGATTGGTTGCTGTAGTTGGAATGGTTTATTTTTCTCTTCAACAAAGAATTCAGGATGCTTTTCTGGGCTGGGTTGCAGATTTTCCGGAGGTGCATTTTGACTTTGAAAAGGTGCGTTTTGCTGGGCCTGGGGTCCTGGAATTTGAGAATCTCCAAATTGCAGGGAAGGGTTTTTCTTTATGTTTCCCCACAGTTTTCCTGCGTCCTCGTCTTCTTTCCTGGTTGGGTTTTGGGAAAGGACCTGTTTTTCTGGCTTCGTCAAGTCGGGTTAGTTTACAGATTTCTGATTGGAGCTTTCTGCAAGCGTTAACCAATTTTGATCTTCGGAGGATTCCTTCTTTTTCGCTCCAGGTGAAGGAACTGGTTTTGGAGAAAGAGCAGAATTTTTCTTTTTCGCGCGTTGAGCTTTCCAGGACCTCTGATGGATTGGATTTTTCGGCCTTCAAGGATCAGGCTGAAATCTCCGGTCATTTCGATTTTGACCGAACAGTAACCATTGGTTTTGATTTCCCCTTGCAGGAGAACTTCTGGAAGGGCGAGTTGCGCTGCTCTTTAAACGATGGAGCTTTGCAGGGCTATTTAAAAAGTCCTTTTGATGTTTCCTTTGCATCCAGGTTTACCTGGGACCAGGAGAAGGACACACTCTACTTAAGCGATGCTTTTTTGAAGAGTGCAAAAAACTTGCTGACTTTCCAGGGTTGGGGAAGTATAGATTTTTCTGGAAAGTCGGGTTTGGTTGAAGGTAAGCTCCAGGGGTTAGGTGATAAAGTGTTTGAGGTGGGTTTGCAGGTCTTTTTCAACGAGAGACCGTTGCGAGCTTTCTGGGATTTGAAGGAGAAATCAGGTTCCACTTTGCTTCGGGGTGAACTGCTGAGTGAGGATACTGGAAAACTGCACTTTCAGGTTGAACCTGGGTCTTCCCTTCAGGGAATGACTATTTCTGGAGAGGGCTATCTGGGTTTTGAAAATGATGAACTGGTGCTGGAACTCTCCAGTGCGTCCTGTTTGCTTGATAACAACCCCTTCTGGAGCGGACTTGGAGGAGAAGGCAATCTGCAAGGTATTTTGCGATTTGGAAAAGGGGGTTTGGAAGACGGACACCTTTTCTTTGCATCGGAAGAGCTGACTTTTAAGGAATGGCAACTTAAAAAGCCGCTTATCGAACTACAGCTTGCCGCAGATGGGACGGCTTCTTTATCCGGTAAGGCGATTCTTTTGGGTGGCGAGGTCCGGCTTGGGGGTACCTGGAGGAAGGGTTCTTTTGAGGGAAAAGGGGAGTTCAGTGGTATTTCTTTGCAGAGCCTGGTTGCCTCCTTTAGTGATTTACCTCTTGGTGGAACTCTGGATGGAAAAATCGATATAGAGGGAAAAAAAGATGGATTGCGTTTTAAACTTCTCCTGGAAGGAGGAGAGATATTCTGGGGTTCCTCTTACCTGGCTGAAGTTTCTCAAGGCCAATTATTACTCAGGGGTATTGATGATTTTGAAGCCCAGCTGAATCTGAAGGGGAAAGAAGGTAAAGCGAAGGCTTTTCTTATCAAGAAAGGCGAGAAGTTGGAGGCTGCTTTGGGGCTACAGAATTTTCTTTTCGAATCCGAACGGGACGGTTATGAACTGGCTTTTCAGGCAAGTGGCAATCTGGAGCTTAAAAAGGGTGAAAAGGAGCGGGCTTTCCAGGTTGCGCTGAATGCTCCTTTATGGCACTGGGCTGGTTTTGAGGGGAAAGGTCTGGTTTTTGAGGGCTTACTTGAGGGAAATAAATTAGAGGTGCGAAAATTGGAAACCGGGGTTACTGAGCTGGGAAAATTGAAGCTTTCGGGATGGCTGATCCCCTTTCAGGAAGCTTACCTTGAGGGTGAGATTGCTGGAATCACACTTCCTGAAAACCAGTTTGCTCTTCAGGGAGAGTTAAAAGAAGGAAGTTTGTCGATTAAAGGCCCTTGGGAAGAGGTTGAGTTTGTGCTCCAGGGTAAGGGGAGAAACCTTCTTTTGCGGGGTAGGCAGCTGGGCAAAAGTTTTGAGCTGCTTTTTGAGGGTAAGGTGAGGTTGCCTGGGAAAGGAGAAAGTTTACCTCTCGCTTCTTACCTGAGTCCGGAAAATTGGGATAAGGGCTTTTTGCGCATAGAGGGTCTGGATTTGCGGAGTTTGGGGATTCCCTTGCTGGAGCGCTACCAGATTGAATCCAGCGGGGATTTGCTACTTGAGCTGGACAGCGAGGAAAATAACTGGATGCTTCGGGTTGAGGACATTACCTTTGCCTATCCGGAAGTGCCTCTGCTTTCGGGAAATCTCGAAGGCAGGTTTGATGGCAAGAAAATGTTGATTAAAAGCTTGTTCCTGGAGGATGCATCACAAAAGGTGCAGATTAGTCTTGAGGGTGCACTGGATCTTGAAAAGAACCTGCTTGATGCCACCTGTTTTTTAAAAGTGGATCCTTTTCTGGATATTCCCTGGCAGGACTTTTTGTTGCGACTTCATGGTGAGGGAGAAGTCAGGTTCTGGGGAGAACTCGAGAAAGCTCAAGTTGAGGGAGAAGTCTTTTTACAGGAAGCAAAAGTTTTGCAGGGTGGGAGAGAACTGCTTTCGCTAACTTCTGTAAAAGGGCAAATCTCTCAGGAAAAATTGCATATTATCGAAGGAGAGGTTGCTCTTTCTGGCATCAGTGGCGTTTTTTCGGGCGACCTTACCAGCGAAGGAATGAATGTCGCGCTTTCTTTCAGCGGGGACTGCTCAAAGCTGGGTCTTGGGGAAGCTCTCAGTGGCCGAATTGTCGGCGGGGCCAATCTCTCTGGAAGCTGGAAGCAACCCCTGTTGCGGGGATCTTTGCTGGTTGAGAAAGGAAGCTGGGATTACACCCATCAGAACCAACCTTCTTCGGGAGGCAGCGTTTTTTCCCTGGAGAGCATTGAAAAAGCGCTTTTCAATTTGCCCTTCGATTTGGAATTTAAACTCAAAACTTCCGATGAGCCCTTTATGGTGAAGACCCGCTTTATGGAGATTGCTCTTGCTGGAAGCCTTTTGCTGCGGGCAGGAAATGGTAAAAGTAGCTTGAGCGGCAACCTGCAGGTTGTGGATGGATTTTACAATCTGGTTATGCGCGAAATACCCCTTACCGGTAAGGTCTATTTTGGGGAACTTTTTGGTTTGGAGCCCCAACTGGATCTTTATGGTTTGTGTGAAGTGGATAGTTACGAAATAAGGCTTACTGCTCAAGGTTCCCTTGATGATTACCAGTTGAAGCTTGCTTCAGAACCGGCACTCAGCCGGGAAGAAATTCTTTCACTTCTTTTTACTGGTGACCGGAATGCTTACGCCTCTCTTTCCGATATTAACGTTGGTCCTCTTTTCTGGGAGTTGTTTTCTTTTCTCGCTGGAGGCAAAGGGAATTTTCTGGAGGGTCTTTCTGGGTTTTTAAACCTGGAGATCAATCCCGTCTTTTCCGATGGTTCTTGGTTTTATGAGCTAACTCTTGAGAAGAGACTTGGAAATGATTTGATAATAGGATATACTCAAGACTTAAGTGGAGAAGACCACTCGGCCGTTTATTTTGATCTGAATGTTAATAAAAACTGGTCTTTTAAGGCCGAAGTCGACGAGAAAAAAGGTTTAAGCTGGGAACTCGAGTTTACAACCAGGTTTTGAATTGCCAAAATGGAGGGTTGAATAGTGACAAAGAGAAAATGGATAGGGGTTCTGGCCTTGGTACTGGTGCTGGTTTGGGTTTTTCCGGTGTTTTCCCAGGAAAGTTTTCCGCCAGTAGTGGCGATAAGGGTAGAGGGTAACCAGCATATTAGCGAACGGCTCATTCTGTCAGCAGTTTCTCTCTCTTTGAAGGAGTCCTTTAATCCTGAAAAAGTTAAGAATGACCTTAAGGCGATTTATGACCTGGGTTATTTTTCCAAGGTATGGGTGGATACTAAGAAGTATCCGGATGGAGTGGAGGTTATCTATAAGGTTAAAGAGTTCCCGGTGATTCAGGACATCGCTATTTCTGGCAATACTGCTTTAACCACTGAGGAGATTAGAAAGGTTATGATCGTTTCTCCGGGTCAGGTGATGAACTGGAAGATATTCCAGCGGGATCTGGAGCGCATTAAGGCTCTGTACAGCGATAGTGGTTTTATCGTGGCTTATATGGATGGGATTAATTTTGAAAATGGAGTTTTGAATTTTACCCTCCATGAAGGCATTATTGAAGAGGTGGTTTTTGAGGGGTTGGAGAAAACCAAGGAATATGTTTTAAGAAGAGAGCTCGATTTTGAACCTCCGGTTATTTTTGATTTCGCCCGCATTAAGAAAAACATGCAAAAAATTTATGACCTGGGGTTTTTCGAAGACCTTTCCATGAAGCTTGAACCGGGTAGCGATCAGGAGCATATTAAAGTGGTCATTGGGGTTGTCGAAAAGAAGACTGGTTTGGCAGGAGTGGGTATAGGATACAACACCGAGGAAGGGTGGTTGGGCTACATCAGATACCAGGAAGCCAACCTGGGAGGTAATGGTCAGAAAGTGGAGCTTCGTTATGAGTTTGGCTCGCGCACTCTTTACCGGCTTTATTTTGAGGAACCCTGGTTCCTGGGAGATCCCACCTTGCTTGCCCTGAGCCTCTATGATCAGATTAAGGAGCGAACCAACTACGAAGACGGGGAAGAAATTGGAGAGTACGAGGAAGAGAGAATAGGTGGGCAACTGGTGTTTGGACGTAAGATTAACGAAGACTGGTCCTGGCGCCTGACGGCTAAATCCGAAAAAATAGATATCACTGTTTTGGAAGGGGAAGCTCCTGATCGAGGGGGAGTGACCAACTCGCTGTCCCCGATGATTATCTACGATACCAGAGACAGCGTTCTGGATCCCAAGAAGGGATGGTATGCTTCCTTGGAGGCCGAGTTTGCCGGTGGAGCACTTGGTGGAGACAACACCTTTGCCAAATATGTGCTGGATGTGCGCCACTTTATAGATACTGGTCCGGACACAGTGCTGGCTCTGCGTCTTTTGGGAGGTACTTCCGATACCTCGCTTCCCGACTATGAGAAATTCGGAGTTGGTGGAGTGAATACTCTGCGGGGATATGACCTTTTTGAGTTCGAAGGAGAAAAGATGCTGGTGTGTAACCTTGAGTACCGCTGGACGGTTTCTGAAAATACTCAGGTGGTGTTTTTTGGCGATGCGGGTTATGCCTGGCCCTATGAGGAGCCAGTTTCTTTTGAGGACATAAAGACTGGTTATGGGGTGGGCATCCGGGTTGATACTCCCATTGGCCCGGTGCGTCTGGACTATGGCATAGGAGAGCGTGGGGGTCAAACCTATTTCAGTATTGGACATACTTTTTAAAAAGAGAGGAGAGAATTTATGCGTAAACATCTGGTAGTAGCGGTTTTAGTAGTGATTGTTTCCTTGTTGAGCTTTTCTGTGGTATCCTGGGCTGCTTCCAAGCCGACGGCTGATTTGAAGATTGGTTTGGTGGACATTAACAAGGTGTTCAGTGCGCATCCCAACACTCAAAAAATTGCTGATTTGGAGCAGAAACTGCTGGACGAGATGAAAAAAAGACAACAGGAGCTTAACGAAAAGGGCAAGGGGAAAACCCGGGAAGAAGTTCAGAAACTGGAGGAGGAGATGAATGCAGAGTGGAAGCCGATAAGGGATGCCATGCTTACCGAGCGCCAGGACCTGGTCAACCAGCGCTATCAGGACATCATTCAGGCAATAAAGCAGGTTGCTGAAGCACAGGGTCTCACCCTGGTTTTGCGTAGTGAAGTGAGGATTCCGGTGAGCCAGAAAGAACTTCTGAATATACCGCTTGTGTTTTATGGAGGCGTGGATATTACTGAGCAGGTGCTTGCAGAGCTTGAGAAAATAGTAGCGGCGCAAAAAAAGTAACCAGAGATCGGAGTCGGAAGGAACTTTGAAGTTAAGAGAAATAGCTGGGTTGATAGAGGGGGTCACCATAATCGGTGACCCCGATTTTGAAGTTAAAGGTATTAGTACTCCCACTCAAGCGGGACCAGACGAGCTGGTTTTCCTTTTTCGGGAGGAATTTATAGAAGAGGTTTGCTCCTCTCTTTCTCAGGCCCTGGTTGTGGAGAAAAAATTTGTTTCTGAGTTCCCGGGTAGAAACCTTGTTGTAGTTGCCCGTCCTCGCCTGGCTTTTGCAAAAATTGCTTCTTTGTTTTCTTATGCAGAAGAGAAGAAAGGCGTGCATCCCAGTGCTTTCGTTCATCCTGAGGCTTCGCTTGGCAAGGAAGTCTGGGTTGGGCCTTTTGCAGTTATAGAGAGAGGAACTCGGGTTGGAGCGAGGACTAAGATTTTCCCTCAGGTATACATTGGAGAGCGGGTTCGTATCGGGTCAGATTGTCTTATCTATCCAGGTGTAGTCATTAAACACGATTGTGAAATAGGTGACCGGGTTATTTTGCATCCCGGAGTGGTTATTGGGGGAGATGGTTTTGGTTACGAGTGGGATGGAGAAAAGCACTTAAAAATACCCCATTTGGGACGGGTGGTTATTGAGGATGATGTGGAAATCGGCGCCAATTCCACTGTAGACCGGGCTACCTTGGGGGAAACCAGAATAGCTCGGGGAACCAAAATAGATAATCTGGTTATGGTGGCTCATAACGTCCAGATTGGCGAAAAAGTACTGATAGTAGCTCAGTCTGGTATTGCAGGAAGCTCTGTGGTCGAGGATTTAGCTGTTTTGGGTGGACAAAGCGGAGTGGTTGATCATACCCGGGTGCGCAAGGGTACCAAAGTGGCAGCACGAGGAGGCGTTGTTTCTGAGGTTGGCCCTGATCAAATTGTCTCCGGTTTCCCCGCCCAGGACCACCACCAAGAGATGCGTCAACAAGCGCTGATACGAAAATTGCCAGAACTTTTCCGGCGCATTAGAAAACTGGAGAAAGCCGTTTTCCGCAAGCAATGAGCGAAAATTGTTACTTTCAGAAAACCATCTGCCAACCTTTTGAGGTACAGGGTAGGGGTTTACACGGTGGAAGAGAGGTCAGGGTCAAAGTATTTCCTGCCAGTGCAAACCAGGGCATTGTTTTCAAGGTTTTCTCATCATCTGGGAAAGCTGTTATTCCTGCTTCCTTGAGGTGGCTTTCTCCCTTTCCCCGTTCCACTTCCCTGGCGAAGGGAGAGGTAGAACTCAGGACAGTAGAGCATTTTCTGGCGGCCTGTTACCTTATGGGTATTGACAATCTCGAGGTTCTGGTCTGGGGAGATGAATTACCTGCTGGGGATACCAGTTCCCTTTTCTGGATTGAAGAATTTAATAAAGCAGATGTTGTGCCCCAGGAGGTTCCTTCTCCTTTTTGGAGGGTGAGCAGTTTTTTGCAGGTTGGTGACGGCGAAAGCTATATTCTGGCTTTTCCTTCTGAAAAAATGCAGGTTTTCTATTTTCTGGATGCGGTGGAACATTCTCATTTTGCCCAGGTAGCCACTTTCAGCGAAGAGGATCCTTTTCTGGAGCTGGCTGCATCACGCACTTTTACTTTTCATTTTGAATTACCTTATCTCACAAAAAGCGGTTTGGGAAAGGGAGCTCGGGACTGGGCAATAATTTTTGGACCTGATGGATATCCTTCCTCTCCGCTTCGCTCTCCTAAGGAACCTGCCTTGCATAAAATCCTTGATTTTTTGGGGGATTTATTTCTTTTGCGGGTAAGAGTTCGGGGTTGTTTTTTTGCAGTACGCTCAGGTCACAGGTTAAACCGTGAACTGGCGAGATTGCTCAGCGAGGAGATGAGTGAAAAAGGTGAACGTTCATCCTACCGCCTGTGTTGAAGCAGGAGCAGTTCTGGATAAAAGTGTAGAAGTGGGTCCCTATTCGGTTATTGGTGGAAAGGTTCGGATAGGTGAGGGGACCAGGATTGGTGCTTTTTCGGTCATTGAAGGCAGAGTGAGCATTGGAAAAAACTGCACCATAGGTCATCACGTGGTTTTGGGTGCTCCCCCCCAGGATGTTGCCTATCGGGGTGAAGATACCGAAGTGATAATTGGTGACCATACTATTTTGAGAGAATTTGTTACTGTGCACCGGGCTACGGGTGAGGGCAAGTCAACGCGAATAGGTGATAGCTGTTTCATTATGGCTTGTTGCCATGTAGCCCATAACTGCGAAATAGGGGATGAGGTAACTATGGCCAATGGCGCGACGCTGGCTGGTTATGTGAAGGTTGGCCCTCAGGCGGTGCTCAGTGGGTACGTGGGAGTGCATCAGTTTGTGCGCATTGGAAGGCTGGCCATGGTGGGCGGGCTTTCCAAAGTGGTCATGGATGTTCCTCCTTTTCTGCTTGTTGATGGACACCCTGCCAGGATATTTGGTTTGAACGTAGTGGGCTTGCGACGGAAAGGTTTTTCCGCTTCGGAAAGAGAACTGATCAAGAGGGTCTACGGGGTTATTTATCGTTCTTCGTTGCCTCTCAATAAAGCCCTGGATCTGGCTAAAGAAGAATTTTCTGCTTATGAGTTAGCCCGAGAAATAATTGTTTTCTTTGAAGGTTCTAAAAGGGGTGTCCTGCACTGGAAGGAAAATCGGAGGTTGAAGGAAAATGCGGAGTGAGGGGCTTCTCCTGCTTGCCGGGGAGGGCTTGGTTCCCGAGTTGGTGTACCAGGAAGCTAAAAAAAGATTTGCCCGAGTAAAAGTTTACGGCTATTCTTTTTTGCGCTATGGACCTTCTTTTTTCCCTGATTTTTTGGATGACCGCTTTTCTTTACATAATATTCTGGATTATCTTACCAGCAATGCCCTGAACTATCTGTGTTTTGCTGGTAAGGTTCCCCGGGGATTTTTATTTTGCGAAAAGCTTATTGCTGAAGACCTCGGGCTTTTGTTGTCTGAGCTGCTTGTTAAAGGCGATCGAGAAATCCTGGAGGCGGTATTTAGCTTTTTTCAAAAAAAGAACTGTTCCCTGCTTTCACCGGTCGAGTTTCTCTCAGATAGCTTAACGCCACTGGGTTTTCTTACCTGCAAAAGGCCCAACTCCCATCACTGGGGCGACATCAAGAAAGGCATGCAAATTGCTTCTTTTCTTGCCGATTGGGAAGTAGGGCAAACCGTGGTGTTGAAGGAAGGAGCAGTACTTGCTGTTGAGGCAGCGGAGGGAACCACGGAGACCATCCGAAGGGGAATTTCTTTTGGAGAAGGTGAGGTTGTGGTGGTGAAAATGGCACGCAGCAGACAGGATTTCTTTGTAGACGTTCCCGCGATTGGCGAAGAAACCATTCGTGCGCTTGGCAAGCAAGGTGGCATCATTGCTCTTGAAGCTCAAAAGACGATGATTATAAACCTTCCTGAAGTGATTAGTCTTGCTAATTCCTTGGGTATAGGCATCGTGGGTATTTCAAGAAATGGAAGTTTCCCTTTCTCGTAAAGTAGTCTTTGTGTCCACCGGTGAGACCTCTGGAGATCGCTATGCTTCCCTGGTGATTAAGGTCCTGCGCAAGATTTGCCCTGGGCTTTCGGTGGTTGCCCTGGGAGGGGAAGAACTTCAAGCAAGCGGTGCAGTGCTTTTGGGTAATACTCAACACATAGCCACGGTGGGCCTGTGGGAAGCTGTGCATTCTCTGAGCAAGTGGTGGTCGCTTTTTAGGAGAGCTACTCGCTATCTCGTTTCTGAGCCTCCTCACTGTGTTCTCCTGGTTGATAATCCCGGTTTCAATATGCGACTGGCCCGCTTCTGTTATGAGCGCAAAGTGCCGGTGATTTATTTTGTACCCCCTCAGGTTTGGGTGTGGGGAAGGAGTAGAGCAAAAAAGCTTTCCCGCTGGGCGAACGCTATATGTACCATTTTCCCCTGGGAGGAGAACTATTTCGATTCTCAAAAGGCTTTGTGGGTGGGACATCCGGTGGCCTGGTTTGTGGAGCAGTTTGAAAGGGAAAAAGCCTGTCCAGCTGATCCGAATAAAAAAACAGTGCTGCTTCTTCCAGGAAGCAGGGTTCGGGAAATTGAGACCTATCTGGAGAGAGTACTTCCAGCGGTGCACCTTCTTTCTGAGAAATACCCCTTTTTGAACTGGAAACTGGTGGTTGCTTCTTCTGGAGTAAGAGATTTGATTTGCGAAAAGCTGCGAAACTTGCCGATAAATTTGGTTAAGCACGAAGAACTTTACGATGTTGCCCGAAAAGCCTTTCTTTCTATTTCTTGTTCCGGCACGGTGACTCTGGAAATGGCCCTTCTGGGAATTCCCCAGGTCATCGTTTACCGAGTTTCTGGCCTTACCTACTGGCTTGCTCGGCTCCTGGTTAAGAAAGGGTGGGTGGGGCTTCCCAACATTCTTGCCCAGGAAGAGGTCTGCCCGGAACTTATCCAGGATGATTTTAGGCCGGACCGGCTGGTGCAGGAGGTGGAGAGGTTCCTGGGTGAAAGTAGGCGGCACAAGGAAGCAGCTCTCTTATGGAGCAAGAAGCTCAAGACACGCCTTTACCGTGGTAATCCCTTTGAAAATGTGGCCTGGGTGGTGAAGCGATATTTATGAAAACCCACTGCTTCTTATAACTGTAAATGGTCCTGGGGAAGTTTGCTACAGCTTGCGCCCTTTTCTGGAAGCTCTCCGTTCCGTCACCGAAGAGATAAAGGTTTGGGTAATTATCCCTCCCTGCCAGTTTGCAAGTGGCTGGGAGGAAAGAGCGGTCTGGAGCCTGCCGCTTGTTGAGAGAATCGTTGGCTCCCGCCATGTTTTCAGGTTTTTGTTTCTGGAGCGGGTAGCCTTTCCGAGATCAGGGCTGGTGCTTTTTATGGGTGGAGATCTTTTTTACGCTTACCGCTTGAAGCGCAAAAGTGGTTATCCGCTCTGGGCTTATGGTATTCCCCCCCGGGGCACCGGGAAGGTGGACCTTTTTTTGGTGCGTTTTGAAAAATACCTGGAGAGCTATCCTCCTGAGAAGCGTTTTCTGGTGGGGGATCTGTTATGCTCTTTGTGTCGTGTTCGATCTCGGACCTCTCCGGGCTTTTTTGAGGAGGGAAAACCGCGCTTTTTGTTCCTTCCTGGGAGTCGCCCCGCTTTTTATCCCTATATTCTACCTTTTTATTGTGAGGTGGCTTTTCTATTGCGCAAAGATTACTATCCAAAGGCTTCTTTCGTGTTGGGCTTTCCGGAGTTTCTGGAATTGGAAAGTTTTGCGGAGGTGGAAAGTCAGGTAGAGTCCTTGTTCAAGACAGTTTGGGGGCATACTTCCTCCCTGATTGAGGAAAGTGATTTTGCAGTCATGGTCCCCGGTTCGGTTAACCTGGAAGTGGTTTATCGGGGTAAAAAAGGAGTGGTGGTGTTACCTCTGGGAAAGGGCGTTGAAAAACTTCCTCTCCAGGGTGCGTGGGGCCTGCTGGATGTTTTGCCGTTTTGGGGTAAAATAGTAAAGCCCAGGCTGGTCGAAAAATTGAATCAAAGAATCAGGTGGGTTTCCCTGCCCAACCGGGTTTTTGATGCCGAGATTTTCCCGGAGTTTCGAGGGAAAATCACTCCTCAGGAGGTTGTAAGGGGAATAAGAGAAGGACTTCAGGGGGAAGATACTCAGCGATTGGTTCTCGCAAAGGGGAGATTTTCTCGAGATGCAGCGATACAGTTGGCTGAAAAGGTCTGCGAGTTTCTTAAAGAGTAAGAGTGTTTTTAGGAAAAGCAGCTTTTGGCGCTTGTTGAGGTATTTAAAGCCTTACTGGAAGTTTGTTTTGGGCGCCATTTTGATGGCTTTTATCGGAGCCAGCTTCAGCGTTGTTCTTCCCTGGTTGGTCAAGGATATCATAGATAAAGTGCTTCTCGAGCGCAATATTCGCCTTTTGATGATTATTTCTTTTGGAGTGGTAATAATCTTTTTTGTCAAAGGCGTTGCCTCTTATGTTCAAAACTACTGGATTTCTATTGCCGGCTTCAGGACCATCACCCGTTTGCGCTCTGAACTTTACGCTCATCTGCACAATCTTTCTGCCTCCTTTTTTCACGAAAACCCAACTGGAGAAGTCATTTCTCGCATGACTAACGACATATCTATACTCCAGAACTTCTTTGCCAACGTGTTTTTGAACGTTTTTATGGACATTCTGATTTTCCTTGGTTCCATGGTTTTCCTGTTTTTCATTCACTGGAAACTGGCCCTTTTTTCGGTGGCTGTTTTCCCTCTGGTGGGTGTGTGCATAGACTATCTGGGAAAAAGAATTAGAGGAGCTTCGCATCTTCTGCAAAAGAAGACGGCTACTTTAACCTCTCTTATTGAACGGGCGGTTACTGGAATGAAGATTATTCAGTCTTATGTAAGCTCGCCCTATGAGGTACAGCGTTTTGAGACTGAAAACGAAATTAACTTCAGGTTGGCTATGAAACAGGCTCGGGCCAAGGCTTTGCTTACTCCGCTTGTAGAGCTGATTGCTTCCTGCGCGCTTACTGCGGTTGTCTGGTTTGGGGGAAGAGAAGTCATTCGGGGAAACCTTACTCCTGGAGGGTTGGTTGCCTTTCTTGGTTACCTGGTTACTGCTGCTTCACCCCTTTCCAGTTTCAGCAGGGGCTTCCAGATACTTCAGCAGAGCCTGGCTTCGGCGGAGCGCATTTTTGAATTTCTGGACACCCCTCCCCAGATAAAAGATGAAGAGGGCAACGTTGACAAAAAAGAGGTTACTCAGGGCCTGAGTATCAGAAACGTTTCTTTCTCTTATCGAGGGGAAAAAGTGCTCAGGGATTTTAGCCTGGAAGTGAAAATTGGGGAGAAGGTGGGCATTGTAGGTCCCAGCGGAGCTGGAAAAAGCACTTTGATTAACTTGCTTTTGCGTTTTTATGATCCGGATTCAGGAAGCATTGAAATAGATGGTATTGATATTCGCCGGATTCGGCTTTCTTCGTTGCGCAACCTGATCGGAGTGGTACTGCAAGATGCCCTGGTTTTGGGAGGGACGGTTTGGGAAAACATTTTGTATGGAAAACTTAATGCTCGGCCTGCAGAGATTTTTGAGGCTTCCAGAAGGGCGCGAGCTCATGATTTTGTGATGACGCTTGAGAAAGGTTACGATACCAATGTTGGAGATTCAGGGTGTCGCCTTTCAGGTGGTCAGAAGCAGCGTATTGCCATTGCCCGGGCTTTTTTGAAGGATCCACCCATTCTGGTTTTTGATGAAGCGACTTCTAACCTGGATCCGGAATCAGAACGCTACATTCGAGAGGCGATTGCCGAAATCGACCGGGATAAAATTGTTATTGTGGTAGCCCACTCACCGACTATGGTTAAGGACCTGGACAGGATTGTTTTGCTTTGGAACGGAACCGTTAAGGCCCAGGGTTCTCACCAAGAACTTCTTGCTTCCTGTGAAGAATATCGCCGCTTGTTTGGAGGAGTAGGGGAATGAGGAAAATACGCTTAGCAGTTTTAATGGGCGGCCTGGGCGAAGAGCATGAAGTGAGTTTGAGCTCGGGGTCCGGAGTAATTCAACATGTCGATTATGAAAAATACCTGGTGCGTCCGGTGATTATCAGCCGGGAGGGAATATGGAGAATTGCCACTGCTTTCCTCACTGAACCCACTGCTCTGGATAAAGTTAGTTTTGAAGCCTACCAGGTTGGAGGAGCCATAGAAGTGCTTCACAGGGAAGTGGACCTGGTGTTCATAACTTTGCATGGAAGATTTGGAGAGGATGGCACCATTCAGGGAATGCTGGATATGGCAAGTATTGCTTATGTTGGCTCAGGGGTTACCGCCAGTGCTTTGGGGATGCATAAGGCCTTTTTCAGAATCATCGCCGAGCATGTGGGTGTTACAGTCCCTCCGGGTCTTGTGATAGACAGAACGCAGTGGGAAGAGAAATCGGAACTCCTTCTCTTCCAGGTCCAATCTTTTGGCTCCTGGGTGGTAAAGCCAGTTTCCCAGGGTTCAAGCATTGGTGTTTTTATGGTTGAGAGCTTCCCCAAGCTTGGGAAAGCTGTAGGTGAGGCCTTGAAATTGGACCAGGGTGTTATCATTGAAAAAAGGATTGAGGGCAAAGAAGTAACCTGTGGGGTTCTGGGAGGTGGCAAAAAAGAATTGCTCCCTTTACCTCCTACCCTTATCGTGCCCCGTCAACGAGAGTTTTTTGATTACTTTTCCAAATACACTCCTGGTGCCACCCTGGAGATCACTCCTGCTCCGCTTCCTGAAAAGGTTATAAAAAAGCTACAAGAAGATGCTCTTTTGATACACAGGACTTTAGGATGTCGGGGTATGTCGAGATCCGACTTTATTTATGATGAAAAAGAGAACCAGCTCTACCTTCTGGAGATCAATACCATACCCGGGCTTACCCCCACCAGCTTGATTCCTCAGGCCTGTCAGGCTATGGGCATGAGCTTTAAGGATCTGATCGATTACCTGGTTGAAGACTCCCTTTCTTCCATTGATTTGCGGTACAGCTCGCGGATTTTCAACAGAATCGGCTGATAGGCCTTGCTTTTATAATCCGGGTAAGTGTATTCGAAAGGGCGGAAAGCTCCTTTTTCCCATTTGATAGTGGCTTCTGCATAGATTCCTTTTCCAAGGTATACCCGGTGGGAAAAATTTTTGGTAGTGGCCAGGACGATTTTTCCTCCGTCGAAGTACCCCGGGTCCAGGTTGATTCTGCGCTCTTTCTGCTTGTCCCCAGTTTGGTCTTCTATCTGGTTGGTGGTGATTTTGATATCTGCCAGTTGTCCTGGATCGATGAGGGACTCAAAGACCAGAAAAACCCGGGTTAGCCGCTCTCCAATGGTGCGATAATAGTTGGTGTGGGTGAAAGGAAGATGAGGACTTTCCCACTCTATTTTTCCAAAATGCTCTTCAAGGAGTGGTTTTACCTTTTCCAGAATTTCCCGCTCCGGATAAAGAATGGCGATGAAAAGCTTCACTGGTTTGGGCTGGCGAATTATTCCCATGATGACCTCC
>CAZMZG010000020.1:25954-27288 GCA_964570785.1 uncultured Atribacterota bacterium | reverse complement strand
GAAATAAGTAGTAATTCCGTACCCCTGGGAGCTTTGCAAATTAAGGAACTCCTGTCTGAGGAGATTAAAAAAAGAGGTCTTTCCCAGGAAATACAGGTGCTGGAAACCGGTAATTTGGGAAGCGAGATACCCTCGCCTTTTGTGGTAGTTTATCCTGATAGCGTGGTATATGCTCCGATCCGTCCCCAGGATATACCTAAAATAGTTGAAGAGCATTTACTTAAAGGTCGTATTGTGGAAGAGCTTCGTTTTAAAATGTCTTTTTCTGGTGGTGTTGGTCAACTTTTATCGCCTTTCCCACTTCAAAGGGAGCAGAGGGTGGTTTTGCGGAACAGCGGTTTTATAGATCCTAATAACATAGAAGACTATATTGCCCGTGATGGTTATCAGGCTCTGGCCAAAGTCCTCTCTTCTATGAAACCTCTGGATGTGATAGAGGAAGTAAAGGCTTCAGGCCTACTGGGTCGCGGTGGAGCTGGTTTTCCAACCGGACTGAAGTGGGAATTTACTTATAAAGCCCCTGGGGAGGAGAAGTTTGTGGTGTGCAATGCGGATGAAGGGGAGCCAGGCACTTTTAAGGATAGGTTAATTCTGGAAGGCGATCCTCATGCCATTATCGAAGCCATGGCCATAGCGGGTTATGCGGTTGGGGCTTCAAAGGGATACATTTATGTACGTGCTGAATATCCTCAAAGCATTGCACATCTGGAAAGAGCTATTGGCCAGGCCCGAGAGTATGGTCTTTTGGGAGAGAATATTCTTGGTTCAGGTTTTAATTTCGACATCAAAATTCGTAAAGGAGCTGGGGCATACGTCTGTGGTGAAGAAACTGCACTCCTTAACTCTATAGAAGGTGGTAGAGGCGAACCCAGAATCAAGCCCCCTTATCCTCCTCAGAAAGGTCTGTGGGGTAAACCCACGGTCATCAACAACGTGGAAACTCTGGCTAATATACCTCCCATTATTCTGAATGGTGCTCAGTGGTTCAAAAGCATTGGTACCCCTACTTGCCCTGGAACCAAGGTGTTTACCCTCACTGGTAACGTTGTTAATGCGGGACTTATAGAGGTACCCATGGGCATTACTCTACGAGAACTGATTTTTGAGATTGGGGGAGGTATCCCTGGAAGACGTGGCCTTAAGCTGGTGCAGACTGGAGGACCTTCGGGTGGTACTATGACTCCGGACCTTCTGGATGTGCCCATGGCTTTTGACACTCTTTCCAAGTATAATTCTGCTCTGGGCTCAGGAGCACTGACAGTTATCGACGATAGTCATTGCATAGTTGATGTGGTAAAAAGCTTTGCAGAGTTTTTCTTACACGAGTCCTGCGG
>CAZMZG010000020.1:0-25854 GCA_964570785.1 uncultured Atribacterota bacterium | reverse complement strand
TTTGTAAATTTGATAGAAAAATGGTTTATGCCAAATAGAAATTGATTGGAGGAGTGAGGAAGTCAATGGCTAAAGTTGTTGATGGAGTTGAGAAGACTGGTATGGGTGAAAAGCTGGTTACCATTTTTGTTGACGGCAAAGAGGTTCAGGTTCCCGATGGTATTACCATACTTGAAGCCTGTAAGATGCAAAAAATCCATATTCCTACTCTTTGCTATATGGAAGGACTAAGCCCCTGGGGTGGATGCCGAATTTGTGTGGTTGAAGTAGAGGGTCAGCCTAACCTGGTGGCTTCCTGCGTTACCCCAGTTCGTGAGGGTATGAGGATTAAAACTAGTTCCAAAAAAGTTCGGGAGGCTCGAAAGACCAATCTTGAGCTTTTACTTTCCAATCATCCTCTGGATTGTCAGCTCTGTGACCGCAATGGTTCCTGCGAGCTTCAGGAGCTGGCTTATGAGTTTGGAGTGAGAGAAATCCGTTTTCAGGGAGAGCGAAAAACTTACGAAGTCGATCAGAGCAGTCCCGCGATAAAAAGAGATGCTAACCGCTGCATTCTTTGTGGCCGTTGCGTCCGTGCCTGTGCTGAAGTTCAGACTGTTTTTGCGATTGATTTTGCCGGTCGAAGCTTTGATACCATAATCAGCCCTTCCCTGGGGTTGCCCCTGGGACAGAGTGTATGCACTAACTGTGGTCAGTGTATACTTTCCTGTCCTACTGGTGCTCTGTCTGAGGTTAGCCACGTTGAAATGGTTTGGGAAGCCATTGAAGACCCGAACAAGTTTGTCATCTTACAGACCGCTCCAGCGATAAGAGTTAGCGTTGGAGAGCCCTTTGGGTTGCCGCCAGGAACAGTTTCCACTGGTAAGATGGTGGCAGCTTTCAGAAGACTTGGCTTTGATAAAGTTTTTGATACCAACTTTGCAGCTGATTTGACCATAATAGAAGAAGGTACTGAGTTTATCAACCGCTTCAAGCAAGGTGGTAAACTCCCCCTGATAACTTCCTGCAGTCCGGGCTGGATTAAGTTTATGGAGCATTTCTATCCGGATCTCATGGAGAATGTATCTACCTGTAAGTCACCACAGCAGATGTTTGGAGCTGTGGCCAAGACCTATTACGCCCAAAAATTGGGTATTGACCCCAAAGATATGGTAGTTGTTTCTATTATGCCTTGCACCGCCAAAAAATTTGAATGTCAGCGTGATGAAATGAACTCCAGTGGTTGTCAGGATGTGGACTACTCACTAACTACCAGAGAGGCAGTGCGCATGCTAAAAGAGAAGGGTATCGATTTGAAAGAAATGCCCGAAGAGGACTTTGATGATCCACTGGGTATATCCACCGGAGCTGCTGCTGTTTTCGGTGCGACGGGAGGAGTCATGGAGGCGGCACTGCGCTCTGTTTACGAGATTCTTACTGGCAAGACCCTGGATCGAATTGATTTTTACGATGTGCGTGGAATGGAAGGGGTTAAAGAGGCTACGGTTAATATTGATGGGACTGCAGTTAATGTGGCGGTTGCTCATGGCTTGGGCAATGCACGTAAGCTTCTGGATCGAGTCCGGTCAGGAGAAGCAAATTACCACTTTATTGAAATAATGGCCTGTCCCGGAGGATGCATAGGTGGTGGCGGCCAGCCCATTCCCACTAACTTGGAGATAAGAATGAAGCGTATCGAGGCCATTTATGAAGTTGACCGCAAGCTTCCCTTGCGCAAATCGCATGAAAATCCGGCAATTAAACAGCTTTACGAAGAGTTTTTGGGTGAACCAAACGGAGAGAAAGCTCATCACCTATTGCACACTCACTATGTGCCTCGAGAGAAAATGTAAGCTGGATTTGATCAAAAGCCCCCTTAACGGGGGCTTTTTTTATGTCCCATGAATCCTCGAAAATTGATACTGGCTATTGATCCCGGCAGAGAAAAAATTGGGATAGCCATTCTTGATCTGAAAGGCAATGTGGTATTCAAGACTATTTTATCGTTTTCCGAATTTACTTCCTGGTGTGGTAAAATAAGCTCAGAGTGTGAGTTTCTCAGGGTTGCGGTTGGCAGTGGCACCGGGAAAGAGAGGGTCATTGATTTTCTTAGGCAAAAAGAGATTTCCTACACACTTGTTGATGAAAGGGGAAGCAGCGAGGAAGCGAGGAGGCTTTACTTTTATGAAAATCCTCCTCGGGGATGGCGCAGATTTATTCCTCTTTCTTTGCTCTTTCCCGAGAGAAGCTTTGATGACTGGCAAGCTGTAGTTATTGGGCGGAGGTTTCTTGAACTGATTCAAGGGGAGGAGAATTTATGACTACTCACCATCGCAAGGATCGCAAATTTGGAAAAGATATAACCGACCTTGCCTATCGCTCAATTGCTTATTTCTTGGAAAAGGGATCAATTATGCCTCTCCCTCAGGATATTCATCCTGATTTGTTGACCGAAAGGAGAGGTGCTTTTGTTTCCCTTAAAAAGGATGGCAGATTAAGGGGATGTATAGGGACTTTTGTCCCTCAGCAAGAAAACCTTGCTCTGGAAGTTATCCATAATGCAGTAGCGGCTGCTTTCGAGGATCCGCGCTTTCCCCCGGTGGGACCTGAAGAACTTGCTTTGCTGAGCATTTCTGTGGATGTTCTCTCTGCTCCTGAGCCGGTGGAAAGTGCTGAAGAGCTGGATCCCCGCAAGTATGGGATTATTGTGGAAAGTGGCTTTAGAAAAGGATTATTGTTGCCGGATATAGAGGGTGTCAACACGGTTGAAGAACAAATTCGGATTGCTAAGGCTAAAGCTGGTATTACTCCTCATGAATCAGTGAAAATCTACCGCTTTACAGTGGAAAGGTTTTACAGGAAAGACTATCTATGAAGGAAGCCCGCTTTTTCGAAAAGCTTGAGAACAGACAGGTACGTTGCTTGCTCTGCCCTCATAGATGTTTTATCGGTGAAGACAAAAGAGGTAATTGTGGGGTCAGAGAGAATCGAGAAGGGACGCTTTTCGCCCTTACCTATGGTAAAATTGTTTCCTTGGCTATGGATCCAATAGAGAAGAAGCCTTTGTACCACTTTTTGCCAGGCACTTCCATCCTCTCTTTGGGAAGTGTGGGTTGTAACCTACACTGTCTGTTTTGTCAAAACTGGGAGATATCTCAGGGTTCTGTGGCTGACTTTCCTCTGAAGGAGTTTCCACCTCAAAAGGCTGTCGAGCTTGCCCTGAGGTATAACTCGGTGGGTATCGCCTATACCTATAACGAGCCTTTCGTTTTCTGGGAATATGTTTTTGACACCGCCTCTTTAGCCAGAAAAGAGGGATTGGTCAACGTCTTGGTAACCAATGGATATGTTGAGGAGCAGCCCCTTGAAGAAATTCTACCTTTGGTCGACGCTATGAATATAGACCTTAAATCTTTTGATGAGAATTTTTATAGAAAGGTCTGTGGGGGTAAACTGGAGCCAGTACTCAGGACTATAAAGTTTGCTTATCAGAAAGGGGTACATATTGAAATTACCCACCTCCTGATTGGTGGTTTGAATGATGATTTTGCATCTTTTGAAAGAATGATACACTGGATTTCTGAGCTGAGCCCTGACATACCGTTGCACATTTCCCGCTATTTTCCTGCTTACCAGCTTGATCTGCCTCCTACGTCAGTATCTCTGTTGCAAAAGGCTTATGAGGTAGCTTTGCAGAAACTTCATTATGTTTACCTGGGAAATGTGATTGAAGACAGGACCTCCACCACCTATTGTTCTTCTTGCGGAAATGCGATTATAAGGAGAAGCGGTTATAGAGTTAGCTGTGAGGGTCTTGAGGGAAATCGCTGTGCGTTTTGTGGACAGTCTCTTCCTATTGTAGTTAAGCAATGAACTACAAGCTTGTAGGCTGGTCTTTGGGCTTTCTTTTTCTGATAGTTTTTCTGATTTTTGTTTTCTGGAGGATTAAGGGCTTTTCCCTGGAGTCCTTTTATCTTGCGGGGTTTGATTCGTTCATTGAAGTCAGGGCTGAAGCTCGCGATCTTGATAGACTTAAGCCCCAAATCGAAGGGCTGGTCAAAGAGCTTGATAGGAAATGGAACCGTTTTTCTCCGGGGAGCGAGATTTTTCTCTTGAATAACTCTCGGCAAAAGGTCAAACTTTCTCCTGACACTGTCATTGTTTTGCAAAAGGCACTTTCTCTGAAGCAGAAAACTGGAGGGTATTTTAATCCTTTTGTGGCTTCTTTGGTGGATGTCTGGGATTTTTTTGGTGATAAGCCATCGGTTCCAGACGAGGAAGTTTTGCGGAAACTTGTTCTGGATATCCAGAATACCAGTTTGTTAGTCGACCTTGAGACTAACGAGGCTCAACTTTTGGGTTCGGCCGGGATCGATCTTGGCGGTATTGGTAAAGGGTATCTTGCTGATAGGATATCGTTATTTTTTCGTGAAATAAAAGCCTCAGCCTTTTTGATAAATGCAGGAGGTACTGTCCTGGTAAGGGGAAAGGAGTTTAACATTGGCATTAAAGATCCTCGTGGTGAGGGCATTATTGGCAGTATCGAGCTAAAGGAGGGAGCAGTGGCAACTTCTGGAGACTACTTCCGCTTTTTCATTTCTGGTGGGAAGAGATACTTTCACATCTTGAATCCCTTTACTGGTTTTCCCTGCAGGGATTTTCGGAGCGTAACTGTGATTTCTGAAGAGGGAGTTTTGAGTGATGTTCTGGCCACTGCTTTGATGGCTGGAGGCAGAGCGGCGCTTTCTTTGGTTATGCAAAGTTTCCCGGAAATCGGAATATGCATTGTTGATGCTGAAGGCAAGGTTTTGATTACATCAAATATGCTTAGCAAGTTTAAGTTCAGAACCACAAAAAAAATCAGCTATCATTTGTTGAAAGAGGATTCGTGCTCATGAAGAAAATATATCTTGTGGGAGCCGTGATCGCAGTTGTTTCTTTCCAGCTATTTGTTTTCTCGATTTTGAGGGGTGGAATCCCCTTTCTCGAAGAGTGGCGTGTAGTGAGTAAGGGGTTTTATCAGGGAGGCTTGGTGGTCAGGGAATCTTTTTTCAAGGTTTATGCTTATTTTGCTTCGAAAAGGACTCTCCTTGAGGAAAACCGGAGGCTCAGGATGGAAGTAGGAATTCTGGAAAATGAAAATTCTCTGTTGCGAGAGAAAATTCAAGAACTCGAAATTGCGGTTGAAGCTCAAGAGATAGAGAAAAAAGTGCCCTTTGAAATTATACCCGCTCAGGTGATTGGAAGTGATCCTGAGGAGTGGTTGGGGACTTTAATTATAGACGCAGGGGAAAGGCAGGGAATTAAAAAGGGCCTGCCAGTGGTTACTTATGAGGGGCTGGTTGGGCGAGTTGAGAGAGTATATCGCGGTTATGCAGTGGTCAGGACAATTCTGAGTTCCTCTTTTGCGGTGGGTGTTCTGGTGCAAAGAACCAGAGAAATTGGGGTGGTGGTAGGGAATGGTAGTGGCTTTTGCAACCTTGAATATATGCCTCGGGGTGCTGAGGTGCAAAAGGGTGACCTGGTAATAACTTCTGGAATTGGTGAGGGTATACCCAGGGGTATAGTGGTGGGAAGAGTGGAGAATGTGATAGAGAGGCCGGGTCAACTCTTTAAAGAAGTGGTTTTGCGTCCCAACTGTAGTTTTAGTTCTCTGAGTAGAGTCTTTGTGGTTGTTAGCGAAAAGGATTGAAGCCTTGTGAAGTTGGTATCGAAATACAATCGTCTTGTAGCTGGGATTTTAGCAGCTCAAGTAATCTTTTTTTTGTTTTTGGGTTCTTGGGGAGGATTTTTTCGAGATTTTTCATTCCTTCCCTTTCTGGTTATACTCTGTGTTTTAAAGAGAAACTGGTCAGGCTTGGGTATTTGCGTCATATCTGGCTTTTTGTTGGACATTTTTTCTTTCGCTACTTTTGGAAGTTTCCTTTTTAAAACCAGTTTTCTCTTTTTTATAGCTGGTCTCTGGTTAGAATTCTTTTCTGGTCTATCACTTTATATGCTTTTGACTTTTCTGGCGGTTGTTGAAACCTTTCTTGATAGGTTTACGGTCTTTCTTCTGACTTGGGGTAAGGAACCTCTTTTTCAGCGTTTTCCATTTTTGACTCTTTTTCTAAACCTGGTTGCTGGATATCTGCTGATTTTCTTTTCTATGGGAGAGTCAGGTATGGAGGAGCATTGAGAAGGTGGAGGACCAGAAAACGGTTTTAAATCGGAGAATAGAGATTCTGATCTGGGCGCTGGGAATTATTTTTATTATGCTTTCGATAAGGCTCTGGCAGGTCAGTGTTTTACAGGGAGAGTTTTTTAAGGAGAAATCCGAAGCTAATCGGGTCAGGATCGTTGAGCTGCGCGCTCCTCGTGGGATTATTTACGATCGTAACGGCGAGATTCTGGCTGAGGATGTGCCACGGTTTCAAATCGTTTTCCGTCCTGGTGGTTTGAGTCTTGAGGAAGCTGTGTTAAAGCTTAAGACCCTTTTTAAAGACAGAATTATTATTACCCCCAAGCAGCGTTCGGTGAACGAGTGGGTTTTGTGTGAAAATTTAGGCCTTGAAGAAGTGATAAACTTTGAGGAAGCTTGCCAAGATTTGCCGGGACTTTCCATAGAGACAATTCCTTTACGTTTTTATCCTCATGGGGAGTGTACTTTTCATGTTGTGGGTTACGTGGGAAAGGTTACTTCTCAGGAAGTTCAGGCAGGAGATTACGACGTTCAGGATTTTTCAGGCAAAGGGGGCGTGGAACTTTTCTACGATAAATTGCTTCGAGGTGAAAAAGGGTTTAAAAAGTTGGAAGTGGATGCCAAGGGAAAAGTACTAAGAGTTTTGGAAAACCAGCCACCCCACTTCAAGAATTCAATAGTACTTACTTTGGACTTGGCTTTTCAGGAGTTTTGTATGAGTTTGCTGGAAGGTAAAAAGGGAGTTATCATTACTGGGAATCCTCGTACAGGAGCAATTTTCTCTTTGGTCAGTTCTCCTGCCTTTGATCCTAACAAACTGAGTAGGGGAATGTTGAAAGATGAGTGGGACGCGCTCTCTAAAGATCAATCGTTCCCGCTGACTAACCGGGCGGTTCAGGCTCTCTACCCCCCTGGTTCAGTTTTTAAGCTTCTTGTTGCTCTTGCTGCGGCTGAGGAAATACCAGATCTGGATGAAAAGACCTTTTTCTGTCCAGGGTATTTTGAATACAATGGTTGGAAATATCCCTGTTGGAGAAGAGGAGGACATGGAAAGGTTTCCTTTGAAGAAGCCATTGCCCAATCCTGCAATGTTGTTTTTTATCAACTGGGTCTTCAGCTGGGAGTTGAAAAGCTTGAAAAATATGCTCGTTTGCTGGGTTTTGGTTCGCCTACTGGGATCGATTTACCTGGTGAAATTGGAGGCTTTTTCCCCAATCCGATCTGGAAAAAGCGTCAGTATGGAGAGTCGTGGTATCCGGGTGATACTTTCAATCTTTCCATAGGGCAGGGTTATCTGACGGTAACCCCTCTTGAAATTTACAGGATGATCTGTATTCTGGCCAATCGAGGGGTTTTCTACCAGCCTCACCTTTTGGATAGAGTTATTGATAGCCAAAGAGGGGAGACACTAATGTTCGAGCCTTCTTGCAAAAAAGTTGCTTCTTTCAAAGAGGCGACCTGGACAAAAGTTATAGAGGGGATGCAGCTTGTGGTTAAGGAGGGTACAGGGAAAGCCTGTGCTGATTTGGGAATAGATCTGGCGGCCAAGACCGGTACCGCTCAAAATCCTCATGGTGAGGACCATTCCTGGTTTGTCGGCTTTTTTCCTGTTGACCAGCCTGAATTTGCTTTTGTGGTTATGATAGAACATGGTGGAGATGGAAGTGGACAGGCAGCAAATGTTGCCCGGGCCATGATTAAGTGGTGGTTGAAGAACAGGGGAGAAGCTCATGACTAAAAGAAATTGGCTTTTGTTGGTCACAATTATTTTGACCGTCTGTGGGTTGTTTGCCGTATATAGTGTCGACCCCCTACGGGATAGAGGGTTTTCCTTGGAAAGCTTTTACGGTAGACAAACTCTGTGGGCAGCTATAGGATGGTTGCTTTTTTGGTTAGTTGTCAGGAAAGTGGAGGTTGATAAGTTTTTCGAATGGAAATGGGTGCTTTACATTTTCATGTTACTTGTTCTGATTGCTGTCCTTTTGTTTGGAGAAGGTGATGAAGCTGGAGTTAAAAGATGGCTTTTTTCTAAGTCAGTGCAACCTTCGGAGTTTGCGAAACTTGCCTTTTCTTTTTTTCTGGCCGGATACCTTGCTGAGAGAGAAGAGGAGTTCGGATACTGGGGTTTGTTCCTGAAAACCCTTTTTTTAACGGGAATACCGGTTTTTCTCATTTATCTCGAGCCAGATCTGGGTACTGCCTTGGTGCTGGTGGTAATCTGGTTTGTTGCTCTCCTGCTCAGTGGTTTTTCTATAAGAAGGATTTTGACGATAGTTGCCCTGCTGGCAGCGTTATTTTTTCTTTCCTGGCCTTTCCTCAAGGACTACCAGAAGGCGAGATTGCTGGTGTTCATAAATCCTCAACGGGATCCCTTAGGTAGCGGGTACAATGTTATTCAGTCCCTGATTGCAGTTGGGGCTGGTGGCTTTTTGGGTAAAGGTTTTCTTGCAGGCTCTCAAAGCCAACTGCGTTTTTTACCAGCAGCTTATACAGATTTTATCTTTGCTTCCTGGTGTGAACAGTTTGGATTTGTTGGGGGTCTTTTGTTAATTTTTCTCTTGGCGATTATGTTATACTTTGTTTTCAGTATCGCAAGAAGTGTCCCTGAACCGGAGGGGAAGTTTGCTGTTGTCTTTTTAGGAAGCATTCTGCTTTTTCAGTCAGCGATAAATATAGCTATGAATCTGGGTTGGGCTCCAGTTACCGGAATACCCCTTCCTTTCGTAAGCTATGGGGGTAGTTCGCTGATGATGAGCCTCCTTTCGATAGCTTTTATTTATCGCATTGCTGCTTGGAGCATAGAGAGTGAGTGAAAAAAGATGAAAATAAAAGAGCTTTTCGAGGGAAGTCAGCTTTTGCGCTTTAAAAAGCCGGGGAGGTATTTGGGTAAAGAATGGAACGTGGTAATAAAAGATGCTCGGCAGGTTTCGGTGAGTGTTTGTCTTGCCTTTCCAGATGTGTATGAGATTGGAATGTCTCACCTTGGTTTGCGAATTTTGTATCACCTTTTCAATAAGATACCTTTCTGTCGTGCTGAAAGAGCCTTTCTCCCCTGGCCTGATTTGGGAGAATTTCTTCTTCAGCAAGGGATTCCTCTTTTTTCTTTGGAAAGCCATACTCCTGTAAAGGAATTTGACATGCTTGGTTTTAGCCTCCAGTATGAGCTCAGCTATACCAATGTATTGTATTTTTTGGAGCTGGCTGGTATTCCCTTCAAAGCTGTGGAAAGAGGGGAAGACCTGCCACTGGTTATAGGGGGAGGGCCATGCGCTTTTAACCCTGAACCTGTAGCTGAGTTTTTTGATGCTTTCTTTCTTGGAGAGGCCGAGGAAGCTGTGCTCGAGATTGCTCGGGTGATTGAGGAAGCCAGGGGTGAAAGCAGAGACAAGGTGCTGGATGAGTTGTCCAGGATAAGAGGTGTTTATGTTCCTTCCCGGTATGACGTTTACTATGATGTTCAGAATAGGATTTCGAAGATAACCGCTCCTGAAGGCACGCCTTTACCCGTTAAAAAGAGAATGGTTTCAGATCTTGATGCAATACCTTTTCCTGAAAAGATGCTGGTGCCTTATGTGAGCATTGTTCATGATAGGATTCCCCTTGAAATAGCTCGGGGTTGTGGCAGGGGTTGCCGTTTTTGTCAGGCTGGAATGATTTATCGTCCGGTGCGGGAACGTTCTTTAAACTCTGTAGTAGAGCTTGCTAAAAAACTGGTTAAGAATACCGGTTACGAAGAGGTATCTCTGGTTTCTTTAAGTTCTACCGATTACTCTCGAATTAGAGAGCTGGTTTCCCAGCTCTCTCGGGAACTTGAGCTTTTAAAGGTGAATATTTCTTTGCCTTCTTTGCGGATGGATCTTTTTTCGGTGGAGCTGGCTGAAAGTATTGCAAAGGTGAGACGCAAGGGGCTTACTTTTGCTCCTGAAGCAGGCACCGATAGAATGCGCCGTGTTATTAACAAGGGCTTGAGTGAAGAGGACATTTTCCGTACTCTGGAAAAGGTTTTCAGAGCAGGATGGAACAGAGTAAAGTTGTATTTTATGATTGGCCTTCCTTTTGAAAAAGAAGAAGATATCCTTGGTATAACCAAGCTCTGTAAAGACATTTTGAGACTGGGCAGCAAGGTAGCCAAGCGAAGGGTAGAACTCAACGTCAGTGTGGCAGCTTTCGTTCCTAAGCCTCACACTCCCTTTCAGTGGATTGCCCAAGAGGATAAGGAAATTTTGCGGGAAAAAATTCGCCTTCTGGATAAAGAATTTGCACGTTTGCGGGGGATTTCCTGGCACTGGTCTGATCTGAACGCCAGCTTCATTGAGGCCCTGCTTGCCAGGGGAGACCGAAAATTGAGCAGGATTTTGGAGAAGGTCTATGCAAAAGGTGCTAAAATGGAAGGCTGGAGTGAATTTTTCAGAATAGGTTACTGGCATGAAGCTATGGACGAAGAAGGTCTGGATGCCGCTTTTTACGTTAACAGAGAAAGAAGTTTTGAGGAAATTTTGCCCTGGGAACATTTGGATTGTGGAGTGAGTAAGCAATTTATGTGGCAGGAGTTGGAGCGGGCTCGGAATGCAGAGCTTACCTCACCCTGCTTAGGTAGCGGAAATTGTACACGATGTGGGGTTTGTTATGAAGCGTGAGCAACGTTTTGGTTACCGTATATTGCAGTTTAAGCTCGCTCCTTTTCATCTCATTTCTCAACTGGATATCAATCGTTTGTGGGATAGAGCTCTCCGTAGGTCAGGTTTACCAGTTTTATTCTCTCAGGGTTTCAATCCCAGGCCCCTGATTTCCTTTGCACCGGCTACTCCACTGGGGGTGGAAAGCAGAGCTGAGTATCTGGACGCTTTTTTCGCAGCACCTTTCCAGGAGGAGGACATGCGCGCTATTTTGAACCGGGAATTGCCACCAGAACTGAGGGTGCATGAAATTAGGAAGCTCCATCCGGGTGAAAAAAAAATCGCCAGGATGATTGAGGGCTTTATTTATACTTTTTATTTTTCTGAAAAAGCAGAGTTGGGCTTTGGAAATATTTTGACACATCTTCCCGAGGGAGTGAGTTTTTGTTCTGAAGTAGTGGGTGATCAAGCTGAGACAGAAGGCAAGGTGCGTGCTTTCAGTTTCGCCTTTAGGGGAAGAAGCCTTTTTTTGAACCCCTTTCAATTCATGAAGGACCTTGGTTTCGATGTGGGCGAGGGGGGGTTCCTTAAAGTAACAAAGGAGAGAGTGCTTTTTAGTAATGAGGAGGTTTCATTAAGTTGAAGAAAGAATTGGTTATAGATGTTTCTGAGATAGAGGTACGCGCTGCTTTACTGGAGGAGGGAAAGGTAGTTGAATTTTTCTTCGAAAGAAGTATCGATCTGCATATTGCGGGGAATATCTTCAAAGGCATAGTTGAAAACGTGTTACCTGGGATTCAGTCGGCTTTTGTGAACATTGGTCTTGACAAAAATGCTTTTCTCTTTGCTGGGGATATGCTCCTTGAGGACAAGGAAAAGCCTCGTAGGATTGAAGAGCTTCTGCACCCTGGCCAGGAGCTGGTAGTGCAGGTTACCAAGGAGCCAATGGGAACCAAGGGAGCAAGAGTAAGTACTAAAATTACTCTCCCGGGCAGATATGTGGTGCTTATGCCGGGTATAGATTTTATAGGTGTTTCGCATCGTGTTTCTTCCTCTTCGGAGCGAGAAAGGCTGAGAAAAATAGCTGAAAGTTGCCGGCCCCAGGGGATGGGGATTATTTTGAGAACCGTGGCAGAAGGAAGAAGTAAGAAGGAAATTGAAGAAGATATCCAGACTGTGGTTAGACTCTGGAAAAGAATTTTGGAAAAAGCTGAGATCGTAGCAGCTCCTGCGGTTCTTTATGAAGAAGCAAGCCTTGTCTTTACCCTGATAAGAGATTTGTTTGATGAGGAGATGGAAAGAGTTTGGATTAACTCTTTTTTGGCTTATCAAAAAATGCGGGACTTTATAGAGTCTCTGATGCCTGGCTTTGGAGAAAGAGTGCGTTTTTTCGAGAGTCGGGAAAACATTTTTGAACACTTTGGAATTGAAAAGGAACTGGCCCGGGCCTTAAGCCGCAAGGTATGGCTTAAAAGCGGAGGATATCTCGTTTTCGACCGTACCGAGGCCATGACTGTTGTCGATGTGAACACTGGTAAATTTGTTGGTAAAAAGGATTTGCAAGAAACTGTTTTAAAAACCAACCTGGAAGCAGCGGAAGAAATAGCCCGCCAGGTTCGTTTACGAGATATTGGTGGAATAATTTTGATAGATTTCATCGATATGAATAAAAAAGAACACCGCAAGCAAGTCATAAAAACTCTTGAAAACTCTCTGTTGAAGGACCGCACGCGCTGTAGTGTGATAGACATGAGCGACCTTGGCCTGGTGGAAATGACCCGAAAACGGGTCAAAAAAGGCCTGGATTATTTTTTGCAGGAGCCTTGTAGCAATTGCAAAGGAGAGGGGAAAGTGCTCTCTCTGGAGACCATAGCAGTTGGCTTTTTGAGAAAGCTGGAAGAAATATGTCGCAACAGCAGTGCTGAATTCGTGGGTGCAACCGTCGGTTCAGAACTGAAGCAATATCTTGATGAAGTTGGAGAAAAATTTGTAGAACGTCTGGAAAGGATTTATAAAAAGAAAATTAAGTGGAGATTCGATGCCAATCTTCCATCTCGGCGTTACAGCATTGTAGGAGTAGGTAGCGAAGAGGAGATTCGCAAAAAGCTCGAAGAAATAGCTTAGCAAGCACTGGGCAGATGTTTGACAAATTACGAGATTCCTGGTACATTCTTTATCGCTTGATTTGGAGGTGATATAGTCTATGCTGGCGATTATTGAGGCTGCAGGAAAGCAATTTCTCGTTAAAGAAGGCTCACTGGTAAAGCTTGATAGCTGGGTTGGAAACAAAGGAGAAGAAGTGGTTTTCGAGCGAGTATTGATGTTTAAAGATGGCGACCGGGTAAGCATTGGTAACCCCTATCTTGATGGGATTAGGGTACGTGGTACTGTCTTGGAGAAATCGAAAAATCGCAAAGTTCTGGTTTTTAAGTACAAACCTAAAAAGAATTACAGGAGAAAAATTGGTCACCGTCAGCCCAAAACCTTGGTCTATATCGAGGCGGTGGAAGTCTCGTGAGGAGGTGTAACCATGGCCCACAAAAAGAGTGGTGGTAGTGCTAAAAACGGAAGGGATAGCAATTCAAAGCGCCTGGGTGTTAAGGCCTATGGTGGACAATATGTTAAAGCGGGTTCAATAATAGTCAGACAACGGGGCACTCGTATCCGGCCGGGGAAGAACGTCGGAATAGGTAGAGATTATACCCTTTTTGCTTTGCAAGAAGGGTATGTTTGCTTTGAAGAGAAGCAAGGGAGGAAGTCGGTATCGGTATTGTCAAGCTTAAATTAGGTCGAGTGATGTGTGGATAAAGAAATGATTTTTGTGGACAGGGCTTTTGTGAAAGTAAAAGCTGGAAAGGGAGGAGATGGAGCAGTATCCTTTAGAAGAGAGAAATATGTTCCTCGAGGAGGCCCTGACGGGGGTTCGGGGGGGAAGGGTGGAAACGTTATAGTACGCGCTGTTGCTCATAAAAGGACTCTTTACGATGTTTCTCTCCTTCATTTTGTCAAGGCTGAACCCGGAGGGCCTGGTTCTCGGAGCAAACGCCAAGGCAAGGATGGAAAAGACCGTGTTATCGAGGTTCCTGTGGGTACGCAGGTGTTTGACGCAGAAAAGGAAGTGCTCATTGCTGATTTAACCGAAGATGGCATGGAGGTGATCGTTGCACGAGGTGGTAGAGGTGGAAGGGGCAACGCAACCTTTGCAGGTCCGAGTAACCGGGTGCCGCGTGTTGCGGAAAAAGGAGAACCAGGAGAAGAGAAATTACTAAGGCTTGAGCTTAAGATCATTGCTGAAGTTGGTTTGGCTGGGTTTCCCAACGCTGGTAAATCTACCTTGCTCTCGGTAATTAGCAATGCTAAACCTTTGGTAGCTGATTACCCTTTTTCCACACGCTATCCAGTTTTGGGAGTGGTGGAAAGAAGGGGTGACCGCTTTTTTGTAGTTGATATACCTGGAATCATCAAGAACGCGAGCAAAGGAGCAGGCCTGGGACTTGAGTTTTTGCGTCATATAGAAAGGGTTCAAGTTATTTTGTGTTTGGTCGATCTTTCTCCCTTTTACGAGGATGATCCTTTAGCTCGTTTCCAGGTGCTTTTGGAAGAATTCGAACAATACAGTCCTGCCCTGCTCAAGAAGAGGATTTTTGTGGTGGGAACCAAGCTCGATGTGCCCGAGGCAAGGCAGGCTTTTTCTTCTTTTAAAGATGCTTTACAGGGGGAAGGTTGGAAGGTTTTTGGTATTTCCTCGCTAACTGGAGAAGGCATTGAGGAGCTTCTTGATGCTTTGCAAAAAAGTGTAGCAGAACTGCGAAAACAAGAAACAGAAGAAGGACAGCCCCCCATCCGCGTTGTAGAGTCTGAAATTAAAACTCCCCGGGTGTACCGATTTGAGTCTGAGTTTTTGAGGAAACTGGTTGAGGAAGTTGCTGTTTCCGTTCAGGGAAAAAGCGAAGCTTTTGAGGAACAGCTTAACGAACAGCTGATTGAGTCTGGGTTTATAAGGTATTTTGGAAGGATAACCTTGGGGAGCACAGTTGAGGTTGGACCCTATCGTTTCTACTGGGATGGTAAAGGATTGAAGACCTTGAAAGAATGAAAAGAAGCACTATTATAAGTCATAGCAAGAGGGTAGTTATTAAAATAGGTTCTTCTCTTCTCTTTGAAAAGCTTCAGCTTAGAAGAGAGCGCTTTGAAGGCTTAGCGGCCAGTATTTCCTGGTTACTTGACCAGAATAAGGAAGTGGTACTGGTTACCTCTGGGGCGGTAGCTTGCGGTATGATTGCTCTGGGAGATTGTGTTAAGAAATCACAGGATATACCTTTCAAGCAAGCTATGTCCAGTGTAGGGCAGGGTATTTTGATGCACTTTTACCTCGAAGCTTTTTCTAAGTATGGTCGCAAGGTGGGGCAAATATTGCTTGCTCCAGAGGATGTTCACTATCGCAGAAAATACCTGAACGCCAGGAATACCATAGAAGCACTGCTGAGTCTTGGAGTTGTACCGGTTGTGAATGAAAATGACACTGTAGCTGTTGATGAAATAAAGTTTGGCGATAACGACAGGCTTTCTGCTCTGGTTTCTGCTTTAATAGATGCTGATTTGTTAATAATCCTTTCTGATGTAGAAGGCTTGTTTACTCGTAACCCTCGCCTTTTTGAAGATGCTACCCTTGTGAAAGAAGTTTTGTTCATTGACGAAGAAATTGAGGGAATGGCTGGAGAGAAGGGTTCGAATTTTTCAACTGGTGGCATGAAAAGCAAAATTATGGCCGCTCGCATGGCTACCTTTTCTGGTGCTGGTGTAATTATAGCTTCTGGTAAGGACTTCGAAGTTATCAAAGATATTTTTTCGCTTCGAGAAGTAGGTACCTTCTTCTATCCTCAGAAAAGGAGCATTCGAAGCAGAAAGCGCTGGATAGCTTTTGGGATGTTGCCCAGTGGGAAAATTTTGGTTGATGAGGGCGCCAAAAAAGCTCTGAGTAAAGGCAAGAGCCTTTTGCCTCCGGGGGTTAAGGGAGTAGAGGGAGATTTTGAGATTGGTGATTGTGTGGAAATATTTGACATTTCTCATAGAAAGATTGGTCGGGGTCTCGTGAATTATTCCAGCAAGGAACTGAGAATGATTTCTGGTTTGAAAACTCACCAGGTAAGGGAAGTTCTCCAACGTGAAAACCTGGAAGAAGAGGTTATCCATGCGGACAACTTAATTTTGCTGGAGGAGGAGGAAAAGAATGGATGAAGCTGTCCTGGAAGTGGGAAGGAAGGCCAAGAAAGCTTCCTTTGTGCTTGCTAAGCTGTCGACTCTGGAGAAAAATGCTTTTTTGAATCATCTTGCAGATGCTCTTTGGAAAAGAAAAGAGGAAATAGTGGAAGAAAACAGTAAGGATGTTCACAGCGCAGAAGCAAAAGGTATGAAGCGTTCCCTTGTAGATCGCCTTCTCCTTTCTGAAAAGAGGATAAGCGACATGGCGGAGGGGTTGAGAGAGGTTGCGTCGTTACCCGATCCAGTGGGAGAGGTCATTGAAGGCACAAGAAGACCCAACGGGTTGGTAATTTCTAAGGTGCGAGTGCCTCTGGGGGTTTGTGCAATCATCTATGAAGCTCGCCCAAACGTTACCATCGACAGTATTGGACTCTGTATCAAAGCTGGTAATGCGGTCATCTTGAGGGGTAGCTCTTCGGCTCTCTGTTCTAACCGCGCTCTGGTTAAAATAGCCCGTGATTCTTTGAAAGCCTGTGGTTTGCCCGAAGACGCTGTTTCGCTTCTCGAAAGCGGTAAACATGAAGAAGTAAACGCTTTGTTGAAAATGAGAGAGTATGTTGATGTGGTTATCCCCAGGGGAGGAGCTGAACTTATCAATACGGTGGTGGAAAATGCGAGCGTTCCGGTGATAGAAACTGGCGTTGGTAATTGTCATGTGTATGTAGACTGCAGCGCTGATCTGCAACAAGCGGTCAAGATAGTTGTTAACGCTAAGACTCAGCGGCCAAGTGTTTGCAATGCCTGTGAGACCCTTCTGGTTCACGAGGATATTGCTGATTCTTTTTTACCTCTGGCGGCTCAGGCTCTTTGGGAAAAGGGTGTGGAATTGAGGGGTTGCCCCAGAACCAGAGAAGTTCTTGGAGAAAAAGTTAAGGAAGCTACTGAAGAAGACTGGTTCGCCGAATATCTCGATTTGATTCTGGCGGTTAAGGTGGTCAAAGATTTTGAAGAAGCAATAGTTCATATAAATCGCTACGGCACCAAGCATTCAGAAGCTATAGTTACCGGTGACTATGCTGCTGCCAGAAAGTTTGTGGAAGAGGTAGACGCTGCTTCGGTTTACGTGAATGCTTCTACAAGGTTTACCGATGGAGGTCAGTTTGGGATGGGTGCAGAGATTGGCATCAGTACTCAAAAGCTTCATGCTCGCGGACCTATGGGTTTGAGAGAGCTCACCACTTACAAGTTTGTTGTTCTGGGTTCAGGTCAGGTTAGAGAATAGTTCTGGATTGGGGGGTTTGAGCTTTTTGGCAAGAAAGGGAATAATGGGCGGTACTTTTGATCCCATACATTATGGGCACCTGGTTACCGCAGAGGAAGTACGAGACTATTTCGACCTTGATGAGGTAGTTTTCGTTCCTTCAGGGAGGCCTCCTCATAAAGTTGGCCAGAGGATTACTGACCCCGAACACAGGTATCTCATGGTGGTGCTTGCTACGGTGACTAACCCCTATTTTAGTGTTTCTCGTGTAGAAATCGAAAGGCCTGGTCCTTCTTATTCTGTCGATACGGTTCGCTACTTCAAGACATTATGGGGAGAAGAGACCGAAGTGTTTTTCATAACCGGTGCCGATGCCTTTGCCCAAATTTCAACCTGGAACAACCCCCAGGAACTTCTGACCATGTGTACCTTTGTTGCTGCTTCGCGACCTGGTTACAAGCTTAATATCGATAAGGATTTTCGTGATAACGTGAGGATAATAGAGGTTTCTGCCCTGGCTATTTCTTCTTCAGAGATTCGCAGGAGAGTGCGTCGGGGAGAATCAATCAAGTATCTTTTGCCGGAAACGGTCGAGCATTATATCTATAAAAATGGGCTGTATAGAGATGGGATTTAAAGATCTTTACGGAGAACTGAAGAATATGTTGTCTCCCTGCCGGCTTGAACATTCAGAAAGGGTGGCTAAAGAAGCGGCAACCCTGGCTGCCCGCAGCCACCTCGACGAGGAGAGAGCCTTTCTGGCTGGTCTTTTACACGATTGCCTACGAGATTTTCCTCTTGAGAAAATCTCTTCTTTCCTGCCTTCCTGGGCCAGTCGGGAGATCTGGAGCATTCCTGAAATTCATCATGCTTTCGCTGCGCCAGCTTTTCTCAAAAATGTGCTGGGAATCAAGGATTTCTTGGTTTTGCGAGCTATCTGCTGGCATGCTACAGCATGCGAAGCGATGGGGAAATTTGATAAACTTTTGTTTGTGGCTGATATTTGTGAGCCCGGAAGAAAATTTGAAGAAGCCAGAGAAATAAAAGATATAGCTTATTATGATTTGGAGAGAGCTTATTTTTATTCTTTGAAAGTAAAATTGAAATATCTCATTTCTGGCGGGAAAATCATTTATCCTGCTACGATTCGGGCCTGGAATGTAGAATCAGGAAAGTGGGGTATCGGAGAAAGTGGAAACTTCAAAACAGAAAAAGAAAAGACGCACCAAATCTAAGTCCAGAATCAAAATATTGTTTTTGTTCATCGGTTTTTTTACCGGTTTTGTGATGCTCTTTGTTTTTAATGCTCCCTTCAGGGAAGCTCTTTTTAAGAAGGTTCTTGGTTATGACACTCCGAAGAATACCTGTATACTCATAGTGGGACAGGACAGTATTAAGCCCTTGCGAAGTGATACCATAATACTTGTTTTTCTTAACACTGAGGGGAATCGGATTATGCTTTATTCGGTTCCTCGTGATTCTCGTTTTTATGTCCCGGATCGGGAAAGATATGACAAAATTAACCACGCTTATGCTTTTGGAGGAATAAAACTTTTGAGGAAAACCCTTGAGGAAGGGCTGGGCATTTCGATTCCCTATTTTGTAGAAGTTGACTATCAGGGATTTGAGAAGGTTATTGACCTTCTGGGTGGGGTGGAGATAGAGGTTGAGAAGCGCATGAAATACCAGGATAAGGCACAGAATTTTTCTATAGATCTTGTTCCAGGGCGGCAGGTACTCGACGGTAAAAAGGCACTGCAGTACGTGCGCTTTCGGGCGGATAAGCTTGGGGATATTGGAAGGATAAAGCGACAGCAAAAGTTCTTACAGGCCCTTCTTGATAAAATGGAGCAACTGGACAACATTGTAAAAGCTCCCGAGATTCTGGAGAGTCTGCGGTCAGCTTTGGTTACTAACCTTCAAACGGAAGAGCTTGTCAAAATCGCTTTGTGGTACAGGGGCTTGAAGGAAAAGGATATCCGTTTTGTGACGATGCCTGGCGAACCTGCCTATATTGAAGGGATCAGCTACTGGAAACCTGATTTTGAAGAGGCCCGGAGAATAATTTTAGATTTTTTTGATGAGGAGGTTTCTGTTTCTTGAAAGTCGTTTTGCAGAAGATAAACATTGCCAGGGAAGCTGCTAAGAGTAAAAAGGCTTATGACCTGGTGGTGATTGATTTGAGAGGGCTTTTCCCTTTCTCCGATTTCTGGTTGATTTGCAGCGGTTCTTCAAATGTGCAAACTCAAACCATTGCAGAAGAAATTGTGGAGAAGATGCGGGAGCACTCTTTCAGACCTTTGCATGTTGAAGGCGAAGATGCTGGAGAATGGATTTTACTGGATTATGGCGACTTAATAATTCACGTTTTTCGTGAGGCGGAGCGCTCCTTTTACCAGCTGGAAAGGCTGTGGAGAAGGGCACCGCTTGTCTATTCGGAAAAGGAAAAAATAGATTTGTTGGAAGATATGCGTTGACAAATTTTTTTCTTTTTGATACTTTACTTTTCCTGGTCCCCCTGAGTGGGGGCTATTTTTGTTGCTTTTAGGTTCTTCTTTTGAAAAGAAACATAAAGAGAAAAGAGGCTCCTGTAGAAAGGGGGAGAGGATGTGGAAAATGGAAAATATCAAATCACTTCTGAGTCGGTAACTGAAGGGCATCCTGACAAAATAGCAGATCAGGTTTCGGATGCCGTTTTGGATGCCATTTATGCTCAGGATCCCCTGGGAAGAGTGGCCGTGGAAACACTGGTAGCTACGGGTTTGGTTTTCGTGGCCGGGCAGATCAGCACCACCTCTTATGTTGACATTCCCCAGGTGGTGAGAAGTACGGTCAGAGATATAGGGTATACCAGAGCAAAGTATGGCTTCGATTTCGAGACCTGCGCTGTTTTGACGGCTATTGATGAACAGTCTCCGGACATTGCGCTGGGTGTTAACCGTTCTCTGGAAGCCAAAATGGGTGAGGAATTTGAGAATGAAGAACTTTCTCTGGGTGCTGGAGATCAGGGTATGATGTTTGGTTACGCCTGCAATGAAACCCCAGAGCTTATGCCCTTTCCCATTGCCATGGCTCATCGTCTTGCTCACAGATTAGCTGAGGTTCGTAAGAAGGGTATTCTGCCTTATCTTCGCCCTGACGGGAAAACCCAGGTTACGGTTGACTACGAAGATGGAAAGCCTTTGTGTATCAATACTATAATCGTTTCAGCACAACATCACCCTGATATCTCTCTTGAAGCTCTTAAGGAAGATATTATTGAGCAAGTCATAAAGCCGGTTATTCCTCACGAGTTTTTGAAGGAGAAAACACGCATTCTCGTCAATCCTACTGGCCGTTTCGTAATTGGAGGTCCTCAGGGGGATACAGGGCTTACCGGTCGTAAAATAATTGTGGACACTTACGGCGGTGTGGGGAGACATGGTGGTGGATGCTTCTCGGGTAAAGATCCCACGAAGGTGGATCGTTCGGCTTCTTATGCGGCAAGGTATGTGGCTAAGAACATTGTGGCAGCGGGGATTGCTGATAAGTGCGAGTTTCAGGTGGCTTATGCCATTGGTGTTGCCAGACCCGTTTCCATGTCGGTAAATACCTTTGGTACGGGGAAAATACCTGATCAGGAAATTCTCAGGATTGTTAACAAAATATTTGATTTGCGACCTGGGGCGATTATCAAAAATCTTAAACTACGCAGACCTATTTATAAAAAGACAGCAGCTTACGGCCACTTTGGGCGCAATGACCCGGATTTCAGCTGGGAAAAAACCGATCAGGTGGAGGCAATCAGAAAGTTAGCTGGTATTTAAAGGAGCGAATGTCATGGATTATCATGTGAGGGACCTTGCTCTTGCTACTGAAGGCAGGAAGAAAATCGAGTGGGTATCCAGGGAGATGCCTGTAGTATCTGCTATTGGCAGAGAATGGGAAAAAACCAGACCTCTTCAAGGATTAAGGGTTGCAGCTTGTTTGCATGTTACTTCTGAAACAGCGGTCCTCATGCTGACTCTCAAAAAAGGCGGCGCTCAGGTTCGGCTTTGTGCTTCTAATCCTCTGAGTACTCAGGATGAAGTGGCTGCTTCTTTGGTGAACGATTTTGAAATCCCGGTTTTTGCAGTCAGAGGGGAAGACAGGGATACTTATTATCGTCATATAAGAGAAGTAGTTAGTTTTTCCCCTCAAATTACCATGGATGATGGTGCGGATCTTGTTTCTTATCTTCATAAAGAAGGTGGTGCACTCCTTAAAGGTGTCTGGGGTGGGACGGAGGAAACCACTACTGGAGTGATTCGTCTGAAGAGCCTTGCCCAAAGTGGGAAGCTCGCTTATCCAATTATTGCTGTTAATGATGCTGATACCAAACATCTTTTTGATAACCGTTATGGAACGGGTCAAAGTACTATTGAAGGTATATTGCGTGCCACTCACATTTTGCTGGCCGGAAAAAGGTTTGTGGTTGTAGGATATGGATGGTGTGGAAGGGGTATTGCCTTGAGAGCTCGGGGAATGGGGGCTCAGGTGGCAGTTGTGGAAGTGAATCCAGTTCGCGCTCTGGAAGCTTTTATGGACGGCAATCTGGTCATGTCTATGGATGAAGCGGCTCTCTGGGGAGAAGTGCTGGTTACCGCAACTGGGAATGTTTCGGTGATCAGGAAGGAGCATTTTCTTAAAATGCGTGATGGGGCAATTCTGAGCAATGCGGGTCATTTCAACGTGGAAATAGATGTCGAAGATTTGGAAAGGCTATGCGTGAACAAAAGAAAAATACGCGGCATGATCGATGAGTACACTCTTCCTGATGGGAAGAGAATTTTCTTATTGGGAGAAGGGCGATTGGTCAATCTTTCCTGTGCAGAAGGTCATCCCCCTGAAGTTATGGACTTGAGTTTTGCCAACCAGGCGCTTTCGGTGCTTTATCTTAAGGAGAAGGCTTCTACTCTTCCAAAAGATGTTTTTAAGGTTCCTGAAGAAATCGATCACCGGGTAGCACTGATGAAATTAGAACGTTTAGGGGTTAAAATAGAAACAATGACTGAGAGACAGAAACAGTATCTCTCCTCCTGGGAGGAGGGAACCTAATAGTTGATTTTTTGAAAGTTTTATCCCTGTCTCGTCTTAAGACGAGGCCGTAAAGTCCGAAGGGAGGTTTAAGCAATGAGGAATTACGAATTAGCTCTTGTGTTGAGGTCACAGCTTAGTGAAGAAGAAATTCAGGGTGTGGTGGAAAAAGTTAAGGAGATAGTCGTTTCCCGAGGTGGCGAAGCAGGAGAGGTGGATTTTTGGGGTAGAAGGAAACTGGCCTACCCGATTGAAAAAGAGACGGAAGGATATTACCTTTTTATTTCTTTACTTCTTCCTCCGGAAGAGGTACGGGAGGTAAGTCGCCAAGTTCGACTTTTGCCCTCTGTTTTGAGACACATCCTGGTTCGTGAAAAGGAGACTAAAGAAGAAAGTGTTCCTTCCAAAGCCGAACCCCAGGTTAGTCAGGAGGTAGACACTACTGTTTCTGGAGAGGAGATAGCTCCAGAAAAGAGTAGCGATTCCAGCGAGGAATAATGTCTCAACCTACTCTGAACCGCGTTTTTTTGATCGGTTATTTAACTCAAAAACCGGTTCTTCGTTATGTGCCAAGCGGTACTCCAGTAACCAGCTTTCCTTTGGGAGTGTATCGGGGATACACTTCTGAAGATGGAAAGGAAATACTGGATTATTTCACCATTATCGCCTGGAAAGATCTGGCAGTGTTCTGTGAAGAAAAGCTTCGTCGCAATGACTGGGTGTTTGTTGAAGGCAGGATTCAGGTGAGGGTTTATGAGGACACTTCAGGCAGAAAACGCAAGGCTTATGAAATAGTGGCTTTGGATGTGAAAAGACTTTCCGGGCTTAGAGGAAGCGAGAGTTCTTCCGATGACAATTTGTTTAAATTAGATTGAGCCAAAGGAGGATTTAATAACATGGCCGAGAGAAGCGGAGCTAAGAAGAGATTCTTCAGGAGAAAAAAGAAGAAAGGATGTATATTTTGTATAGAAAAGATTGAAGTGAGCTATAAAGACGTTGATAGGCTGCAGAGATTTCTCAGTGAGCGTGGGAAAATCGTTCCTAAAAGAGTTACCGGTAACTGTGCTAAGCACCAGAGAATGCTGGCTCGGGCTATCAAAAGAGCCAGAGAACTGGCTCTGTTGCCTTATACTGTTGAGTAAGTAGTAACGTGCGGAGAGTAACGCCCACGGTAGAGGGTGCGTTTTTTGCTGCCCTCACCGTGATCCTTTACCTTGGTTCCATATATATTCCCGTTTTTGGCCTGGTGTTGAGTTTTCTTTGTCCTCTGCCAGTGATGTTTCTGGTCATTCGTTGGAATCTCAAGGTGGGTTTTCTGGCTGCAGCGGTTGCTACACTCATTATTCTTGCCTTTGCAGGCCTGTATCAGGCAATAATCTGCTTTGTGGGTTTTTCTTTTCTGGGCATTTTTATGGGAGTTCTTGTTAAAAGAGGGTATGGATGGGTGGAGATAATCGGCCTTGGTGCTCTGGTTTCTCTACTCTCTAAGCTGGCCCTGGTGGGGTTAACGCTTCTTTTGATGGGTAAAAATCCCATCATTGAGAGCTTAAACCTTATGGAACAGGCCTTTGGCCAGGCCTACAGTATGCTGGGTAACCTGGGAGAAGGTTTGGGAGAAAATAGTGTCGAGACCCTGATGCGGATTGTGAAAATGACTATCCCGGCCATACTGATTCTTGCCGCCCTTTTTGATACCTTTCTGAACTTTGTTTTGGGCAGCTGGGTGGGTAAAAGGATAGGGATCAGGTTTCCTTCTTTTCCTGCTTTTAGCGAATGGCGCTTGCCACCTTCAATGGTCTGGATGTACTTTTTGAGCTGGTTGTTGCTTTTTCTGGGGGGAAGCAGTTTTGTTTACCAGATTGGTTTGAATTTGCAGCTGGTAACCCAGATTCTTTTCATGGTGCAGGGAGTGGCGATTTTGAATTTTTTTCTCAGAAAAGTCATTGCCCAGCGTGTGATTAGAGCAATTATAATTATATTTGTGGTTATGCAACCGGTTTTTTCTACGGTTCTTGCCTGGTTGGGAGTTTTTGACACCTGGTTTGATTTTAGAAAGCTTCTCAAAAAGAAGTAAAGGAGAGTGGTAATATGCGGGTTATCCTTTTGCAAAAGGTAGAAAATCTGGGCAGAGAAGGAGACGTGGTAGAGGTTAAACCTGGCTATGCCAGAAACTTTCTTTTGCCACGTAAGCTGGCTATTGAAGCCACTCCAGCCAACATGGCCCAGGTTGAGCACCTTAAGAAAAAAAGGGCACTCCGTGAGGCTAAGGAGATGGAAGAAATCCAGGCACTCCAAAGCCGCATAGACGGCTTGGTACTTGACTTTGTCCGTAAGGCCGGAGAAAAGGGAAAGCTTTATGGATCGGTGACTTCCTCGGAGATTGCTAAAAAAATTTCTGAAGTACTAGGAGTGGATTTTGATCGAAAATTCATCGCTCTTGAGGAACCCATCAAGGAAGTCGGAGAAAAAGAAGTTAAGATTCATCTTGGCAAGGGTAATTATGCCCAGATTAAGATTAGGGTCATACCCGAAGAGGGAGAGGCTGAATCCTGAGTATTGAAAGGATACCTCCTCACAACAAGGAAGCCGAACAGGCCACGCTGGGCTCGGCTTTACTGGATAGAGAAGCTCTTTTAAGAGTTCTGGAAATTTTAAGGCCCGAAGATTTTTACTTTGAAAATCATCGTTTGATTTTCGAGGGCATTTGGGAGCTTTTTAGCGAAAACCAGCCCTGCGATATTGTCACTCTTACCGAGAAGCTCAGGCAAAAGAACCAGCTGGAGCGAGTGGGGGGCATAGAATATATAACTCTTTTGGCAAGTTCTGTGCCTACTGCTGCTAATGTCGAGTATTATGCGCGTATAGTTGAAGAAAAATCCCTGATCCGCTCCTTGATACAACTTTGTAATCGCGTTGTAAAGGAGAGCTATGAAGGGGAAGAGGATGCGAACGTTCTCTTAGATAGGGCACAGCAGATGATTCTTCAACTTTCCCAGAGAAAAATTCGCTATGACTTTGTGCCACTTAAAGAGATCATTAATCAAGCTTTTGACCGCATAGAAGAGCTTTATCGACGTGATGAGCATGTTATTGGCATACCTTCTGGCTTTGTGGACCTTGATGCCCTGACCACCGGTTTTCACCCATCTGACTTTATAGTTGTTGCAGCAAGACCTGGCATGGGTAAAACCAGCTTTTGTTTGAATATTGCTCAGCACGTGGGTATTCACGCTAAAATACCAGTGGCCATCTTCAGTCTTGAGATGTCACGGGACCAGATTGCTCAGCGCATGTTATGCAGTGAGGCGCGCATAAGTGCAAGTCGGGTACGCAGGGGTTTGATCACTGAGAAAGACTGGCCAGAGCTTGCTCATGCTGCGGGGAGGCTTGCTGAGGCTCTCATCTTTGTAGATGATAGTCCGAACATCTCGGTCATGGAAATCCGTGCCAAGGCAAGGAGGCTCAAGGCCGAAAAAAACCTGGGTTTGATAATCGTTGATTACCTGCAACTCATGAGGGGTTACGGGCGCTCTGAAAACCGTCAGCAGGAAATTTCGGAG
>CAZMZG010000019.1:0-27438 GCA_964570785.1 uncultured Atribacterota bacterium | reverse complement strand
AACAAGGAGTTTTATCCTCGTTTTGAATATCATCGGCTTTATAGAGAAAAGTACAACGTTTACAGAACCTTGAGAGAAAAGTTAGTTGATGTCTGGCGGATGAACGACCAGATTTCTTGAAGGAAAGGGAGGATGGACATGCTCGAGGATTTACGCAAAAGAGTTTTTGAAGCCAACTGCGAATTGCAGCGGAAGGGTCTCGTCGTTTACACCTGGGGAAATGCAAGTGCTATTGACAGAGAAAAGGGTTTGATGGTGATTAAACCCAGTGGAGTACCTTATGAGGAGCTTTCTCCTGAAAAAATGGTGATCGTGGACCTCGAAGGAAAACTGCTGGAAGGGAGTTTGCGTCCTTCGGTGGATACCATGATTCACGTTTACCTCTACCGTCATTTTGAGAAAATAGGTGGAGTGGTACACACCCACTCTCTCTGGGCTTGTGCCTGGGCACAGGCGATGAAATCAATTCCCTGCTTGGGAGGAACTCACGCTGATTATTTCTATGGAGAAATTCCCTGTACTCGGCCGCTACATCCTGAAGAAGTGGCGGAGCTTGAAAAGAATACAGGTCGGGTCATAGTTGAGGCTTTCGAGGGTAAGGATTACCTGGCTACTCCAGGAGTTATAGTTGCCTTTCATGGCCCTTTCACCTGGGGAGATACCGTGGAAAAAGCGGTTTTCAACAGTGTGGTGCTCGAGGAAGTCGCTAAAATGGCAGCGGCTACTCTGGATATTAACCCCAATGCTCCTGGTCTTCCTGCACACCTTCTTGAGAAACGCTATCAGAGGAAGCACGGGAAAAATGCCTACTATGGACAGTCAAAAGATGTGTAAGCATAAGCAATAGCGCTTTTGATCCTTAAAAGTTTTTAAGCGGTGCCTGGGGAAGGAGTGTTTCTTTTCTGGGGTACCGTTTTTCTTTCCCAGAAATGTTTTGCCCCCATCAGGGTTTTAAGAGGCTTTCCGCTTGTTCAAGTTCTATTTTTTGCTTGACGAGTGTGATAAACTTTCACTGATGTTTAACTTTTAATACTGCCTGAATCAGTGTTTGAGGTAAGGAAGAAATGTTTAAGGTTGAAATTTTGGATCGAGGGAAGGTTTTTGTCTTAGAATCCGCTAAGGATTTGTTCGAGGTTCTTCAGCAAGAAGGGTTGCTGGCAGAGGCCTACTGTGGCGGTAAGGGATTATGTGGTAAATGTTTGATTCAGATTGTTGAGGGGGAAGTTACATCACCCACTGCTTTAGAGCTGCACCACCTTGATGAGAAGAAAATTGATGAAGGCTTTCGACTTGCCTGTCAGGTTGAGCTCAGGAGTAACCTGAAGATAAGGATTCCGCATGGGGATGCTTTTTCGCTTCAAAGTGTTTTTTATGGTCGCAATCAGAGTTTAGCCAAGGATCTGCCATTACGTAAAAAAAGCGTTGTTTTGCACAAGCCAGGAATCGTGGAGGGTCTTTCGTTGCAGGAGATTCTGGAACGAGAACTTGGTGAGCCTGTTTCCTTTCCTGAGTGGGATGCAGATTCTCTTCGGGTTCTTGGCTCAATTGGTGACCAGGAAACGAAATCCTTTGAAGTGGTGTATGGAAGAAACAAAATATGGTATATTGCTGAGAAAAGCCAACTCGAGAATGAGGATTTTTTGGGGGTGGCTTTTGACCTGGGCACCACCACTTTAGCCTGTGAGCTGGTGGACCTCAAGAGTGGGGTATCCCTTTACAGAGGAGCTACTCTCAACCGTCAGGTGAGCTTTGGAGCCGATGTCATTTCCCGCATTGAGGCTATCCAGAGAAGCTCAAACAACCTGATCAGGTTGAAAGAAGCGGCTGTTTCCACCATGAATCAGCTTATCGAGGAAGCAATGGAGAAAACTCACAAGAACTTTCGAGATATATTTGTGGTTTCTGTAGCTGGCAACACTATCATGGAGCATATTTTCTGGGGTGTTTCTCCTGTTTCGATAGGTATTGCTCCCTATGCGCCAGTATTTGTTCGCTCCAGCGTTGCTTTGGGCGAAGAGCTGGGGCTTCTGGTCCATCCCCAGGCTCAGGTTTACCTTTTTCCTTCCTGTGCTGGTTATGTCGGAGGGGATATTGTCTCTGGTCTGGCTACCTTCAACGTTGAAGAAAGTAAAGAGACTACTCTATACATAGATATTGGAACCAATGGAGAAATAGTGCTAGTCCATAAGGGTAAGGTATGGTGTTGTGGGACGGCTGCTGGCCCTGCTTTTGAAGGAGCGCAAATTCGTCAAGGGATGAGGGCTACCCCTGGAGCGGTGAGTTCGGTGTCTTTCAAAGGAGGAGATTTAATCTGGCATACTGTTGGTGGGGAGCCCCCTCGAGGTATATGTGGCACCGGTTTGATAGATATCCTGGCTTTATTGATAGAGAATGACCTGATAGGTCCTACCGGGCGCTTTGTAGATAATAGTTCGCATCCCTTGGTTACAAGAATTGAAGAAGAGAAGAATGGAGAAAAAGTTTTTGTGATAAACAGAGAACCCCGTCTGGTGCTTACTCAGAAAGATATTTCGCAGTTGCAGCTTGCCAAGGCCGCACTTCAGGCTGGGAGAGCCATTCTCCTTAAAGAGGCTGGCCTTGGAGAAGAAGACATTCAGAGAGTCGTTCTGGCTGGTTCTTTTGGGAGCTTTATTAATCCTCGGAGTGCGGTTAAAATAGGTCTTATCCCTCCGGCAAAGCGAGTAGAATCGGTGGGTAATGCCTGTCTGGCAGGAGCAAAGGAAGCGCTGCTTTCAGAGAGATTTCGCAGGCACTGTGAGGAGCTGGCGAGGGAAGCCCGCTATATTGAGCTTTCTGGAAGGGCTGATTTTCAGGAAATTTTTACTCGTTCTTTGTTTTTTAATAACGGAGAGTGCGAACAGTCCACCCAGTTGTCGGGCGAGCTGTGATGGAGATGGAGGTTGAGCGATGGCTGTTTTGAAACCCTTTCGTGGTTATCATTATTCGCAAAAGTTAATTAAAGAGGGTCGCATTGGGAAGCTGGTTGCTCCACCTTATGATGTTATTTCTCGTCGCAAAAAAAAGATGCTTGCTCAGGACCCCCAAAACATCGTGCACGTTATTTTGGGAAGAGATGATAGTGGTTACCAAAACGCTGCAGAGCTTTTCAGAGGCTGGCTTAAGAAAGGGATTATAGAAAAAGACCCTCTTCCTGGTTTATATGTTTATGAACAGGAATTCACCGTTCCTCGCTCTGGTGAAAGAAAGGTACGCACGGGTTTTATCGCGTTGGTACGCATCGAGGAGTTTGAAAAGCGTATTATCCTGCCTCATGAAAAGACCATGCCCAAATATTCTCAAGATCGCCTGGAGTTGCTGAGGGCTACTGAGGCTAACCTGGAGCAGATTTTCGGTATTTTTAATGAAGGCACCATGGAAGTGGATTCATTGCTTGAGGAGAACAAAAAAGCCGAAAGCCTGCTTTTGGAGTTTGTCGATTTCGACGGAGTTTTACACAGAATTTTCAGATTACTTGATGTTCGGACGGTTGATAAGATTCGAAGGATTTTGAATCCGCGAACTATTATCCTTGCTGATGGGCATCACCGTTACGAAACCAGCCTGATGTACCGCAGGGAAGTAAGGGAAAAACTGGGAGACCCCCCTGGAGATTTACCTGCAGATTACGTGATGATGACTCTGGTTAACCTGAAAAACCCGGGCCTTCTCGTCTTACCTACCCATCGTCTGATACATGGTTTGCCGTTAGAGCAGATCAGAGACTTTTTCAAGCGCTGCGAGGAATACTTTATGGTTCACCTGTTTGAAGGAGAGGAAGCCATGGAGCTTTTCTTAGAGCAGGCCCCCCCTAACACCATAGGTGTTTATGATAAGGTGGAAGGGACCTGGGGTTGTATCACTTTGCGGGATCACCACATTATGGATGAAAAATTGGGTAAGGAGGATGTCAACCGCTACCTTGATACCTCAGTTCTGCACAGGCTGGTTTTTGAGGAAATACTGGGGATTGATGAGGAGACCCAGAAGAAAAACCTTTATATCGATTATCTTAGAGGCACCAAGGATGTTTTTCAGATTGCCAACGAAGAAAACGAATACCAGCTGGTGTTCGTCATGAAACCCACTCCCCTTGAGGATGTGGAGCGGGCAGTGCATGCCTTTCAGCGGATGCCTCAGAAGTCGACCTATTTTTATCCCAAGGTATGGAGTGGGTTGATCATGAGATTACTTGAAGAAGAATGAAGAGAACACTTTTACAGGTTGCCTTGGATTTTGTATCTCTGGATGAGGCGAAGTGCCTCTGTGCTCCTATTGGGGAGCTGGCGGATATCCTGGAGGTGGGAACTCCCTTTATTTTAAGATACGGTCTTTCTGTAATACCTTCTTTACAGGAGTGCTTGGGAAAGCAAATTCCAGTATTTGCCGACCTGAAGATTGTTGACGGAGGTTTTGCGGAGGCCAAACTGGCCTTGGAACACGGAGCTTCTCTGGTCTCTGTTCTTGCTGGTGCAAGAGTGGAAACCCTTGAGGAAGTCTACAGTGCCTGCCGGGAAGAGGGAACCAGAGTGGTTGTGGATACCGTTGATCTTTTGCCTTTTGACCGAAAAAAAATTCAGTACTTACTCGCTCATCCTCCCCACTACCTTTGCCTTCATGTGCCCCATGATGTGGTGGAGAAAGGAGCAGCATTTCTTGATGAGTTGCAGGAATTTCTGGTTTTTAAGGAACATAACCTTCCCCTTATGGTCGCTGGTGGTTTGAACCCTCGCATTTTGCCTCAAGTGCTCGAAGCACTTTCCCCGGAGGTGGTGGTGGTTGGTTCTGCGGTGACCAGGAGTTCTGCTCCCAAAGAAACCTTGAAGTTACTGAGGAGGCTTCTTGATGAGTATGGATCTGCCTGATTTTTCTTCGGTTTTGAAAGTAGTGCTGGACGAGGCTGGTTCGCTTCTTGAGAGAGTAGATAAGAAAGCATTGTCCGGGCTTTTGCAGGAGGTTGCTTCGGATTGGAAAGGCAGGCGCCTTTTTTTCTGGGCCCGGGGGAGAAGCTTCTTAATTCTAAAAGCTTTTGCCATGCGACTCATGCATCTTGGATACAGGGTGCATATTGTTGGAGAGGTGGATTGTCCTTCAATTGGCAAAGGTGATATTCTGGTAGTAGCCAGTGGTTCAGGTGCCACTTCTTCAGTATTGCTTTTTAGCGAAAAAGCTAAAAAGTTTGGTGCCCGAGTAGTTGCTTTTACTGGAAAGGTTAATACACCGCTTGCCAAAGTTGCTGATCTGGTGGTTCCGCTTAAAAGTGAGGATGCACCACCCAGCGTTCAGCTTTTTGCAAATGGTAGCGGGACTCGCTTTGAAGACGCACTGTTCATCCTCTTTGATGCTTGCATACTTTACCTTATCTGGGATAGAAAGGAAGAGGCATATTTAGAAATGATGCGTCGACATGCTAACCTGGAGTGAGCATATTCATTCGCGGATGCGTGCCAGTTTTCTTCCCAGTTTGGAATTGATTTCTTCTGCCCAGGCTTTGAGGGTTGCTATTGGGTAAGGGTTGACTTTTTGTGCTTCCTCGGTAAGAGTTTTCTGCTTTTGAAAATTTTGCCAGTACCAGAGAGGGGCTTTTTGTAGGTATTGGGCCATTTCTTCTAAGGTTTTCAAGGTATGAAAAGGAGGGTAAATGGTGGTTCGAAACTCTACTTTGTGAGAGGGAAAATTTAAGGTAAGTTCCAGAGTTTTGAGAAACCCTTTGTGGAATGTTTGGGGTGCTACTAAGGAGTAATTTTCTGGCGGTACTTTAAAGTCTATGGCCCAGTAGTCCACAAGCCCTTCTTTTTCAAGTTCTTTAACTCTATTTGGGAAACTACCGTTGGTATCTATTTTGATTAAGAAATTTTCTTTTTTTGCCCATTCCAGAAAAGAAAATAATTTTTCGAAATGCAGCAGTGGTTCTCCACCGCTTATACAAATTGCATCAATGAAGGCTTTGCGCTTGATGAGAAACTCACGAACCATGTTTTCTTCAATTAAAGGCAGCTTTTGCCAATCTTTAACCAGCTCCGGGTTTTGGCAGTAAGGACAATAGAAATTACAGCCACCCACAAAGAGCAGGGTACTGATTTTGGCTGGATAATCTATGTAACTTGCTTTTTGCCATCCACGAAACATTGTGCACTCGGGGAGCCTGATAGATCAGGCTCCCAAGACCTTTGCTTTTTCAAGCTGGTATTCTCTGCGTTTCCTGAATTCTTCTTGTTTGCCCCGGTTCCAGCGCCTTACCGGGCGATAGTAACCCACCACTCGAGAATAAACTTCTGTTTCCTGATTACAGTGAGGGCAGATGAAAGTTTTGCCGGACAGATACCCATGGTTGGGGCAGACTGAAAAAGTGGGAGTGATAGTCAAATAGGGGATGGGATAGTTTTCAAAAGCTCTTTTGATAAAAAGCTTTACGGTTTGGGGATGAGGGGTTTCAGGCAAAAAGAGATGAAAGACAGTGCCTCCTGTATAGAGTGTCTGCAGATCTTTCTGGTGTTCCAATGCTTCGAAGGGGTCTTCAGTGTAGTTAACAGGAAGGTAGGTGCTGTTTGTATAATAAGGCTCGTTTTCGCCAGCAGTTATGATGTCGGGGAACCTTTTTTTGTCGTGACGTGCCAGGCGGTAGCTGGCACCTTCTGCTGGGGTTGCTTCAAGGTTGTACAGGTTGCCCGTTTCTTCCTGAAAGTCAGCAAGCAGTTCTCTCATAAAGTTCAGAACTTTAATTGCAAAAGCTTTTCCTTCGGGATGAGCTATGGATACTCCTAAGAAATTAAGACAGGCTTCGTTCATGCCCACAAGACCAATAGTTGAGAAGTGATTGCGAAAAGTTCCCAGGTATCTCCGTGTGTAGGGAAGAAGGCCATTTTTCATGTTGCGCTCGATAACTTTGCGCTTGATTTCCAGGGCTGTTTTTGCTACGTACATGGCTCGTTTGAGGCGAGCGAAAAATTCTTTTTCGGATTTGCTCAAGTAGCCAATCCGGGGCAGGTTGATGGTGACCACTCCGATGGAACCAGTTTTATCTGCTGAGCCAAAGAGACCCCCAAAGCGATTGCGCAGGGTACGCAGGTCCAGCTGCAGGCGACAGCACATGGAGCGAACATCACCCGGGTTCATGTCTGTAGAAATGAAATTCTGGAAGTAAGGCACACCGTACTTTGCAGTGAGTTTCCAGAGAAGCTGAGCATTTTCTGATTCCCAAGGGAAATCAGAGGTTATATTGTAGGTGGGTATGGGAAAGGAGAAGACTCTTCCTTCATAATCACCTTCCAGCATAACCTCAAGAAATGCCTTGTTGATCATATCCATTTCTTCCTGGTAGTCGCCATAGGTGCCCAGATCCGGTCTTTCCTTCCCACCTATTACTACTGGACGCTCACGCATATCTTCGGGCACAATCCAGTCGAAGGAAAAGTTGATAAAAGGTGCTTGACTTCCCCAGCGAGAAGGCACATTCATGGCAAAAACCATTTGCTGAATAAGCTGTTTGACCATTCGATAATTAAGCCGATCAAAACGAACAAAAGGAGCAAGGTAGGTGTCAACAGAATTAAAAGCCTGAGCTCCGGCAAACTCCATCTGCATGGTGCCCAGAAAATTGACCATTTGCCCGGTTAAAGCAGAAAGGTGTTTGGCTGGTCCAGCGGCTATTTTATCTTTTACTCCCCCAAACCCTTCGCGGATTAACTGTTCCAGCGACCAGCCTGCGCAATATGCAGTTAGCCCGTAAGAAAGATCGTGGATGTGAATGTCAGCGTTGATGTGTGCTTCTTTGACTTCGTCTGGATAAATGCGGTTTAGGGTGTAATTGGCCATTACGGAACCCGCAACATGTAGAACCAGGCCAGGGTAAGAGTAAGTAGTGTTAGAATTTTCCTGGGTGCGCCAGTCTGCTTGCAAGAGATATTCTTGGACGATTTTTTCTATGTCCACTCTGGCCTGCAGAGCCTCTCTCAATTCCTGGCGTTTACGGCGATAGAGGATGTAAGCTTTGGCTACTTTGGAAAAACCATTTTCAATCAGTGTTTCTTCAACAAAGTCCTGGATGGTTTCAATGTTTACTGTTGCATCCGAGCCAAACTTTTCGAATAGCTTCGCGGTTACTATTTTACTCAATTCTTCGGGAATGCTTGCCGTTTCTTCCCCCACAGCCTGAAAGGCTTTGTAGATAGCTCGCTCAATACGAGCTCTATCAAAGGGCACAATCCTTCCATCCCTCTTTTGCACCTGCTGAGGAGCAAGTAGGTCATGAGTTTCCTCCATTTTTAAACCCCCTTTTTTCCTCTTTAACTAAAGAACCTAAAATTTCTATGAACTGGTCTACATCGCGAAATTCGCGGTAGACTGAGGCAAAGCGCACATAAGCCACCTGGTCAATTTTTTCGAGCTTGTCCATGACCTTTTCGCCAATATACGAGGAGGGCACTTCTTCAAAACCCTCTTCCTGAAGTTCTTTTTCAACTTCGCTGGCCACGGCTTCTAAAGTTTCTGTGGATACAGGTCTTTTCTCGCAGGCTTTCAAGAGGCCATTGAGAATTTTTTTGCGGTCAAATAACTGTCGGTTGCCGCTTTTTTTGATCACCACTAAGGGTTCTCGTTCGCAGCGTTCATAAGTCGTGAAGCGACGGTGGCAGCTCTGGCACTCTCTGCGCCTGCGCACACTATAGCCGTTCTCAACGACTCTGGTGTCAATCACCCGCGAGTCTGGCTCACCACAGTAAGGACAGTGCATAATAACCCCAATATGTAGGATTAGTATGATTTTAAAAACCTATATATAGTATAGGTTTTACTTTTTGTAAAGTCAATTACTGGTAGAGAAATTAGAGGAAATTTTTGTAAATTTATTTTATCACTCAAAACCGGGAAAGCTCGTGAATCTTTGTTTTTTAGACCTGATAAAGTTCAGGGCGGCGCAAGTTTTTAAAGAAAGCATGTTGCATCAAATTTCCACTTTTTGGATGGCGATAGCGCCTTACTTCCTCCTTTGAAAACTCAAAAACTGCCAATTGATTTCCTGGGAGGTACAGTTCTTTTAACACTTTACCCTGGGGGTCAATGGCGGGGAGTTAACGCCCTGGCTCGCTCGCTCATTTTATAGGAGCGGAAGCAGGGGCGACCACTGCTTCCGATGTACGCGGTTTGTTTTCTCCCGAAGAGATAGCATCGAGGTTGAATGCTAAGCTTGAAGGCAACCGCGAAACTCTGCTGGGAATTTTGAATCGTTTGATCAAAGCAGAAAAACTGGATTTTTTGAAGTCAGTTTTTGCAAAACATCGAGGTCCTGATGTTCCGGTAGGTCTGGTGAGAACTTCGGGAAAAAGGAAGTAATAACCTTTCTAACCTACCCTACTTTTCTATGGCCATTTTAAAGAAAGCCTGATTTGTGAGATAATTGCTTAGAGTTAGAATATTTCTCTTTCGGTGAGTTTTCGATGGTTAAAGCACTGGATGTAAAAATAAGAAGACTTTCTCCACTTGAGTTTAGAAACCGATTGTCCGAGTTTGAGGCAGTTTATCGAGATGCATATTCTGGTTCCGATCTTTCTGAGTATTGCTATGACCGTTCTTCTCGCATCAGGCAGTATCTGAAGTGGCTCTACAACGGAGATCCTCAGGGTTTTCTGGTAGCTTTCCAGGGTGGCAAAGCAGTAGGTTTTATAAGTGTGCACAGTAATTGGGTTGAAGACGGGGAACCCATGGGCGAGATTCACGAGTTTGTGGTGGAGAGCTCTGCTCAGGGAAGAGGCATAGGCAAAATGCTTTTTGAAGAAGCCCTTGATTACCTTTTGGGTAAAGGTCGAAAGAGAATTGGCCTGTGGGTTGGCGAGAGGAATCAGCGTGCTATTGATTTTTATCTCCGGAATGGTTTTCAGAAAAAAGGACAGTGGGGAAAGTGGGTGCGTATGGAGAAGGTGTTTGAGGATGCAGGCGGTGGAAATTCTTGAGGAGCTCTACAAATTCTACTCACCCAGTGGTCAGGAAGAGAGCATTCTTTCCTGGATAGCTCTTTTTCTGAAGAGGAAAGGCTTTGATATTTCCTGGCAGGAATATGACCCGGGACGTTTCAACCTTTACGCTTATCGAGGTGAAGCACCTTTCCTTATAGCTACCCATGTTGATGTTTACTACGGTGGTCGTCCTAACCAGCTTACTTTGAAGAGCGGGTTTTTGTATGGTCCGGGAGTGGTGGATGTAAGAGGGCAAATTGCAGCATTACTTGGTGCAGTTTCCAGGGTGGAAGCACCTTTTGCGCTGGCCTTCTTTTCCGAAGAAGAAACCAGCGGGGCTGGTTCCTGGCATTTTGAGGCGCATCGCGAGTTTAAAGGTGCGGTGGTGCTTGAGCCTACCCAGCTCTCCATAGCCAATCTCTTAGCTGGGGATGTTGAGGTGCGCATAACCCTTGAAGGGCTGGTTCGCCATGGTGCTTTTCAAAAGAGCGCTGTAAACCCCATTAGCTTTTCCTGTAAGTTGCTTTCGGAATGCAAGAGTCTGGTTGCAAGTTGGAAGGCAAATCCTCTGTTTTGCCCGCCTCTTTCTCTTATGGTTGGCAGAATTGAAGGAGGAGAGACCAGTTACGTGGTTCCAGATGGCTGTGTTATAGAGTGCTCTTTCCCTTTTGCTCCCCCACGGAAGCTGCAGGAAGTTAAACGGGAAGTTACTTTCCTGCTTGAACAAAAAGAAGTGCATTTTGAGGTTCTCGATGAGAATCCGGCTTTTGCTCTTTCTGAAGGAGAAGAGGTAGTTTCCTGCCTTGGAAAGGCTTTTGACAAGGTGTTTGGCGAAAAACCGGTCTTCTCAGGCATGCCTTCCTGGACGGATGCTACTTATCTGAACCTGAAAGGGATTCCCACCGTGGTTTTTGGTGCTGGAGATCTGGCCATGGCTCATTCTCCACATGAAGTGCTTAGTCTTAGAGACCTGGAAAGTTTGGTGGAAGTGCTTTGTCATTTTGCGCGGGAATACATATAATATAACGATGTTAATAAATTTAAATGATAGAAGATAGAAAGACGGAGAGTGCAAAGTGAAAAAAATAGGCCTTCCAAGGGGGTTGTTGTTTTATCGATTTTATTTCCTATGGAAGACTTTTCTGGAGGAGCTGGGTTTTGAGGTGGTGGTTTCACCACCCACCAACAAAGAAGTAGTGCATTGGGGACTTACCAATAGTGTTGATGAGATTTGTTTTCCAGTTAAAGTTTTCCTGGGTCATGTTTTTTCTTTAATTGATAAGGTGGATTTTTTATTTCTGCCCAGGATGGTGAGCTTTCATAAAAACGAATACAATTGCCCCAAGATTCTGGGACTTCCGGACATTGTCCGTAACCTGTTTAGGTATCCTGATGAAAATTTGCTGGACAGCGAAGTAAATATGCGGGATCGCGGAGTGCGGGGCTGGATACAGGGGTACCTGGAGATCGGGCGCAAGCTGGGAAAGAGTGAACGCGAAACAATGCGTGCTCTTTCTCTGGCTGAAGAAAAGCACCGGGATTTTAGAGAAAAAGTTCGCTCTGGCCTGCTTCCTGAGGTCCTCATTGATGGCAAAAAGCCTTTTCCGGCTTTTCCGGAAAAAATTCTCCTTCTGGGTCATCCTTACCTGGTTAGCGATAGTTACATCAATATGAACGTTGTGCAAAAGTTAGCCGATCTGGGTTTTTCGGTATTTGTTTCTGAGATGCTTCCTGAGAGAGAGATCCGTAGAGCGCTTAAGCTGGTTCCCAAAGTCAGCTTTTGGACCATTTCCAACGAAATATTGGGCACAGCTCTACATTTCATTCGTGATGGTAAGAAAGAAGTTCAAGGCTTGATACACCTTGTTTCTTTCGAATGCGGCCCAGACTCCCTGGTTGGAGAAGTAATAGAACGTTCTTTGAAAAGAGAAAGAAAAGGCTTACCCTACTTGCGCTTGGAAATTGATGAACATACCGGAGAGGCGGGTGTGGTAACTCGTTTAGAGGCTTTTGTGGATATGATCAAATGGAGGCGAAGAGAATTTGAGAGCAACTTTTCCTCATCTTCTGCACCTTGATGTAGCTTTGGGTTTTCTTTATTCTTCGCTGGGCATTGATGTGGTTTATCCACCGCCCATAACTAAAAAGACTGTTGAAATGGGCGTTAAGCTGGCCCCGCAAAACGCCTGCTTTCCTTTAAAAGTTACCCTGGGTAATTTTATAGAGAGTATTGAGAAAGGGGCAGATACTCTTTTTATGGCAGGTGGCGTAGGTCCCTGCCGTTTTGGCTACTATGCTCAAATTCAGAGAATCATTCTTGAAGATCTGGGTTATCAGGTGCGTTTCGTGCTTTTGGATCATCCTCGTTATGGGTGGTTGCCTTTTTTGCAAGCTTTGAGAGCTATGAGTGGCAAAACGCTTTCACCTTTACGCATTGGGAGAGTTGTCTCTTTAGCCTGGAAGATATTGCGTTTTACAGAGGACCTTGAGGCCCAGCGCAGAGCCCTTCGTTGCCGGGCGGCCGATAAAGACCTTTTAGATGCCATTATTGATGGCGCCATCGATCGCCTGCGTTCTGTGAGTAGTGAAGCCAGGTTTGAGAGTATAAAGAAAGACGCGGAGGAGGCTATAAATTCCCTGGAACTGTGTGAGAACCAGGCGCTTATCCGAGTAGGTATTGTTGGAGAAGTGTATGTAGCCCAGGAGAAAAGAATTAACTTTAACGTGGAAAAATTGCTGGGGGATCTGGGAGTCTACGTTCACAATTCGGTTTCCACGGTGGAGTACGTTTTGCACACTTTGCCTTTTACCAAGTCTAAAGAAAAGCTTGAGGCCTGGCAAATGGCCAAACCTTATCTGAGAAGATTTGTAGGAGGAGAAGGTATAGACAGTGTGGGTAGCACAATTAGGTATGCTCGGCAGGGGTTTGACGGGGTGGTGCATCTCTATCCCTTTACCTGTATGCCGGAGATTGTTGCCAAAAGCGTTCTTACCAGGGTGAAGGAAGATTTTAACTTACCCATTTTACACCTGGCTATAGATGAGCATTCCGGGGAAGCAGGTTTGGTTACTCGCGTAGAGGCCTTTGTGGACGTTCTGGAACGGAGAAAAATGAACAACAAGGCAAAGGTGGAGGTCTGGTGAAAGTGGAGCTTTATCTGGGCGTGGATGTTGGTTCGGTAACCACTAAGTTTGTACTTATGGATACTAAAAAAAATATTGTAGCCAGCTGTTACTTAAAGACCAGTGGGGATCCCATTGCGGCACTTAAGGAAGGATTGAGTTATATTAAGAAACACTTTCCTCCCCAGGGGAAAATAAAAGCAGTGGGTACCACGGGCAGCGCTCGCCACCTGGCTGGTGTAGTGGTGGGAGCAGATATTATAAAGAACGAAATCACGGCCCATGCGGTTGCTGCTTTGACGAGAGTTCCTGAAGTGAGGACTGTTTTTGAGATTGGAGGCCAGGATTCCAAGCTGATTATTATCCGAGATGGTGTGGTGGAAGACTTTGCGATGAATACCATATGCGCGGCGGGTACTGGTTCTTTTTTGGAACATCAGGCAGTACGTCTGAACATACCTATCGAGGAATTTGGCAAGCTTGCTCTGCAGGCCAGGCAGGCGGTGAGAATTGCAGGAAGGTGCACGGTATTTGCTGAATCGGACATGATTCACAAGCAACAGCTAGGTTTTGGAAAGGCGGAGATTATAAAAGGCCTGTGTGAAGCCCTGGTGCGTAACTTTATGAACAACCTGGCCACCGGCAAGCGCATTGAGGATCCCATTGTTTTTCAGGGAGGAGTGGCAGCCAACCAGGGTATTGTTCAGGCTTTCCGAGATTTTTTTGGAGGCAAGAAAAAGATCATCGTTCCTCCTGAGCATGGGGTTATGGGAGCCTGGGGAGCAGCTATCCTTGCCATGGAATACGCTCCAGAGAGAACTGCTTTTCAGGGTTTTGAGGTTATTGAGAGAAGCTTTAAAAACTTTAGCTTTAACTGCCTGGATTGTCCCAATTCCTGCGAGATTGTGGTGCTGGAGGAAGAAGGCAAGGTTAAGGCCCTTTGGGGTTCGCGCTGTGGAAAATGGACTCCTCAATCGGTGGCCCGGAAGTTTAAAGAAAGCTCTCTTTCGCTTCTAGAGCAGGAAGTTACTTTGTCAGATGAAGCTTAAGGTTCTGGTTGTTGACGACTCGCAATTTATTTGCCGGATGATCAAAGACTTTCTCGAAGAAAAGGGCTTTGAAGTACATACCCTGGAACGGGGAGAGGATGTTTTCAATGTTGAAGACCTTTCTTCCTATCATGCTTTGCTTCTCGATGTAGTTCTTCCAGGCATTGATGGGCTGGCAGTGTGTCGCAAATTACGAGAGAAACAAGAGCTTGCCAACCTCCCCATCTTATTCATTACTTCCTTAGACGAAAGAGAGGAGCGCATCAAGTTATTTGAAGCTGGAGGCAATGATTACCTGCTCAAGCCACTTGATATGAAAGAACTGCTTGCCCGGGTTGAAGTTCACGTTAAGGTATCTCTTTATACTCAGGAGCTGGAAGAAAAAAACAAGGCACTTGAAGAGCTTAACCAGAAGTTGCAAAGAATTGCCCTGTTTGATGCTTTGACCGGTCTTCCCAATCGTCGTTTTTTTGACCAGGAACTGGAGAAATGGGAAAATAACTACCTTCGTTATGGCGTTTATTATGCAATTATTATGATAGATCTGGATCGCTTTAAGCAATACAACGATTCTTTTGGGCATCCCGAAGGAGATAGATTGTTGCATCGTTTGGGGCAAGTTTTCAGCGGGAAGGTGCGCAAGGGTGATTTTGTGGCTCGCTTTGGTGGTGAAGAATTTATAGCTTTGTGTACCTTCACCCAGCGGGAAGAAGTGGTGGTGGTTGCTGAAAGACTGCGCCAAGCGGTGGAGGGGCTGCAAATAGAGCACCCTGGAAATCCTCCTTACAGAGTGGTGACTATCTCCTGTGGAGTTTGTAGCCGAGAGCAAGCCAAAAACCGTTTTGACACCCTGCGCAAGGCGGATATGGCTCTCTATCGAGCTAAAGGAAAAGACCGCAACCGGGTAATTTACTGGATAGATGAAGATTAGTTGAAAATACTTTATAATGATGTATATTTTTAGGTCTTTGGGGAGGGAAGAAAGATGGCTATTTCTCGCTTTATGGAGGAGGATCGGGTAAGTACCAGCATGGCGATTCTCGCCGTTGTTTTCGTTGTGCTGGCGGTGGTTTTCGCTTTAGGTGTGGCGGCTTCTGCAGCTTCCGGGGGCATAGGCGGAGCTTTTGCATCGATGGGAATGGTGGTAGTCTTCGGCATTCTGGGGGCAATATTTCAGTTGATAGTCCTTTATCAGTGGTCAAAGTCCATTAATGCTAACGTTAAAAATTCACAGCAGTTTCTCTCCAACATTAAAGAGCATGCCGAAGATCCGCTTCGAGGAGAAGTTGGTTTCGTTTTGGGGCGACTTGAGGAGCTTATGGTTCCTACCTGGCCTTTCTGGGTATATCTGGTTCTCTATCTGGTTGGTCTTTTCGTGGGCTGGTTTGCATTTCTTTTAAACCTTGTCGGGTTTATTTTTCTGGCTGTGTATCTATCTTATATTTTCAAGACTACCAATCGTCTCTCCGACATTAAGGAAAAGTTTTACAATTACCTCCGCGGCAAAGAAAAAATCGCCGCTCAGGTGGAAATTTACCGCATTCCCCGGCGGAATATCGTTTTGTTTATAGTGCTCAGCGTTATTACCTTTGCTATCTACTGGTTGTATCTTCTGGTCAAGCTGAGCTTTGAAATTAACCAGTATCTTGATAGTGATGTCCGGGCCAGGGAACAGTTGGAAGGAGCTTTAACCTCTTCAGGGAACGATGGTTAATTACCTGATCCTCTTTAATTTTATCTTTTTCCTGGCCACTGTCTTAAGTGGTGGTTTCACGGTTTCCAACCTTTTACGCTTGGGGGCCAAATATGGCCCCCTTATCGCTTATGGAGAATGGCAAAGGCTAGTTATCTGTGTCTTTTTACATGGTAACTTGTGGCACTTACTTTTCAACTCCTACGCCCTGTATCAACTGGGACACTTGACTGAGGGCATTTTTGGGCAGAAGAAATTTCTAAGCATTTATTTTCTCTGCGGCTTGAGCGGGAGTGTTTTTTCTTACTTTCTGAACTACCAGCAGGTAGGCGTTGGCGCCAGTGGAGCTATTTTTGGTCTGGCGGGGGCTCTCTTTGCGGGAGGCATGAAGCACCGCAATACTCCATTAAACCGTCTGGCTCTGAACATCCTGCCTTTCATCATAATAAATCTGGTAATAGGTCTGGCAGTGCCCACCATAGACAACGCTGCCCATATAGGGGGGCTTCTGTGTGGCATGTTGCTTGGCTGGTTGATTCCGGTAGGTGCTTCTTGGCGAAAGTGGCGGAGGACGGTTGAGGAAGTTGCTTACTGGTTGACCATTCTTTTTGTGGGCTTTAGCTTCCTTTCCTTCTTCACACCATTTTTTGGCTTGCGAGCTACCGCTTCCCTTGACAACGTGGTGGTTTTTCACAACGCTTTTCAGAATTTTCTTTTGAGGATTGAAAATGGTCAGCAAGTCGACCCCAGAGAGGTCTCTCGCTTGGTTGCCCCGGACAGTAAAGCTCGTTCTTTGCAGGATAAACTGCTCCGTTTTCTTTCAGGAAGTGGGGGCGTTACTTTGTGGCAAGAAATAACTTCTGAGTTTCTCAGATGGCGGGAGGATGTTCTGAAAAGATACCAAGGGTTAATCTATGAGCGTTAAGGTTCTTCTTTGTTTTCTATCGAAATCTGCCAAGGAAAACTGCTTTTTATCCGCTTTTTGAGTTTTTATTTGATTCAGGGGTGGCAAAGCCACCCCTAACAGTCAACGTTCTACTTTCCGCATTCTGGAGAGGGCAACCACGGCACCAATCACCAAGGGGAAAACTGCAATGGGATAGAGGTATACGTGGTTTTCTTTTTTAAGCAGGCGAATGGTTCTTTCGCTTTTAGGGAGAAGCTCTCCTTTTTCAGCGTCTACCATTTGGATGGTGTAGTCGGTTTTGGCTAAGTTTTCCGAAAGGGTTACTTTGTAGCCCTGGAAGGTGGGTTGGTAGCCCCGCTTTTTGAGCTCTTCGTCGTAAGGCAGTATTTCATAACCAAGTTCAGGACCGGGTATCTGTTTTACAAAGTAGGGCGCCTTCTCCACTTTTTGCATTATTTCTTCGCCTTTTCCAAACAGGAGATATGCGTTGTCTACTTCCTCAGTGTGCACCCATTTAAAGCGTTCTATTCTGCCGATATTCTGTGGGTCTTGAAGTTTGTTGTGATAGAGCTCGTTGTATTCTTCCTGATAAAAGGGCTTGAAATAGAGATTGTTTTTACCCACAGCGTGGATGATCCAGGAGGGGTCATCGCAGTTTTCTTCCTTGGTCCAGCGGTTACCCGGTATTATTTCGTAGCCAACGCCTCCTTTGCGTCGGCTTTCAAAAACCACTACCTTTTTTTCACTACCTTCAAAGATGGTTCCATCATCGAGTACCAGGCGAATCTGGTAGTGGCCTGCAGGTAGTTTGATGATGAAACCCTCTTGAGGCTCCGTAGCGTAGAATTTGACAAACTCCGGTGGCTTGGGTTCCTTAGGAATGGGAATATCGAGCGGCCCGCTTTCGCCCTGTTCTCGTCTACGGCGCACTTCTTCGAAAAACTCGTTTAGCTTTTTACGGTATTCGGTCATTTTCTGATAGTATTCTTTGAGCTTTTGATTAAACTCTTCTACCGCTTTTTTGTATTTCTGATAGTACTTATCTGCTTCTTCATCGAGGCAAATGATGGTTTTTTCAGACCAGTAACCCTCAGGATAATAGAAAGAATATTTTCTTTTTTCCAGGGTCTGTATGACTTTGCCATCCTTGAGAACCTCTATTTTTCCCGGTACGTCTTCATTAAGGGTGCTAAAGCCGGCCATATATTTGCGGGTTATTGGCCAGTAGTACACAATGGTTTTTCGGGGGTTTATAACATTTTCTTGATTGGCAATAAAGTAAAGAGTATTTTCACTTTGCGGGCAAAAACTTTTACTAAAAGTTGCACCGTTGAAGGAAGCAAGAGAATAAACCAGTTGCTCGCGAAAAGCCGGGGGTTGAGCAAGGGCACTGCCTCCTAAAAGGATCGTTAGTACCAACAAGACAAGCAGAATTGTTTTTTGCCAGCTCATTAAGCTTTAACCCCCCTTTTCTTCATGGAATAGATAGAGAGTATCAGGAAAACTATGGAGTAAATGGTACAGTAAAGGATGTTTTGAAGATAAAGAGCTGTGCTTTCCAGGGTGATCGAATCCAGCCCTCTACTCAGGAAGGCAAAAGGAGATATCCAGTTAATTGCTTTGAAAACAAAGTGCAGGGTTTGTCGGAGATAGAGGAGTGGGATGGAAAGTGTTTCTTTTTCAAAACCGAGTAGAGTGTTGTAGGCAAGCTGTACGGCCAGGAAAGCACCCAAAATGGCAACCAGAGCAAGCACCGAGCTTCTGATACGGCCGGTGAGAGAGGAAATGAACAGACCGAAACTCACCACACAAGCAATGAGAAATACCCCCATTATCAGCGCTTTGATGAGTCCCATAGTAAACCCCAAATTGGTAAAAGCACTTACCAGATAAAAGTAGCAGGCGGTAAAGCCTAAGGAAATGATCCCCAAAAATAAATCTTTTAGAAACTTACTGGCCAGAAAACTTCCTGTAGTGACTGGTCCGTAAAAGAGCACTTCAAGCGTTCCCTGTTCTCTTTCTCTGGAGATGGAAATGGCTGACACGATGACCAGGTACAGGGAAATGATAATTATGGTGATGTAAAGTGGATAGTTGAGAGGATAAGCGGAAACCAGTATATCTTCTTCGTTGATGCTGGTCAGGAAATTTTTTAAGATGAAGGAAGAAGCAAAGAAGGAAACAAAAAGCATTGCATAATAACCGAAACTATAAAGCGTATATAGAAGGTCTCTTTTAAAAAGAATTTTTACCACTTTTCCCCTGCGAGACATTGGTTATTCCTCCTCCCTAAAAAGCTGCACGTCTTCAATGATGTCTTCAAAATTCCCCTGGGGTGTGTGCAAAACAAGCTCCATGATGCCATATTTTTCCTTTTCAGAATCAATGGATAATTTGTCCCAGGGTATGATGCCTTTGTTTTTGGCTAAATATGCTTTAGGATCCCAAAAGAGCTCAACCGGGCCTTCGTAGATAAGTCTTCCCCGACTGTAATTATCTTCATCGCCTTCTCGCACATACAGCTTGACCTCAAGCTTTATGGGCATGCCTGGAAACTCGGATATACCTATTCCCTTGGAGTCTTTGTAGCGCACTTCAATCTGGATACCCTGTTCTACCGGGTCGGAGAAACAAATAATTCCGGCAAGGTCAGGAATTTCCTTGCCCTTCATGACCAGGTCCAGTCGATTTTTGCCTCGCTTAATTACTACTTCCTTGGATATGGGGAAATAATAAGGCGATTCAGCTTTTAACACATGTTTTCCGGGAGGAAGTTTGGTAAAGCTATAGTAGGTATCCCGGAAGATGAGATTGGTTTTTCCGGCAATGGTGAGCCGGAGTCGCGGTACATAGTCTTTGGAGTATTCATCAATGACCTTTCCTTCCAGTATTCCATAATTCACTCGGAGAGAAAGGTAAGAAGCAATTAACAAAACGGCGACCAGGCCCCCAACTGTGGTTAAAAGAATCAGTTTCCTTTTTTTTCCTTTCATGACTGTTCCTCCCCTTGGGCAAGTAGTGATATATTGTGCTGGGTTATGGTTAGAAAAGCTTCTTCAAGGCTCATCTCTTTGAGGGTCATGGAAAGGATGAAAAATCCCTTCTCGAAAATGGCTTTAGAAAGCTCAAGTCGATAATCACGTTCTGTGCTGAGCGCAACTTCCAGGCGATTGTTTTCTACGGATAACGAGCGCACCCACGGGAAAGATTGAAGAACCGACTGGAGTTCAGAGGCTTCCCTGTCCAGTTCTATCTGAAGGTGCATGGCGTCAGAAAGCTTTCTTTTGATGTTATCCATAGTATCTTCGGCAAGCAGTTTCCCCTTGTTGATGATGGCTACCTTTTTACAGAGCCTTTCCACTTCGGAAAGAAGGTGGGAAGAAATGAAAACGGTTCTTCCCAATCGGTTTTCTTCTTCGATAAGGTCTCGGATTTGCTTTATGCTGGTGGGATCCAGGTTAGCTACTGGTTCATCGAGAATTAAAAGTTCTGGGTCGTGAAGCAGTGCTCTTACAAAAGCAAGTTTTTGTTGCATTCCTTTGGAATAAGCTCCCAGCTTTTTATTTTTGTCACCCTGCAAGCCCACTGCTTCCATAAGAGTGTCTATTATTTTTTGGGCATTGGGTACTTCGTAAAGTTCTGCAAAGAATTCGAGATATTCCTGAGCAGTCATTTCCTTGTAGAAATATTGATTTTCAGCAACCACACCAATGCGCCTTTTTACCTCAATGTTGCCTTCTTTCAGCTCTTTGCCGAGAAGGTAAATCTTACCACTGGTAGGAGGAACAATTCCCAAAAGCATCATTATGGTGGTAGTTTTGCCTGCTCCGTTGGGGCCTAAAAAACCATAGATGTCACCTTTTTCTACCTGCAAATTAAGGTTGTCTACCGCTTTGAAGCCATCGTATTCTTTACAGAGGTCAATGGTTTGAATCATGTGAGTTTACTTTTACCCCCCTTTCCTGAATGAAGAAAATGTAAATGTACAGCCAAAAGACAAAAAACAGATAAAAAACACTCAAGATATATATTATTATGGATTTTCTCAAAAAGTTCCAGAGAAGCTAAAAAAGAAGTGGATTCCCCTACGTGAAGAGTTACTTGAAGAGTCACTTGATTTTCATTAGCTTTCGTGTTATGTTTTTCCGAGCGTTGTTCACCCGGGGAGCTCCCAGGTGGGTAAAAACTTTAACGAGCTCCCCAGGCCCCCTCCTCAGGAGCTTGAAAAATTACAGTTTGCATGTATATTATAAGGGTTTTTTTAAGAATTGGACAAGTCTTGAAAGGCTTTTTGGTTTTTAGCTTGGGTCAAATTGACCAAGAAATTGTTGCATTGGTTCTGAAGCGGTATGTTTTGCTGGTCTTTTAAACTTTTTAAGGGAACTGAATATGCCCGAACTTCCTGAAGTCGAAGTTGTACGCAGGGAGCTTTTGCAGTGGGTCAGGGGTAGAGAGATCCTGGATGTAGAGAGCCTTGACTCTAAGTTTGTTTTGCCTCCAGAAAAGGTTAAGGGGAAGAAGATTCAGGACATACTGCGCAAAGGGAAGTTTCTCTTCTTTCAGCTCAGCGACAAAAGCTGGATTCTCTCTCACTTAGGAATGACCGGTCGTTTCGTGTTCTCCCGAGAAAAGGTTTCTTCGCCTCACCTTCGCTTTGGGTTTCGTCTTTGTGAAAGCTGGCTTTTCTATCTGGATGTCAGGAAGTTCGGCCGTCTTGAGTATCTACTTTCTTCGCAACAGAGAGCTTTCTGGAACAGGATAGGCCTGGACCCTCTTTCCCCTGAATTCACTCTGGATAATTTTTTGAAGCTTTTTGAAGGCAAGAAAGCTCGAATCAAGAATTTTCTTATGGATCAGCACTATGTAGCGGGACTGGGCAATATATACGTGAATGAAATTCTCTTTCGAGCGGGAATTCATCCCTGTACCCCGGTGTCAGCTCTTTCTGCGCAAAAGAAGGAGCAGCTCTTTGTGACCATCCTCGAGGTTTTGAAGAAAGCTATAGAGCTTCAGGGCACCACCATTCGGGACTTCAGTCATGGAGAAGGAGAAGAGGGTAGATTCCAGGATTTTTTGCTGGTTTATGGGAGAAGAACCTGTCCTTTTTGCGGTCGGGAAATACAGCGGAAAAAAATTAACTCTCGGAGCACTTTTTTCTGTCCTTTTTGCCAGAAGATGGAGCAGGAGGCTTGAACATTAGGCAAATTGATTTACTGAGTTGGAGGAGTGAAAGACAAAATTCGCTTTTAGAAAGCTTTTTAAACTTTCTTTTTCCACAGCACTGTGTGGTTTGTGGGAACTATATTCCTGAGGGAGGTTTCCCACTTTGTAATCTCTGTCTGGTAAAAATCAAGCTTCTCGCTGGTTCTATCTGTAGTTTTTGCGGTAGGCCTCTTGATAGCACTCAAAGCAGTATATGCCGACATTGTCGCAAAAAAAGGTTTTCCTTCACCTTTGCCCGATCGGTAGCTCTTTATGATTCACCTCTAAAAGAATGCATCCACGCTTTTAAGTATCGTGGCATCACCACCTTGCTCCCTTTTTTAGGGGACCTTATGGTGAATTATTTGGAGTGGAATCCCTTTCTGCGTGAGGTCGATGGAGTGATGCCTGTTCCTCTGCATAGGAAACGTCTGTGGGAGCGAGGTTTTAATCAATCTTTTTTGCTTGCTCGCTACCTGGGTCGGAAGTTTGGCATACCAGTCCTGGGTGGTGTGGAGAGGGTTAGGCCTACACTCCCTCAGGTTGGACTTTCTCCTAAGGAGCGAGAGAAAAATCTGAAAAATGCTTTTAAAGTGATGAACCCTCGTGACCTGGTTGATAAAGAGATTTTGATAGTCGACGATGTGTTCACTTCGGGAGCCACGGTGGAAAGCTTGACAAGAACCCTTCTCAAAGCAGGGAGCAAAAAAGTGATGGTTTTAACCTGTGCCACTTCTCCTCTTTCCTGAGTTAACCAACCAGTGTTTGGAATACTATTGCAGGCAGTAAATATTTAATCATTAAAAAAGCTGGATAAAAGCCTTTTGCGGTGTTATAATCGAATTAAAATTCATATTCTGAATACTAATTCTAAGATGAAGATCAGCGAGCTTTCTCTGGAAGAGACGGAATTGATGGCCCGAGTGGCCTGGTTACACTACATGGAAGGTTTGACGCAGCGCGAGATCGCCCAGCACTTGAACCTATCCCAGCCCAAAGTCGCTCGCCTGCTTGATAAAGCTCAAAAGCTGGGTATTGTGCGTTTTTCCATTGAGTCCCCCTTTGGGAATTGTCTGCGTATTGAAAGGGAAATCTGCAAACGGTTTTCCTTGCAGGATGCTATGGTAGTGCCCTGTTTCCCCCGGAGCAATGTTTTTGAAGTTCTGGGTAAAGCGGGAGCCTGGTATCTGGGGCGAGTTCTCCGGGATGGCGATCTGGTAGGTATAGCTTGGGGAAGAACTCTGAAGCAGGTTGCTCTTTCTGTTAAAAATGCTGGAGTAAAAAACCTTAAGTTTGTGACCCTGGTGGGTGGACTTACGGCCTCCGCTTCTCTCAATCCCTATACCATTGGTGAGCGTTTGGCTTCCATTTTTGATGGGGAGTGCTACTACCTCTATGCACCGGCGGTTGTGGAGAATAAGGAGATACGAGATTTTTATCTGAATGAACGCATTAACCAGAAAACTCTGGAGCTTGCCCGGAAAGCAAATTGGTCTTTGGTGGGTATCGGAGCAGTGGATGCCCGTTATTCAATTTATGCACTGACTGGTTTCATTGAATATCAGGAGCTGGAACTTTTACGTCAGCAAGGTGCGGTGGGTGACATTGTGGGTCAGTTCTATGACCAGGATGGTCGTATTCTGGAAACGTCCTTGCACGACCGAACTGTGGCCCTGCCCCTTTCTGACCTTCGTTCCATGCGCAACGTGATTGGAATAGCTGGTGGATCTAATAAAGTACCTGCTATTCTGGGGGCTCTGAGGGGTAGTTTTATAAAAATTTTGATTACTGATGAGCTGACTGCTCAGGAAATTTTGAATTCTTTGGAAAAGGAGGTGTAGGTGTGGCTCGAGTGCTCTGTGTAGGGATTTTGGTTGCGGATTTAATTGGAAGACCTATTGAGGATTTCCCGGAGAAAGGAAAGCTTTTGCTGGTAAAAGAAATGTCCCTTCATGTTGGAGGTTGCGCTCATAACACGGGGGTAGATCTTCACAAATTGGGAGAGGATGTTCAAATTGTGGGTAAGGTAGGCCGGGATGGATTGGGAGAGTTTATCATCAATTCCTTGCGCAAAAAAGGCTTGGATGCTTCGGGTATAAAGTTTACCGATCAGGCAAACACTTCAGCTACCATGGTACTGCTTGATTCTTCTGGAGAGCGGACTTTTCTGCACTATCCGGGAGCTAATTGTACTTTGCGCTCTCAGGATGTAAGCGATGAAGTGCTTGCGGCTTCTCAACTGGTGCATATTGCAGGAAGTTTTTTGATGCCTGGTTTCGATGGAGAAGAAACAGCTTTGCTTTTAAAGAGAGCCAAAGCTCTGGGTAAGACTACTTCTCTGGACACTGCTTGGGACGATACCGGTTCCTGGTTTTCCCTGCTGGGGCCAGTCTTGCCTCATCTGGACATCCTGATTTCCAATCAGGATGAAGCATCCAGAATTTCTGGAAAGGAAGAACTTCCAGAGATTGGGGAATTTTTTCTAAGGTTTGGAGTCCAGGTGGTAGCCATCAAAATGGGTCCTCGGGGCAGCTTCATCGTGACCCCACAGGAAAAAGTGTTGGTTCCTCCTTTTGTGGTAAAAGCTGTTGATGGAACTGGGGCTGGTGATGCTTTTGCGGCGGGATTTATTTTCGGTTATCTTCGGGATTGGGACTGGTATCAGGTGGGTCGTTTTGCCAATGCCTGTGGAGCTATGTGTGTCCAGCAAATGGGGGCCACTGAAGGTGTAGGTAGTTTTGAGAAAGTTGCTGAATTCATGAAGGCTCACCATGCCTATCTGGGAGGGGAAGTAAATTGATTGGGGTGCAGTTTGGGGCAGGCAACATTGGTCGGGGTTTCCTGGCTCATCTTTTCTGGGAATCAGGCCTGGAGACGATTTTTGTGGAAGCCAGGGAAGACCTGGTCAAAGAGTTAAACAGCCGGGGGTGGTATCCTCTCAGGTTGCTTAAAAAAGATGGAAGCAGTGTTGATTTAAGGATAGATAGGATCAAAGCCTTTCTCCCTTTTCAGAAAGAGGAGATATTTCAGGCGATAGGTTCTGCAGAGATTATTTCCACTGCAGTGGGAGCCCAAAATCTTCCCGCAATTGCACCTCTTCTGGCTGGAGGTCTTGCTGAACGTTATCGAAAGAGCGAAGCAACGGTTAACGTCCTTTGTTGCGAAAACCTAAAAAACGCTCCTCAACTGCTGCGAAATCTGGTGCTTGAAAACCTGAAAGGTGAGGATGAAAAGGAATTTGTTGAAGAAAAGGTTGGCTTTGTGGGAACGGTAATAGCGCGCATGGTGCCTGTTGTGGATGCTCGCTTTGGCGTGGATGACCCTCTTTTTCTGGTTGCCGAGAACTACTATCGTTTGCCTTACGAGGCAAAAGCGGTAAAAGGCGAAATGCCTCGCCTTGTAGGATTGGTGCCGGTTGAAAACTTTGCAGCAGAAATGGATCGCAAGCTGTTCATTCACAATCTGGGACATGCTGTTTTGGCCTACTGGGGCTATTTGAAGGGGTATAGCTATATTCATCAGGCAATTGGAGATGAGGAGATTGCGGCTATTCTGGATGGAGCCTGGGAAGAAGTAAGCAAAGCCTTACTTCAAAAATACCCGGACCTTGACTCTCAGGAGCATGCAGAGCTTGTGAAAGATCTCAGAGAACGCTTTGCCAATCCTCTGCTCATGGATACCGTACAGAGGGTTGCCAGAGATCCCTTGCGTAAGTTAAAACCCCAGGACAGGATAGTCGGAGCCGCCACACTCTGCATGTCCCAAGAGGTTTTCCCCAGATTTGTGGCTCTCTGTCTTGCTGCAGCACTTCTTTATGACTGGTCTGAGGACCAGGAAGCACAGAAGTTGCAAAAGATTATCGCGGAGAGGGGTGTAAAAGTTGTGTTGCAGGAAGTTTGTGAAATAGACCCTGAAAGCAATTTCGCTTGCAGGGTGCTTGAGGAATACCAAAAATTGCGTGAGCGGAAAAAGGAGTGGAAAAGATGAAGGCGGCAGTTTTTCACGGGATAAAGGATATTCGAATTGAGGAACAACCAGTTCCTCGCTTCGCAGATGATGAAATTCTTTTGAAAGTTGAGGCCTGCGCTATCTGTGGTACCGATGTGCGTATTTTCCATCATGGTCATCATAATGTGCATCCACCCCAGATTGTTGGTCACGAGATAGCAGGGGTGATTGCTGATAAAGGGAGCAGAGTAGCTGGTTACCAGGTGGGTGATAGAGTAGCTGTTGCTCCCATTGTGCATTGCGGGGTCTGTTTTTTCTGTCGTAGAGGGCAGACCAATTTGTGCCAGAACTTCAAAGCTCTGGGCTATCACTATCCAGGGGGTTTTGCAGAATACATGGTTATTCCTCGCCGGGTGGTGGAAGGAGGCAACCTGAATCGGATTCCCGAGGGGTTGAGCTTCGAAGAAGCAGCCATTGCCGAACCCCTGGCTTGCGCCCTGAACGGGCAACTTCTTTCCCAGGTAGGAGTTGGTGATTATGTTCTGATTGTAGGAGCCGGGCCGGTAGGGTGCATGCACATTGCCCTCGCTAAATCCCTGGGAGCTTCCCGGATTATTGTTTCTGAAATCAAGGAAGAACGTCTGGAGCTTGCTCGCCAATTCGGAGCTGACCGCTATGTAAATCCTAAAAAGGAGAATCTGGGCGAGGTGCTTAAAGAGGTAACGGAAGGAATAGGACCTACCGTGGTTATCATTGCTGCTCCTGCAAAAAAAGCTCAGGAAGAGGCATTGCTTTATGCTGCACCTCGGGCAAGGATTAATCTTTTTGGTGGATTACCTGGTGATGATCGTTTGATTCAGTTAGATGCCAACCTGATTCATTATAGGGAAATTTTTGTGCATGGTACCTCAGGCTCTACACCCTTGCATAATGCCCTGGCTCTTTCCTTGATGGCTTCAGGGAGAGTCAATGGAAAGAGTTTTATAAGCAAAGTGGTCTCTCTTGAAGAACTGCCTCAGGCTCTCGAAGAAGCAAACACGGGAAACTTACTCAAGATTGTGGTTAAGCCTTAAAGAGGGAGGTTTGCTCATGGAATCCAAAGAAAAACTTCTCAAAATGTATCGGGATATGTTGCGCATCAGGCGCTTTGAAGAAACGGTTAGTGATCTTTTTGCGCAGGACCGTATTCGGGGGACGACTCACCTTTACATTGGCGAAGAAGCGGTAGCGGTGGGTGCTTGCAATGCCATCAACCCTGATGATTACATCACTTCCACTCACCGGGGTCATGGTCACTGCATTGCCAAGGGAGCTACGCTGGATCGGATGATGGCGGAGCTTTACGGTAAGATAACCGGATATTGCAAGGGCAAGGGGGGCTCTCTGCATATTGCTGATCTCGATGCTGGCAATCTGGGAGCCAATGGTATCGTGGGTGGAGGAATTCCCATCGCAGTGGGCTCAGGGCTTACTGCTCGTTATAAAAATACTGGTAAGGTAACTGTCTGTTTCTTTGGTGATGGTGCAGCCAACACTGGAGCTTTTCAC
>CAZMZG010000018.1:0-28610 GCA_964570785.1 uncultured Atribacterota bacterium | reverse complement strand
CTCCGAGCACTCCAGCCGGACCTACTGCAAAGTAGGTACCACCATAAGAGTTGGGATCCCAGATGACGAAACTGTTATAAGGAGTATCTTGATCGCCAGTCCCGTCTCCATTGTCATTAAGAGGTGCGTATATGTAATTACTACCTCCCGGTGGTGTAGGCGCCTGGGCAATGTAATCATCCAGCCAGTCTTCTACACTAGCAATTGCCGGATACGTGGTCTGGTTGTTCTCAGTCGCATAGAGCTCCAAAGCACTGGCTAAGCTGTGCAAGTTAGCTTTAGTAGCACTTTGAGCAGCAGTCAATCGAGCGGTGAGGTAACGGGGTATGGCAATGGCCATCAGAAATCCCAAAATAGCTACCACCACGATGAGCTCAATCAGGGTGAAACCCTCTTCACCTTTTTTACGCTGCTTTTTTCTGATTATACTCCACACGGTTTTTCACCTCCGCTTATTTTCAAAGCAATGCTTTTCTAAAAACTTTAGGATAAAATTTCTTGCCATAACTATAAAACTAAAAACCGCTACTCTGCATTCCCTGAGAAGCCATCTCGAAAACGGGGAGAAAGAAAGCCAGGGCTATGAAAAAGACTCCCACTCCCACGATCAAAGTGAGTATAGGTTCGATCATGGTAGAAAGCCGTTCCACAAAAACGCTCACTTCCTTGTCGTAGAGTTCGTTGGCACGCTTGAGAGTGGCCTCCAGGTTTCCCGATTCTTCTCCCACGCTTACCATCTGCAAAAGCAGGGGAGGAAAGAAGGGGTAATCACTCATGCTCTGGGTGAGGTTTCTCCCCTGGCGGATTTTCGAAGCTATCTCGCGCAGGATATCAGCAACGTAATAATCGCTGACCGCCTCAGCAGTCACCTCCAGTGCCTGCACCATGGACATGCCGCTGCGCAGAAGACCGCTCAATACCCAGGAAAACCTGGACAGAACCAGTTTTTGAAAGAGTTCTCCAAAAAGCATCAAACGGTGTTTTTTCTTGTCCCACCACCTCCTGCCTCGCTCAGATCTGGCATACAGCAAAAAAGAAGCTAAAGCCCCCAGCAATCCCCCATAAATTGCATACCAGTAAGTGTTCACAAAGCGCACCAGAGAAAGCAGCAATTTGGTGGGAAGGGGAAGCTCGATGTTCAAGCCTTCAAAAAGCATAACGAATTGAGGAAACACGAAATACACCATGAAAAAGGAAGCAGCAATCATGGCTACCAGAAGAATCACCGGGTAATACATGGCCGACTGCACTTTGTCTCGCAGGTTCTTCTCCCAATCAAAGTAATCAGCAAGGCTGGAGAGAGCACTGTCCAGGCTTCCTCCTGCCTCTCCTGAACGCACCATACCCAGAAACACCCTTCCAAAAACACTCACATGTTCAGCGATGGCCTGAGAGAAGGAGTAGCCCCGCTCGATTTTGGAAGCGATGTCCTTTATAACCGAGGCAAAAAAGCGGTTGGCAGTTTGCTGGGAGAGGCTGGAAAGGGCCGACAGAAGAGGAACTCCAGCCTCGAGCATCACCGCTAATCCCCGAGCAAAAAGAGCCAGGTCCTTCAGGTTTACCTTCTGAGTTCCCAGGGAGAGACGCAGTTCCTTCTGAAGAAGCTGGGAACGCTCCTCCTCTATAGCAGTTATAAAGTATCCCCGCTCCCGCAACATTGCTGCCACTTCTCGCTCGCTCTGGGCTTCGAGTCTTCCCTCAACCTGTTTTCCAGAAAAATCCCGCGCCCGATACACAAAACTGGGCATCCTTTACCTCCCACCTTTCCAGAGCAGGAGTTCCTTGGGGTCAACCGCTCGCTCCAGAGCGCTTTCCCAGGTAATCAGACCCCTTTTGTAAAGCTCAAAGAGCGCCTGATCCATGGTTATCATACCCTGAGCACGGTTGGTCTGCATTACACTGTAAATCTGGTAAGACTTACCCTCGCGAATCAGATTGCGTATGGCACCGTTGGCGATCATTACCTCACAGGCAACTACTCTTCCTTTGCCATCCACCCGGGGAAGCAGCTGCTGAGAAATTATCCCCTGAATGCAACTTGCCAGCTGGACCCGCACCTGAAGTTGCTGATGAGGAGGAAAGATGTCTACGATGCGGTCCACGCTCTGGGGAGCATTGTTGGTATGCAGAGTGGCCATGACCAGGTGCCCGGTCTCTGCAGCCTGGAGTGCGATGCTGACCGTTTCCAGGTTGCGCATCTCTCCCACTAAGATAACGTCGGGGTCCTGGCGCAGGGCATGAACCAGAGCGCTTTCAAAGGAAGGCGTGTCAGAGCCGACTTCTCTCTGGTTAATCAGGCTTTTTTTGTGGGTGTGCAGGTACTCAATGGGGTCCTCAATGGTAATAATGTGACAGGAGCGAGTAGAATTAATGTAATCGATCATGGAAGCCAGGGTGGTGGACTTACCACTCCCGGTGGGCCCGGTAACCAGGATTAAGCCCCGGGGAAGGGAAGCCAGCTTTTGCAGGACAGGAACCGGGAGTTTCAGCTCCTCCATGGAAGGTATCCTGAAACTTAAAGCACGTATGGCCAGACCACAGGAACCACGCTGGCGATAAAGGTTCACCCTGAAGCGGCCCACCTGAGGAATACCAGTCGAAAAATCCAGTTCGTTTTCTTCCACAAATTTTTGCCATCTTTCGCCATCCAGGAGAGAACGGGTCATCTCTTCTGTATCCTGGGGAGAAAGTGGGGGATACTCGGAAAAAACAAGCTTCCCATCAATGCGAAAAGTGGGAGGTTTCCCCACCGTAAGGTGTAAGTCAGAAGCCCCACGCTCAACTACCTCTTTTAAAAGATCAACAATGTTCATAATCTATCTTCCCCTCTACTATAAATATCGGCAAAAGGGGAGGAAACTTTAGAGGAAATTGGAGAAAATCAAAAAATCTTTATCAAAAATTGCCGGTCACCCGGTAAGCTTCCTCGATGGTGGTGACACCGGCTCGTACTTTGCGCAGAGCGTTTTCTCTCAAGGTGCGCATTCCCTTCTCCCTTGCCTTGCGGGAAAGCTCTCTCTCAGTAGCCTCCGAGAGTATCATCTGGCGCAATTCTTCATCCATCACCAGGACCTCACTCACCGCTACCCTACCCCGGTAACCGGTCTGATTACAACGAGAGCAACCCCTGCCCCGGTAAACGGTAAGCACTTCTTCCTTTCCTTCGCTGATTTCTCTGGCAATCGCTCCCTTCACTTCAATGGGCACCCGGCAGACATCACATATTTTGCGCACTAAGCGCTGAGCTACAGCCCCAATTAAAGCTGAAGAAATCAAGTAAGGAGCCACCCCCATCTCAGCAAGTCGGATCACTGCTCCACAGGCAGTATTGGTATGCAGGGTGGAGAAAACCAGGTGCCCGGTAAGCGCTGCATGAATCGCTATTTCAGCCGTTTCGCGGTCCCGGATTTCACCAACCATGATAACATCCGGGTCCTGGCGCATGATAGAACGCAAAACATTGGCAAAGGTAAGCCCAATCTGGGGTTTCACCTGCACCTGGTTAATGCCCTCCAAGCGATACTCCACCGGGTCCTCGATGGTAATTATGTTCAAGTCAGGCTTGTTGATGAAGTTGAGCGCTGAATAAAGAGTGGTGGTCTTTCCGCTTCCGGTGGGCCCGGTGAGCAAAATCATGCCATAAGGATACTGGATAATCCGGTAAAACTTTTCGAGCTCCTCAGGCTCAAAGCCCAGACGGTCCAGGTCGAGAACCAGGGCAGACTTATCAAGGATACGCATCACGATTTTCTCGCCGTAAATGGTGGGTAGCGAAGATACCCGGAAATCAATGGCCCGATTATCAACTATCACCTGGAAACGTCCATCTTGAGGCAGGCGGCGCTCGGCAATATCCATCCGAGCCAGTATTTTTATTCGAGAAACCAGGGCAGCATGAACTTTCGAAGAGGTAGAAGTTGCATCACGGAGAATGCCATCAATCCGGAAACGAATGCGCACTTTCTCTTCCTGGGGTTCAATATGAACATCGCTTGCTCCACTGCGGACAGCTTGGAGAATGATCATGTTAACTACACGCACAATGGGAGCTTCTTCACCCATAGCTCGAAGCTGGTCAATACGAATTTCTTCTTCATCCACAGAAAGAGCAAACACTCCACCCTCGTCTTCTACCTCTTTCACAATTTCTTCTACCGATTCTCCAATACCGTAATAAGTGTTGATAACTCGTTCAATCTCTTCTGGAGAAGCCATCAAGGGCTTCACCTTGCGGCGGGTCATCATTTCTACCCGGTCAATGGCTACCACGTCCACAGGGTTAGCCATAGCCAGAAGTAAAGTGCCGTTTTCTTCTCCTATTAAAACTACTTTGTGCTGGCGACAGAATTTTTCTGGAAGCAGGGTAACTACCTTGGGATCGACAACGTAATTCCCAAGATCTACGTAGGGAGCTCCCAGCTGCTGGGCAAGAGCATTGAAAAGATCATGCTCGGTGACCAGGCCCTTTCTAAGCAGTATCTCACCAAGTTTTTCACCGGTTTTTTTCTGGATCTCCAAAGCCTCTTGCAGATCCTGAGCGGTGATTTTGCCCCACTCAATCAGTATCTCACCCAGTTTTCTCGAATTCAACGAGGGAAGCTGTATGCGATCAGTAGCCAAAAAAGAGACCTCCTTCAACTCTCGAGCGCCTCAAACATCACATCAAGCGGAGCTCGGTACCCGGTAAATAACTGGAAGCTTTCTGCTCCCTGAAAAACCAGCATGTCCTTACCGTCAAAACTTTTAATGCCTCTTTTTCTTGCTCTTTTCACCAGGGGAGTGCCTTCCTTGCTGTAAACAAGGTCTATAACCCAGCAAAGGCCTGAAAGATGCCCCCAGGAAAGGGGTATTTCCTCACCTTTTAAACCCAGTGCTGTTGCGTTGATTATAGCATAAATTTTACCCAGGACTGGTTCTTTCTCCGCTTCTTCAAAAAGGGTCACCCAGTTCAAAATATTCACCGGGCAACCTAAAGCTCTCCGGGACCACTCCAGAAAAAGTCTGGCTCTCTCTTGAGAGCGGTTGACAAGCCATATCTTAGAAACTCCTTCTTCATCCAGAGCGCAGGCCACTGCTCGGGCTGCCCCTCCAGCACCCAATAAGAGAACTTCCCTGCCTCCAAGGCACGCCCCGTTTTTGTGCAAAGCCTGCATGAAACCTGCCACATCAGTGTTATAGCCAACCAGCTTCCCATTTTCGTTTACCACAGTGTTAACTGCTCCCAGCAAAGAAGCGTAATCACACAAGGTATCCATGAAATCCACTGCCAGCTCTTTATGGGGCACAGTGAGATTGGCACCCCTGAAACCCAAAACCTTCAGACCACAAAGAGCTTCTTTCAGGTTATCTGGAGCAACATCAAAAGCAAGGTAAACGTAGGGAAGCCCCAGCTTCTGAAGAGCAGCATTTTGAAAAAGAGGGGAAAGAGAATGTCGAATAGGATGCCCCAAGAGAGCAAGCAGAGAAAATTCTGAAGTTACTCGCATGGCACTATTCCTTCTCCCAGTGTTTTTTGAGCAACCATCTTTCTAACTTGCGAATCAGGCGGGTCCAGAAAAACTCTTTTTTGTTGAGCGGAATGATCAGAATTGTAAAAAGGCCCATCCGGTTTCCACCCCACACATCAGTAAACACCTGATCCCCGACCACCGCCACCTCTGAGCGCTTAAGACCCATGGCTCTGAGTGCCTCCCGAAATCCACGGCGTCGAGGCTTGTGTGCAGAGTGAATTCCTGGAACATCCAGCTTTTCGGAGAAATAGCGCACCCGACGCGGCAAGGCATTGGAGACAATGTACACCTGGAAACCCAAGCTTTTAACCTGCTGCATCCAGGAAACGGTATCCTGAGAAAGCTGGTAGCCGTTCCAGGCCACCAGAGTATTGTCAAGATCCAGGATAAACCCCTTTATCCCTCTCTTGCGCAGTGTATCAAGAGGAATGTCGGAAAGCCTCCTAACGTAAAGGTCCGGTAACCACCTGCGAAGGAAGGGTTTCATGGCGCAACCTTCTCCCGGTTTTCAAGGTGTTCCCTGTAGGTGTGGGAAAAACGGTGTCGGCCATCTTCCTCAAGCACGAAATAAAGGTAATCGCTCTCTTCAGGATAAAGGACCGCAAGCAAAGAAGCAAGACCAGGATTGCAAATAGGTCGAGGAGGAAGTCCTCCAAAAAGATAAGTATTAAAGGGGGAATCAATTTTTAAGTCTTTGAGCGTCAGATGGTCAACCCAGACCCCCTTTTCCTCATACAGAGCGTATATCACAGAGGCACAGGACTGGAGTTTCATACCCGCTTTCAGGCGGTTCAAGAAAACGGAAGCTATCAGGGGACGATCTTCAGCCACTTTAGCTTCCCGCTCCACCAGGGAAGCAAGAATCACCAGATCCTGCAGGGAAAGGGAAGTTTTGCTCTTCCAGTAATACTCTTTCAAGAACACCTCTTCAAAGCGCTCAAGCTGGGTCTTAACAACCTGGTAAGGAGAAGCGGGTGCCGAGAAAAAATAGGTGTCAGGAAAGAGAAAGCCTTCCAAGGAAGCAAAACCCTTTAGCCACTCTTTATCAAAAAGAGCAGGATTGCTAACCAGAGAAAGGTACTCTTCTTTAGAGCAGATTCCTTTCTCTTCCAGCACCTCAGCCATCTGACGGGAAGTAAACCCTTCCGGAAAAGTCACCTTAACCAGAAGCTGTTTGCCTCTGGTAAGTATTTCTACGATTTGCACAGGTGACATCCCCTGTTTTAAAAGGTAACTTCCGGCACGAATCGCGCGCGGGGCAAGCAGACCGGCCATAATCTGGAAAGGTAAAGGGTTTTGAACTATGCCTTCCTCTTTCAAAAGAAGGGATATTTCCCTAACTGATAATCCCTTAGGCACGAACACTTCTTTGAAACTTTCTCCTTTGGAAAAGTCAGCATAAAACCAGAGATACAAAAAAACACAAACTACCCACAAAAGGGAAAGCTCAAGAATCGTCCTTTGTTTCATAGCGCTTAAGATAGGTCTCAAGCAGGATAATCGCTGAAAGCTGGTCGATAATCTTTTTTCTCCGGACGCGAGAGAGATCCGCCTCGATTAACCTCCGCTCCGCTTCCCTGGTGGTAAGGCGCTCATCGAGAAGCACCACCTTCCCAGAAAAGCCCTTTTTCAATTCTCCCAGAAACTCCCTTACCAAATGAGCTTCCCTTTTCTCCTCTCCACCCAACCTTAGCGGAAAGCCCAACACAATAATTTCAACTCTCTCTTCCCGGGCTTTTTCCAAAACCCTGGAAGCAGCTTCTCCAATACTACCTCCAGCTAAAACCCCCCCTGAAAAAGCAAAATTGCTTCCCCGATTAAAAGCAAGACCCACACGCCTGGTTCCCCAATCAACAGCCATTATTCTGGGGATTCTCTGCCTACCAGTCTGCACAGCTCCTCCACAAACGTTATCCATTTTTCTCGAGGCACGCCCCCAAACTGGACCAGATGAGAACGACCTCCTCCTCCGCCTCCAGAAACTCTCAAAGCTTCTTTAACCAGCTTTCTGAGATCCAGATTTTTAACCAATTGACCGGTTGAGCCAGCCAGACCCTGAATCCGGCCTTCTTTCTCCATCCCCAAAACGATCACTCGAGAAAGGGACTGATTCCTCAATTCATCAAAAACCGGACGCAGGGTTTCTAAGTCCAGTAAAGCATCGTCAAAGAGATGAGAAAACACCTTTTCTTCACTTTCCAGGATTTTTTGCCGAATGAAATCCACCGTCACTTGCTTTTTGAGCTGGGTTAACTCTTTTTTGAGGCTTTTATTCTCTTCAAGCAGTACCTGCACCCTATTAAGAAGCTGTGACTCATCAACCTCAACCACTTCTCTAAGGGATCTTACCATCTGAGCATCCCTTTGAAACCTTTCCAGAGCCAGTGGACCAGCAACAGCCTCTATGCGGCGTATACCGGAACCTATACTCCCCTCAGAAACTATTCTAAAAAAGCCGGCCTGAGAAGTGCGGGCAAGGTGTGTTCCTCCACACAGTTCCGCAGAATAACCCAGAACCCTCACCACCCGAACTTCTTTCTGGTATTTCTCATCGAAAAGAGCTATCACTCCACTACGACGGGCTTCCTCCAGCGTGGTATAACTCACCACGACTGGTAGATCTTCAAAGATTTTTGTGTTGACCTCTTCTTCCACCGCTCTGATCTCCTCTTCAGTGAGAGGAGCAAAATGAGCAAAATCAAACCTTAGCCCCTGTTCACCCACCCAAGAACCAGCTTGCCTGACCTGCTCTCCAAGCAGGTTGCGCAGCGCCCTGTGAAGAAGGTGAGTGCAGGTATGGTGGATGGCCAGCATTCTTCTCCTTCTGGGATCCACCCGAGCGACCACCGGGTCTCCCACCCGCAACTTGCCTCGCTCCACCAGTCCCTGGTGGACAATACACGACTCTCCCACCAGAAAAACCCTGGTTATCCTCACTACCCCTCCCGAGGCAAATATGGAACCCGTATCCCACTCCTGTCCGCCTTTTTCCGGGTAAAAGGGGGTACGCTCTAAAACCAGAAAAACCTCTTCTCCCTCTTTAGCCTGGTCACAAAAACCCTCTCTACCCAGCAAGACCAGGAGCTTACTTTCTCCTTCCAAATTATCATAGCCAGTAAACTCGCTTTCAAAGGAACCAAGCGTCTCTTCAAGGGCTTTGTGGTCCCTGAGCATCTGTTCCTTTTCCTGAAAAGCCTTTTTGCCTCGAGTACGCTGGGCCTCCATTTCCTGCTTAAACTCTTCGTCGGAGTAATCCAGCCCTTCTTCCTGAAGCACCTCCCGGGCCACATCGGGTGGAAAACCATAGGTATCATAGAGCCTAAATATCTCCCTACCCGAAACCATTTTTAGCTCTTTTTGCTTAGCTTTGTTCACCAGTTCTTCAAGCAAAGAAAGCCCCGATTTCAAAGTAACGTCAAATTTCTCTTCTTCCTGAAAAACCACCTGAGAGATCAGGCGTGTTTTTTCAACAAGTTCCGGGTAAAAATCCTTCATGATTTCAACAACTTTGAAAACCAGTTCATAGAGAAAGGGCTTCTCAAGCCCCAGTTTTCTGCCATAACGATAGGCTCTGCGAATCAATCTGCGCAAAACGTAACCTCTGCCTTCGTTAGAAGGGAAAACTCCATCGGCGATTAAAAAAGTAGCCGCTCGCACGTGATCGGCAACTACCCTGAAAAAGGGGCAAGCTGGAGAACGGTAATCAAGACCGGTTCGCTTTTCAAGGTACTCGATGAGAGGCAAAAAAAGATCGGTTTCAAAATTGCTATCCACTCCCTGCACAACCGAAGCGATGCGTTCCAACCCCATTCCCGTGTCGATGTTCTTGCGGGGAAGTTCACGTAGAGTACCGTCACTCTGGCGGTCAAACTCCATAAATACCAGGTTCCAGACCTCAAGATACCGGTCGCAGTCGCAACCAGGCTTGCATTCAGGCCTCCCACAGGAAAGCTTTTCTCCAAAATCGAAATAGATCTCCGAACAGTAACCGCAGGGGCCTACCGGTCCGGAAGCCCAGAAATTGTCTTCATCGCCCAGAAAGACTATTTTCTCTTCGGGTACTCCCACCACATCCCTCCAGATCCGGAAGGCTTCTTCGTCTTTTTCGTGAACCGAGACCCAGAGCTTTTCTTCGGGCAAATCCAACCTTCGGACCAGAAATTCCCAGGCCCAGACGCAGGCCTCCTTCTTAAAGTAATCCCCGAAAGAAAAGTTGCCCAGCATTTCAAAAAAAGTGTGGTGGCGCCTGGTGAAACCCACTTTCTCCAGGTCGCTTACCCGCACACACTTTTGAACCGTACACACCCGCGAATAAAGCGGTTCCTTTTTACCCAGAAAGAAAGGTTTGAAAGGAACCATACCTGCTATAGTTAAAAGAAGAGTAGGGTCATCCGGTACCAGAGAGGCGCTGGGAAGAACCTGATGCCCCTTTTCCTCAAAGAAGGATAGAAAAAGTTGCCTCAGCTGGTTGCTGTTCATAGCTCAACCGCCTTTCTTCAAAATCCACTACCTGAAAAGTGTTCAAGCGCCGATTAGTAGAGGGTAGCCATCGCACTCCAATAGGAACCACAAAATCCGGTTGCAGCTTACCCCGCTCTATCCAGTAAAGAGCTTCAGAGTTATTGTACTGACCGGGGTTAGCCCTGACCACCAAGGTAAGTGGCTTTTCCATCCAAAAAACCTCGTCCACTTCAGGAATTGCCCCAAGACGTGTATCCAGCACTTCTCGCAAGGCAGGAGGTGGAGAAGGTAAAAGATTTACCAGGGCAATGTTTTTGCGCAGGGTGCCGATGATTTTAACATTGGCTATTCGGGTACGAAAGCCAAAGCTTTCCAGCGTATTTAAAAGACAGGAATTGCTCTTTACCACGGCATCTCCGTGGAAATCAGATGCAAGAGGTTTTAAAAGGTGCTTCAAAAAGCAACCTTCCCGTTGCTCGTTTTCCCCAACCCGCAAAACAGGAATGCCCAGAAAGCGGGTAAGCCGCAGGATAACTGCTTTATCAAGGTGAAAAAGGGGAGAAAAAGTGTTGTCGAAAAATTTAATCCCTCGATTCCCCCAGCTGTCGCTGCGGTTAAACCCCCCTATAATTAGAGTTTTTTCTCCAAAATGGCTTTTAATTCTACCTAATTTGGCCTTCCGAGTACAGCGATTACAGGCAGGCCCTCCTCGAGCTACAGAAACGATATCTTTTTCTCCATCGATCCATACCTGTTCTACTCCAAACTCGCGAGTTAATAGTTCCACATTTTTTCTTGCCCGAGGGGGCAGATACTTGCCCCAGTCCACAGTACAGGCAACCACCCTATCTCTACCCAGGGCGCAAATGGCTATGAAAAGAGCGAGCGTGCTATCCACTCCTCCCGAAAAAGCAACCACTGCTTTTTCAAAGGAGGAGGCTACATTCTTCAGTTCTTCCTTAAGGGAATGAAAAAGCTCAAAAAGAGAGAAACCTTCCCTGTTCAGCATCATTTCCGAAGGTTGTTGAGGATGGAACTCAACTTCTCTCCAATAACATCTCCTAAGGTTACTTTTCCATCTTGAGTAGAAGTCCCCTCTTTGTTGGCCATTGCTTCTTCTCTTTGAGCCTGCTTTATGCTCAGGCCAATCTTGCGTTCCTGATCATCCAGTTTGATGACCTTCACCCGGACTTTCTCACCAACCGACAATACATCAGCAGGAGAGGAAATACGCTCTTCGGAAATTTCGGAAATGTGAACCAGACCGTCCCATCCTTCTTCGAGTTCCACGAAGGCCCCAAAATCAACCAGCCTTACTACCTTACCATCGTGAATGCTTCCCACTGGATACCTGCTTTTCACCCCTTCCCAGGGGTCAGGAAGCAACGCCTTGCGGCTGACCACAATTCTTTGCTCTTCAGGAACAAACTCTATAATTTTGAGCCGCAGACTCTGACCTTTTCTTAAAACTTGCCCCGGATGTTTTACCGGTTCCCAATCGACTTCCGAAAGAGGAAGCAGAGCTTCAACTTCAGGGGTAAGCTCTACAAAAGCCCCAAATCCCATCAAACGCTGGATTTTTCCTTCTACCATGTCACCAACTTTCCACTGGCGAGCTACTTCCTCCCAGGGATTGGGACGCAATTGTTTGATGCTAAAAGTAATCCGCCTTGATTCCCGGTCTACATCGATGACTTTGGCCTCCACCAGCTGGTTCCTTCTGACCACCTCATTAACCCTGGTAATTCTCCTCCAGGAAAGCTCTTCCAGCGGAATATGGCCCTCAATCCCTTCTTCAACCTCCACCAGGGCGCGCCTGGGAGTGATCTTGGTAATCCTAACTTTCACCGTGCCCCCCAGAGGACACTTTTCATCAACGTTTTCCCAGGGATCTGGAAACACCTGTTTGAGCCCCAAAGAGAGCCTGCGATTTTCAGGATCAACCTCCAGCACTCGGGCTTCAACAACATCGCCTACTTTGACCACCTCTCTGGGATGGCGCACATAACTCCAAGAGAGGTCCGAGACATGAATCAAACCTTCTATTCCTTCTTCCACTTCTACAAAAACTCCAAAATCACGAATGGAAACCACTTTACCTTTCACAACGTCTCCAGGGTTTATCCGCTCAGTAATACTATCCCAAGGATCCGGGGTTAACCTTTTCAAGCTTAAAGAAACCTCTTCCTTCTCAGGGTTCCAGGCAATAACCTTGATTTCAACCTCGTCGCCCTTCTGGAGCATATCTTCAACTCTGCTGACTCTTCCCCAGGAAAGTTCGGAAACATGCAAAAGACCATCCAGGCCTCCCAGGTCTACAAAAGCACCAAAGCTGGTTATGTTTTTCACCACACCCTTACGTACCTGTCCAACTTCCAAAGAATCTATAAGGGCCTGCTTTCTTCTACGCTCTTCTTCTTCGAGGATTACCCGGCGGGAAACCACCACGTTCCTGGCCTTACGGTCTGCTTCAATCACTCTTACTTCCAGGGTCTTGCCTATCCACTCATCCAGGTTTTTCTGGGGAACAATGTCAATGCAAGAAGCCGGGAGAAAAGCGTTGACACCAATATCAACTATAAGCCCTCCCTTAACCTTGCGCGACACTTTGGCCTGAAGGGGCTTCCTATCACGCAAACTTTCCTCTATATCGAACCAGGCACCCTGGTAGCGAGCTCGCTCGCGAGAAAGCCAAACATAGCCCTGTTCATCGATGCGATTCACCATAACCCATATTTCTTCTCCCTCTTCCAGCTCGTGCTTTACCTCACCGCTTCTTCCCAGGGCTTTCTCGGAAAAAGGCAGGATTCCCTCAGCTTTATAGTTTATATTGACGAAATAACCTTCTTCTCCTCTTTTGATGACTTTACCTTTGAGAATTTCTCCTACCTTGATGGGGCGCACGTTCTCGAGGTTTTTGTTAAAAAGATCCATACTTTTTTCTTCACTCACACCACACACTCTCCTTCCTCCGATTTCCCTCTATCACAAACTTTGGCCCCGCTTTTGCGGTGTGCCAACTGCTTTGATCCTCGCCCTCAAAAAAGTGGGTGCCCCTCGAGCAAACCACGGTTTGCCCGAAGACAAGCTCCCAAGACAAGGATGTTGGGTCAAAGCCTCTTTTGGCATCACCTGCAAAGCAGGGCCAAATCCACTACCTTTACATTCAAATAATAGCACAACATTAACCTCTTTTCAAATTGCAAGTATCCCGCAAAGCAATTCCCAAAACTTCAAGTTGTTCTTCAGAAACTGGTGCTGGAGAACCGGTAAGCAGGCACACTCCCTTCTGGGTTTTTGGAAAAGCGATTACCTCTCGAATAGATTTTTCTCCACACATCAGCATGACCAGCCGATCAAAACCCACGGCAATTCCTCCGTGAGGAGGACACCCATATTGAAAGGCCTCCAGCAAAAAGCCAAACTTCAATCTGGCTTCCTCTTCTCCAATATTAAGCAACCTGAAAATCTTTTCCTGAAGTTCCCGACGGTGAATACGAATGCTTCCCGAAGCAACCTCATAGCCGTTAAGGACCAGATCATAAGACTTGGCACGAACCCGGGAAGGGTCAACATCAAGAAGTGGTATATCCTCATCAAAAGGAGAAGTAAAGGGATGATGGCTGGAGTCCCAGCGGTTTTCCTCTTCATTCCAGAAAAAAAGTGGAAAGTCGACAACCCAGAGAAAAGAAAATTCCCTGTCAGACAGGGTAAAAAGCTGGCGTCCCACCTCTATCCTGATTTCTCCCAGAAACTCCAGAACTTTTTCCTTTTTACCCCAGGCAAGAAGTAAGACCGAATTTTCTCCAAAACAAAAACGCTCCTTTATTTTCCCAAGGCAGGAAGGAGAAAGTTTCTTTTTAAGCGGTGAGCTGAACCCCTCAGGAGCTTTGCGGAAAAAGCTAAAATAGAGCTTTCGTTCCCGAGCTCTCCCTGAAAAATTGTCAGCCACCTTGCGCGAAAACTGGTGCCACTTTTCAAAAAATATTCCCGCCACCAGGAAGTTATCCCCAGAATTCCCTTCCCAACCAGGAAGTTCTTCTCTCTGGAAGAGATTATTTAAGTCCTCAATGAGCAGTGGAATTCGCAAGTCTGGTTTATCAGAACCATACTTAGCCATGGCCTCTTCCCAGCTCAATCTGGGAAAGGGAACGGGAACAGATATGCCCAGCGCTTCAGAAAAAAGCTGTACCATCAACCGTTCTACCACTGAGAGCACATCTTCGCGATCCACAAAGGACATTTCAAGATCTATCTGGGTAAATTCGGGCTGACGGTCTGCTCTGAGATCTTCATCCCTGAAACAGCGTACAATCTGAAAGTAGCGGTCTATACCGGCAATCATCAAGAGTTGCTTGAAAAGCTGCGGAGACTGAGGAAGGGCATAAAAACTGCCCGGGCTCAAACGGCTGGGCACCAGAAAGTCCCGGGCTCCCTCAGGAGTGCTCCGGGTAAGAAAAGGAGTTTCTACCTCCACAAAACCTTCAGAACTCAGAAAATTACGGACTGCCTGGGCAGCACGATGCCGAAGCAAAAGATTTCTTTGCATCCTCGCTTTACGCAGATCAAGGTATCGGTAACGCAGTCGCAGTACTTCGTCGGTTTCTTTGCGACCTTCTATCTCGAAAGGTGGAAGCTGAGACCGAGAAAGAATTTCCAACTGCTTTACCGCCACCTCTATTGAACCAGTGGGAAGATGGGGATTAACCATCCCTTCAGGCCTCGCTCTAACCACTCCCCAGACACGAACAACATATTCTGGACGAAGCTCTTCGGCTTGTTCATAAACAGGGTCTTGAGAGCTCACCACCAGCTGAGTCAAGCCATAGCGATCTCTCAAATCGACAAAAATGATCCCACCGTGATGGCGCAATCTGCTAACCCAGCCACAGAGAATTACTTCTTTTTCAATATCTTCTTTTCTCAGCTCTCCACAGGTGTGTGTGCGCAACATTTTCTTCTCTCCCTCTCCAGAAAGCTTAAAAGCTCTTCCTCAGAATATCCTTTCTGAATCCCTCTGTCCAGGTCTTTTAAGGAAAAGATTCCGTTTTGTTCCTCATCCTCTCCCAAAAGAAGCACGAAACGGATTCCTGCACTCTGGGCCTCCTTAAGCCGGGCCCTGAGGCTGCGTTCGGCTTCACCAAAATAAAAAGGGATGTTCAAATTCACAAGTTTCAGGGCCAGCTGTAAACATCCGGGCTCTGTTGAAGGAGAAAGTGGAGCCAGATAGACCAGCGGCCTCTCTTTCCCAAAAAAGTCTTTTTTCTCGGAAAGCAAAAGAACCAACCGCTCCATGCCTGCAGCAAAGCCCACACCAGCTACGCCCCGCACTCCCAGAAAATTGGCAAGGCCATCGTAGCGGCCTCCGCCCATAACCGCGTTCTGAGCACCCAGCCCACCGCTTTTTACCTCAAAGGCAGTGCGGGTATAATAATCAAGCCCTCTCACCAGCCGGGAGTTCACCTGAAAAGGAACCCCAAGTTTGCTCAGGCCTTCCTCAACCCTCCACTGGTGCTCCGCACACTTTTCACATAAAAAGTTCTGGATGACCGGAAAATCTGGGGCAGAGAAAACCTCCTGGCAGCTTTCATTTTTGCAATCGAGTACCCTTAAGGGATTACGCTCGATGCGCTCTCGACAGGTAGCACAGAGTTCCTGACTATGGTTCCTCAAAAAGCCCACCAGTTCATCAAGATACTTTCTTTTACAACCTGGACACCCCAGGCTATTTATCTCCAGAGAAAGCTGCGGCAGACCAAGATGCTGACAAATGAACCAGGCAATCAGCATTATCTCAAGATCAGCACCAGGGCCGGCAAAACCAATAGCTTCAAAACCAAACTGATGGAATTGCCGCATTCTTCCCGCCTGAGGCCGCTCATAGCGGAACATGGGACCAAGATAATACCATTTTACCCGGGGTTTCCTAACGTGAAAACCATGCTCCACATAAGCCCGCACCACGGCTGCAGTTCCTTCGGGCCTCAAAGTAAGGCTTCTACCAGACTTATCCAGGAAGGTGTACATTTCTTTCTGCACAATGTCGGTAGCTTCACCAACGCTCCTTTGAAAAAGTTCGGTATATTCGAAAATCGGAGTCCGGATTTCCTGGTAACCAAAACAACGAGCTACCTCGCGGACTTTCTCTTCCAGAAAATGCCAGATGTGAATCTCCTCACCCAGAACATCTTTGGTTCCCTTAGGTGCACGTATTTTTTGCATCTTTTCTCACTCACCAAAACGGGATTTATATATTGTATTGCACACCTTGCCCTTTTTCAATCAACGTACCTCTATCTTTCTCACCACTTCAAGCTCTTGCAACGATTCCACCATCTTCTCAGCTGTTAAGCGAGGCGGGATGTGTACTCCCATAATGCAGCTTACCGAGTCTTTTTCTTCTCCCTTTTTAAGCTCCACGTTCTTGATGTCCACTCCGAGATTTCCAAGCAATGAAGCCACAGACCCCAGCGAGCCAGGACGGTCCAGCAGGCGCATGGAAAGGTAGGTTATACCTTTTCTGAAGCTTTCCACATAACGCAGAGCGACCAGGGTGAAAATCACAAACCCGGTACCCACAGAACCCAGAAAATAAAGCCCAGAACCAAAAGCAATTCCTATGCCGCAGGTCGCCCAAAGGCTGGCAGCAGTGGTCAAGCCAGTCACACCCCAGCCATAGCGAAAAATGGTCCCCGCTCCCAGAAAACCAACTCCACTTACAATCTGGGCAGTTATGCGGGCAGGATCAGAACCAAAACGCGTAAAACCCAGAAGAGAAACCAGGGTCATCACGCAGGAACCCACCGAAACCAGTATATGAGTTCTCAGGCCTGCTGGCTTTTCCGCCCGTTCTCTCTGAAAACCGATCAGGCTAGCGGCCAGGAAAGCTGCAAAAAGCCTTAAAACAATATCCCCCTGTTCCCCCCAGGAGAGATCAAATGTTAACAATCTCAAATTCACCTCTTCTGTTTTCACTCACAAAACGCTCAATATCCCGCAGATAAGGCAACGCGCTTTGAGCTCCCACCTTGGTGCAGGCAATTGCTCCTGCATTGTTGGCAAGCAATAAAGCCTCAACCCACTCTTTACCTTGAGCAATCCCCACCACCAGCCCTGCATTAAAAGCATCTCCAGCAGCAGTAGTATCCTTAACCTCCACTTTTCTCGGGTGCAGATAGAGAAAGCTATCGTTCCGGTAGCTGGCAACCGCTCCCATTTCTCCCAAGGTAATAACTTTCCAGGAAGGACAGCGCTCATCCAGAAGCTTAATGGCCCGTACAGCGTCTTCAATTCCCTCAATTTTTATCCCACTCAACACTTCAGCCTCGTATTTGTTGGGGGTGATGATATCCCGGGGTCCCAGCATTTCAAGAGGGAAAGGTTGCGCAGGAGCAGGGTTAAGGATTACCCGCAACCCAATTTCGTGGGCCATATTTATCGCTTTCTTCACCACTTCAAGGGGAACCTCAAGCTGCAGGAGCAAAAAATCAGAGCTTTTAAAAAGGTGCGCTGCGCGTTTCAGGTCTTCACAGCTGAGGGCCATATTAGCCCCAGGAGCAACCAGTATGCGGTTTTCTCCGCTTTCTTCCACAAAAATAAAAGCCAAACCGGTATGAATCAGTTCTTCCCTGAAAACAAAACAGTAATCCACATTCTCCTGTTCCAGGTTAATCAACAGCCGTTCTCCAAAATCGTCATTGCCCACCTTTCCAACCATGCGCACTATTCCACCCAACCTGGAGCACGCAATAGCTTGATTATTCCCTTTTCCTCCCGGGTGCATGGAAAACTTCTTTACAAAAAGATTTTCCCCAGCGGCAGGCATTCTTTCAATTTCAAGAACCATGTCCATATTCATGCTACCCACCACCAGAATCCTCGGCTTTGTCATTGCATTTTATCTCCTTTCTTGCTCTGCTTAGCCTGGACAATCTTTTCAAGAAAGCTTCTTTATTTTACAATTTCAATGTTGCAAAAACCATCCCTCAAAGGAGGTAAAACAGTGATCCGCATAAAAACAGCCCTGTTAAGTGTTTCCGACAAGAGTGGCCTTCAAGAGCTGGTCTCTTTCCTGCACAAGCAGGAAGTAACACTTATAGCTACCGGCGGTACGGCCAGGTTTATCAGTGAAATGGGAATTCCCGTGAAAGAAGTTTCCGAAATAACCGGTTTTCCCGAAATCCTGGGAGGAAGGGTAAAAACCCTACATCCGGTAATCGAGGGTGGCATCCTGGCTCGAAGAGAACTCCCCCAGGATACGGAAGACCTTCAAAAACACAGCATCCAAACCATAGACCTTGTGGTCTGTAACCTGTATCCTTTCGAGAAAATGGTTGCTTCTCAGGAAACTGATTTGGAAAAGGTGGTTGAAGAAATCGACATTGGAGGGGTAACTCTCCTGCGGGCAGCAGCCAAAAACCATCGCTATGTGGTAACTATCTCTTCACCAAAGCAATACCCGGAATTGATAGAAGAAATGCAAAAAAACCAAGGAGCAGTTAGTAAAAACAAGGCTTTCAGGTGGGCCATAGAAGCATTTGCAAAGACTGCCCTTTACGATAGCCAGATCGCCAACTATCTTAGCAAGCTCGCCCAGAAAGGAGAAATCGGATTTCCTGAATACATAAACATCCTTTTGGCCAAGAAAGCAGATCTTCGCTATGGCGAAAACCCTCACCAAAAAGCGGCTTTCTACCAGGATCTCTCCTTTGACGCTTCCGGTTTCATGAACCATCTGGAACAGCTGGGTGGAAAAGAACTTTCTTTTAACAACCTCTACGACACTCAGGCTGCTTTTGCTCTGGTGCGGGAATTTCAAGAACCCGCAGTAGTAATTGTGAAACACAACAACCCCTGTGGAGTGGCTTCTGACCCAGACCTTGCCATAGCAGCCAGGAAAGCCCTGGCAGGAGACCCGGTTTCAGCTTTCGGCGGTATAGTGGCCTTCAACAGGAAAGTAACTCTGGAGAGCGCTCGGGTTTTTGAGAAACTCTTCCTTGAGGTGGTCATTGCACCAGATTTTGAACCTGCAGCACTCCAAGTTTTTTCAAACAAAAAGAATCTTCGTATTCTTAAGGCACCTCTGAGCAAAAGCTCTCTGTTCGACATTAAGAAGGTGGACGGTGGATTGCTGATACAGGAAGTGGATGACATAGACCTTGAAAAAGAGAACCTTCGGGTGGTTACTCAGAAACAACCCACTGAAAAGGAGTGGGAAGACCTCTGCTTTGCCTGGAAAGTGGCCAAGTTTGTAAAATCCAATGCCATTGTCCTGGCCAAAGACAAGCAAACAGTAGGAATCGGAGCAGGGCAAATGAGTCGCATTGACGCTTTGAAAATAGCCGCAATCAAAGCCCAAAAGCAAACTCAGGGCTCCGTTCTTGCTTCAGACGCTTTCTTTCCTTTTAAGGATGTGGTAGAAGAAGCAGCAAAACATGGTGTAACAGCTATTATTCAACCTGGTGGCTCCATAAGAGATCAGGAATCAATTGAGGCCTGCAACCAATTGAGAATATCTATGGTGTTCACTGGAATAAGGCACTTTAAACACTGAACCAGAGGGGCATCCCGGGATGCCCCTCTTTACCCTTCAAAGAGAAATGTGTTTCCCTCCTTCTTTGCTTGAGACCTCGTGCATCAAATCCCGCAGGGCAAAATAACTGCGAACGTATTTATCGTAATAGAAACGATAAATCTCGTGGTGGCTCTGATTGGGATAAATCTGTCCGGAAACTTTTACCATCTTTAAAGTAGCATCGGCTATGCTATCAAAAAAACCACTTCCATAAGCAGCAAAAATTGCTGTTCCCAAAACGCTGGTCTCTTCAACAGTGGTCAGGTAAATGGGTATATTGGCAATATCAGCGTGTATCTGGAGCCAGAGTTTGCTCTTTGCCCCGCTTCCACTGGCGTAGACTTCTTGAACCTCAAAGCCATCCTTGGCCAGAGTCTGCAGGATGTGATAGGTACCAAAAGCTGCACCTTCGTAAACCGCCCTCAAAATATGAGCCTTGGTATGACTCAAGGATAACCCCCATATGGCTCCCCTGGCTAGCGGATCCTGATAGGGGCTTCGATTGCCCTGGAAATAATCGATTACAATCAGTCCGTCGGCACCGGGGCTCACCTGAGCTGCAATCCTATCCAGGGCTACAAAAAGGTCTTCTCCAACTTCGCAGGCTTCACGACATTCTTCAGAAGCAAAGTTCTCTCCAAACCACTTGATAATCGAGCCAGTAGAACTCTGGCCACCCTCGAGAATCCATAAGCCAGGGATCACTGCCTCATAATATGGCCCCCATATACCAGAACTGAAAATCGGATGTTCGGAAACAGCCATATGGCAGGTAGAAGGTCCAATGACCAGGGCCAGCCGCTGAGGGTGTACCACATCAAGGCCCACCATTGCAGCGTAGGCATCAATCCCGCCCTGAATAACCGGAATGCCAGGGATAAGGCCCAGATCATAGGCAGCGTGCTTGGTAAGCTCTCCAACCGGCTGACCAACTGCAAGGAGTTCACGAGGCCACTTATCCAAAATTTCTTCAAACCGCAGCTCTCTCAAAAGGGAAACCGGCCAACCACCTTCAGTGGGGCAATAATTCCACTTGCAAATCGCGTTGTTGAGTGAAGTGACCCAGCGGTTGGTTAACTTGAAAACCATCCAGTTCTGGCATTCTACGATCAAATCTGCGTTGGCAAAAACTTCAGGCAGGTTTTCCTTAATCCACAGTGCTTTGGGAATCATCCACTCTGGAGATTCATGTCCTCCGGCGTAGCGCAAAATGGGGTTCTGGGTAGCATTAATTCTTTCTGCTTGCTCGAAAGCCCTGACGTCCATCCACATAATAGCCCGATACTTGGGGTTGCCAAAGCGGTCCACCGGCAAGACCGTACAGGAAACAGCGCTTACTGAAATTGCTGCAATGTCTTCAGGACGTACCTCTCCTTCAAAAATGCAACGTCTCACCGTATCCTGAGCTGCTTTCCACCAGTCCAGAGGGTCCTGCTCGGCCCAACCAGGTCGAGGATGATACTCTGGATAGGAGTAAAAAGACATAGCTACCACGTTGCCGCGTAAATCAAAAATTCCACTTTGCAGCCCTTGAGTACCCACCACAATTCCCAAAAAATACGGAGGTCCAACTTCTGGCATCTCAAAACCTCCCATCCTTTCAAAAGGGGTATAATAAATCCGTCATGGTTAAATTTATCGCTGACTGTATGCTGGGTAAGTTAGCGCGATGGTTAAGGATTAGTGGTTACGATACCCTTTACATACGCTACCTCTCTGACCCAAAAATAATAGCCCTTGCTCGTTTTGAGAAAAGATTTGTCCTTACCCGAGATCTTGAAATGCAACACCTGGAGCCCAATCTGGTATATATTGTCAACTCTCTCTCCATCCAGGAACAGCTTCAGGAAGTCTTCGAACGCTTTAGATTGTTTCCCAGACTCAACGAGTCACGCTGTCCTCACTGCAACGAAATATTGTTACCGATCAGCCGCGACCAAGCCAAAAAACATGTTCCCCTTTTTGTATATCAAAGCTTCAATAAATTTACCCAATGCCCCTCTTGTCAGAAGGTGTACTGGCCGGGAACGCACTGGCAGAAAATTGCTCGTCTCTGCCAGTGCGCAACTAATAAAGCAAAATAACTATTTATCGAGCAGTGCTTCTACTCCAGGAAGCTTTTTGCCCTCTACAAATTCCAGCGATGCTCCTCCTCCAGTCGAAATATGAGTAATTTTATCTTCAACACCTGCTTTTTTGATGGCCGCAATGGTATCCCCACCTCCAACGATAGCAACCGCACCGCTTGCAGCCACTTTTTTAGCAATTTCAACAGTACCTTTAGCAAAACAATCGACTTCAAAAAGTCCCAGCGGCCCGTTCCAGAAGATGGTTTTAGCTTTTTCTATAAAGCTTCCAAATTTTTCCACAGTTTCAGGTCCGATATCAAAACCACCCATATCGGGAGGAATTTCGTTCCACTTAACTACACGAATAGGCACTCCTTCCTTACCTTCCGGTGCTACCACAAAATCTTCAGGAAGTTCAAAGGTAACCTTCAGCTCTTTCGCCTTTTCCATGATTTTCTTGGCTTCCTCAATCATGGACTCTTCAAGAAGAGACTTACCCACTTCATAGCCCATGGCCTTGATAAAGGTATAAGACATGCCTCCACCTATAAGCAGGATGTCGACCTTTTCAAGCAGCTTGCGAATAACTCCAATCTTGCTCGAGATCTTCGCTCCACCCAGAATGGCCAAGAACGGCCTGTCCGGGTTGTTGAGTTTCTCGCCCAGTACCTGAAGTTCCTTTTCCATAAGGAACCCTGCATAAGCAGGAAGGAACCTGGCCACCAAAGCAGTCGAGGCATGAGCACGGTGGGCAGTGCCAAAGGCGTCATTAACATAGATATCAGCCAGTTTGGCGAGCTGGCGGGCAAAGTCCTCATCGCCACCTTCTTCTCCAGGATAAAAGCGGACATTTTCAAGCAGCAATACTTCCCCTTCTTTAAGCTCAGTCACCGTTTTTTCAACCTCTTCGCCCACGCACTGATTAACCTTACGCACCTTTTGCCCCAGGAGCTTTTCCAGTTCCCGGGCCACAGGATCCATACGCAACTCTTCCTTAACCTTGCCCTTGGGCCTCCCCAGATGAGAAACCAAAACGATCTTAGCACCATTCTCTATCAGATATTTAATGGTGGGCAAACTGCTCACAATGCGTGTGTTGTCGGTAACTTCTCCTTTTTCGTTGAGAGGTACATTAAAATCTACTCGCACCAGCACTCTCTTACCCTGAAGCTCCTCTTTACCAAGGTTTTTTATGGTTTTTTTGTTCATACCTCCTGCCTCCTTTACTTTTCAGTATAAACCACTTACTTGCCTTTATTTCGGAGCAATGCGCTTAAAAAACGAGCTCGATAAATAACACCCGCCACCTTACCTCCTTTTACAACCGGAACAACTTCCATATCGGTACTCATAAGAAAGTCGAGCACATCCTCGATTTCTTCGTCAGTTTCTATATAGTCGGGATTTTCCATCATATACTCTGAAACTTCACTGGAAGCATGCTCCTTAAGTACTTCTTCAAAAGACCTGGAAAAGGGTTTGCCCAGGGCTACTTCTTTCTGGGCTTCTTCCGATACAAACTGCATAAATTTTTTGGCTGAGAAATACCCAACCAGACGCTGTTCCAGGTCGACAACCGGAACTCCATCAATTTTCCTGCGATCCAGAAAATGGAGAACCTCAGAAAGCGGATCAAAATCGTTTACTGTAAAAACTTCTGGAGACATAATCTCTTTAACCAACACCATCTCTGCCCCCTTTTAATTTTATCATTCCAGCTACCAGAGAAACTTCCTATAGTAATACCTGCTTGCCATCATCTTACACCAAAAAGCCCCTACTAAAAAACCACCTATGTGAGCGAACCAGGCAACTCCCCCAGCGTTAGGCAGGAGAAAGGAAAAAGCCCCATACATTATTTGTAGAAAAATCCACAAAAGCAAGAGTAGCGCAGCAGGAACGCGTATAAAAGTAATGAAAAACCCCAGAAAAACGAGGACTATGACCCGCGCATAGGGAAAAAGCACCAGATATCCTCCCATAACCCCAGCTATAGCCCCACTCGCTCCCACTACAGGAACGGTTGAAGAAGGAAACAATATAGCATGTACCAGTGCAGCAGAAGTACCGCAACCAAGGTAGAAGAGAAGAAAATGAAAATGACCTAGAAAATCTTCGACGTTATTCCCAAAAATCCACAGATAAAGCATGTTGAAGAAAAGGTGCACGAGGCCTCCGTGCAAAAACATGGAGGAAAAAATCCGAAGGTAAGAAGGTAAACCCGCCCAGAAATGAACCTTGCCCCACAGTACTGCTGGAATCAAGCCCGCCTGATAGACAAAAGCCTCAAGCCGAGACCCCAGGCTCAGCTCGTAGAGAAAAAACAGGATGTTCAAAACAATAAGAACAACCGTAACGTAAGGAAATCTGCGAGTTGGCAGTTCATCTCTAATCGGAATCATGCATTAAAAATAGCAGAAAAAATGCCTTCAATCAATAATTTCGGAAAAAACCTGGTTGGCAACCAGTATCCCCCGGGGAGTGAGAAAGTAACGAGAGCTTTTCCTCTGCAAAAAACCCTCTCTCAAGAGAAACTCTAAGCGTTTAACTTTTTCTCCAACCAGCACAGCTGGGTATTTCCGGCTGAGAACTTCCACATCAACTCCTTCACTGGTGCGCAGGCGGAGAAACATTTCTTCTTCTAACTTTCGGACAAGCGAAAGAGTTTCCCGGTACTCGATAGGCAAAGAATCATTCTCAAGGCGTGAACGGTAATTTTTCAGATGCTTGGAGTTTCGGTGGCGTTCACCCTCAAGGTATGACCAGGCTGCTACCCCCAAACCAAGATACTCTTCATTACGCCAGTAACGGAGGTTATGTCGGCACTCAAAGCCGGGTTTCGCAAAATTGGAAATTTCATAGTGAACATAGCCCTTTTGGGTAAGCCAGTCCCTAGTCCAGGAAAGCCACTTTGCCTTTTCGTCATCAGAGGGGAAGCTGCGAGGATGTTTTTTTTCAAACCAGGCCATAGGAACGGGAAAATGGATCGAGAGCTCATAAACAGAGATATGAAAGGGATTAAAGTTCAAGAGCTTCTCCAAATCCCTTTGCCACTCAGAAAAACTCTGAAAAGGCCAGCCGTAGATAAGATCTGCTCCCCAATTCTGGAAATCTTGCTCGCTGAGCAGCTCCAAGACAGCGTACGTATCCTCCACCCTGCAAACCCTTCTTGCAAAGCGCAAAAAACGCCGATCAAAGCTCTGCACTCCTACTTGAATGCGGCTCACTCCGCTACAGATGGCTTCTTTAAGCCAGTTTTCGTCAATGGTCCCCGGATTCACCTCAACAGTAATTTCTATTTTTTCTGAGCACTTGAAGAAACGCTGAAGATAAAGCAAAAAGTCGCCTATCGAAAAAGCAGGAAGCAGTGAGGGAGTACCTCCACCAAAGTAAATACTCTCCAGGAAACTGCCTTCCAAGTCGAAAGATTGGACTTTAAGCAGGAGTTCCTTGCGAAGCAAAGTGAGGTAACTTTTCCAATCCCGGTGCAAACCCCAGGGATAAGAAACAAAATCACAGTAAGTGCACTTCCCCAGACAAAACGGGAAGTGAAGGTAAAGCGAAAGCTTCCTCATTGCCCACTTTTTAAAACTACCAGGAAAGCTTCTTGAGGTATGCGCACTTTGCCAATGGCCTTCATCCTCTTTTTGCCTTCTTTCTGTTTTTCAAGAAGCTTCCTTTTGCGGGTCACGTCCCCACCATAACACTTTTGTAGAACATCCTTGCGCAAAGCAGGAATGTCTTCCCGGGCAATAACCTTACCACCGATACTGGCTTGAATAGCTACCGCAAAAAGCTGGCGGGGAATGATTTCCTTTAACTGGGCAACCATCTGCCGTGCACGGTAATAAGCTTGCTCCTTACAACATATAAAAGATAAGCCATCCACCCGATCCCGGTTGACCAGGATGTCTACCCTAACCAGATTGGCAGGACGATAACCAGAAAACTCGTAATCCATGCTTGCAAAACCACGGCTCAAAGCTTTAAGCCGACTGTAAAAATCAAGTAGTATTTCAGCCAGAGGCATTTCGTATTTAATGAGCACTCTCTCCGCATCAAGATAAACCATGTCTTTAAATATTCCTCTGCGTGACTGACAGAGTTCCATTATTCCTCCAATGTATTCTGGAGGAGTAATAATTTGAAGCAGTACATAGGGTTCTTCCGTTTCCTCTATTTCAGTAGGGGAAGGAAAATCCTTGGGCGACTTTACCTCGACTACATCACCCCGAGTGGTAAGCACATGATACACCACATGAGGAGCAGTAGCCACAACCTCCACTCCAAATTCCCTCTCGATGCGTTCCTGGGTAATTTCCATATGTAAAAGTCCTAAAAAGCCACAACTAAAACCAAAACCCAGGGCTTCCGAAAAATCAGGCTCAAAGCTGAGAGCCGCATCGTTCAGCTGGAGTTTTTCCAGCGCATCCTTTAGTCTTTGATAGTCTTCTGACTGTACTGGGTAGAAATTACAGAAAACCATGGGTTTGACTTTTTTATAACCTGGAATGGGCCTGGGATGAGGATCCAAAGCAGAAACCAGGCTATCACCAACCCGGGCATCGCGAATATTTTTCATATTGCAAGCCAGATACCCCACATTCCCAGCTTCGAGTACCTCCGTTGGTTGCATTTTGGGATTAAAAATCCCTACTTCAGTAACCTCAAATTCAGCTCCTGTGGAAAACACGCGAATTTTATCCCCTCGCTTTACCGCACCGTCGAATATCCTTACAAAAAGAAGCACTCCCCGATAGGAGTCGTAGCTGGAGTCAAAGATTAAAGCCCTGAGATGAGCATCACTATCGCCCTGAGGAGAAGGAATGTATTGCACAACTGCCTCCAGGAGCTCCTCCACTCCAGCACCTGTTTTAGCGCTAACCAGAAAGAAAGGTGGATGTTTCTTGCCAAGAACATGCTCTATTTCTTCCTTAACGCGTTCTGGAGAGGAAGCGGGAAGATCAATCTTGTTGATAACCGGGATAATCGTTAATCCCTGAGAAAGCGCTACGTTGGCGTGGGCATAAGTTTGAGCTTCCACTCCCTGAGTAGCATCCACAACCAGCAAAGCACCTTCACAAGCAGCCAAGCTTCTTGAAACTTCGTAACTGAAGTCAACGTGTCCTGGAGTATCAATGAGGTTAAAAACAAATTTTTTCTGCAGTCTTTTAGAAAAATACTTCAGGCGTATAGCTTTGGCTTTTATGGTAATACCCTTTTCCCTCTCCAAATCCATCTGATCCATAAACTGCTCCCGCATTTTTTGCTTGGGTATTGCCTCACATATCTCCAGTATTCGATCAGCCAGGGTGGACTTGCCATGATCTATATGAGCAATAATACAGAAATTGCGAATGCTATCCAGCCTACTCATCGCGCTTTATTCCTTTCACAAATTTGTTGTAGAACCTTTCAAAAATTAGAACGACCGTTTTTTTCTCCTCCATCTTTAAACCAATAGTCAAAAAAACATAAAACAAGGCAAGTATAAATATTATAACCACAAGTACACCGATTCTCGATGCATCGAAGGTCTGTCCCAGGGTTTTCCACAGGAAATATGCAAAAAACACGAAAGCTGTAATCTGTAACACCAGCTTCCACCACCAATTACCAGTATCGGACATGTTTAAAGGCTGACTCTTGTTTAAAAAAATTCCCAGGAGCAGAAAATTCAAAAGAGCACACAGAGAAGTGGCCAGAGCCAGACCAGAAAACCCCATGAACCTCGCCAGAATAAAGTCCAGGACCACGTTACAGGCCACAACTAGCATCCCGATTTTAACCGGGGTATAGGTATCCTGCAAAGAGTAAAAAGCCCGGGTAAAAAGGTGGACCAGCGAAAAAGCAGGAAGCCCCAGGGCATAAAAAAGAAGCGCCTCAGAAGTCATGGAAGTCGCTTCAACATCAAAAACTCCTCGCTGATAGACTATTTTCACCAAATCTCCCCGGAAAAGCATCAAAAAAACAGTTATTGGCAACATTATGAAGATAACCAGTCTGAAACCCTCAAGTAGCGTATCCTGCCACCTTTCCGCTTTTTCCTCCTGGATACTCTGGGAAAGAGAAGGCAAAATGACCGTAGAAATGGCAACACCAAAAACTCCCAGCGGAAGTTCCATCAATCTATCCGCAAAGTAAAGCGCAGAAACCGCTCCTTCCCTGCAAGTGGAAGCTATTAACCGGTCCACCAGGGTATTGAGCTGACTGACCGCCAGCGCAAAAGTCACCGGCAGCATAAGCTGCACTACCTTTCTGAAACCAGGTTCTTTCCAGAAGTGGAAATGCGGTCTCAATCTCAACCCCAGGCGATAAAAAGGGAAAAGCTGAAAAAGAAACTGCCCCATTCCTCCAATCAAAACTCCCAGAGCCAGACAGTAAACATCCACCCACTTTCTAAGAAAAAGCAAGGACCCCACCATCCCCAGATTAAAAAAGACCGGGGCCAATGCCGACCAACTAAAAACATGCAAGGTGTTCAAAGAACCCATCAAAAAAGCCGACCAGGAAATGAGTAACAAAAAAGGAAACATCAAACGGGTGAAGTCAATAGTAAGAGCTAACTTTCCAGGGTCTCCCCGAAACCCCCAGGCCACAAAACGTACTATCTGAGGGGCAAAAAGAATCCCTAACCCACATAAAAGAGCAACTATCACGGTAAGACCAGTAAAAACCGCGGAAAGAAAAGCAAAAACATCTTCTTTTTCCCGACCCTGGTATTCTGAAAAAACAGGAACTACTGAAGTACCTAAAGCTCCCTCAGCAAAGAGACGTCGCAAGAGGTTAGGAATGGTATAAGCCAGAAGGAAAGCATCTGTAATCCAGGAAGCTCCAAAAGCAGCTGAGAGCAAAACTTCTCGCCACAAACCGATGAACCTGGACAAAAGGGTGCCCGAAGCCACTATCAAGGTATTTGCAATTAAGGATCTTCTCTTGCTCATCTTAAACTCTGAACATTCTCAACCAGGATACAAAAAAAGACCTGAGATCTTC
>CAZMZG010000017.1:25912-30126 GCA_964570785.1 uncultured Atribacterota bacterium | reverse complement strand
CTGGATCACCTCCTTTCTAAGGAGTATAAAGGGGAAGTAGGCGGAATATTTTCTTTATGTGCGAAGTGGGGATGTAGCTCAGTCGGGAGAGCGCCTGCTTTGCAAGCAGGAGGTCACGGGTTCAAGTCCCGTCATCTCCACCAGTTTCTAAGGTCTTTTGAAAACCAACAGTCGTTTTTGCCTCAGCCAATAAAGAACCTCCGCTTTCTTTTCCGAAGTTTTTATTTTTTACTAGTGAAAATACGAAAGGCCTAAGCTTCCTTCTTTTTCAAGCCTTGAGTAATTCAAAGTTTCTTATCGAGTCATTGCTTCTTATTGAGTCATTTATTCATTTATCCATATTTTCGTTTGACACTCACAAGACTTAAAATTTATGAAGTGTCAAAAAATTAACAAAACCTGAACAGGATCAATCATGTATAATACATATAACAAAACAAGGTATAAGCAAAGAGGTGATAATATGGAGCTTACACCGGCAGCCCTCGCTTCATACATCGATCATACTCTCTTGAAGCCAGACGCTTCTATCTCGATGATAGAAAAGTTATGTGACGAAGCGCTTCAGTATGGTTTTTACTCAGTATGCGTTAATCCCTATTGGGTCCCTTTTTGTGTCAATAAACTCCGGGGAACAGGCATCAAGATATGCACGGTAGTGGGTTTTCCTTTGGGAGCCAACGAAAGCCGAGTTAAAGCTTTTGAAGCTCGCAGCGCCATTGAAAACGGAGCAGATGAAATTGATATGGTAATTAACATAGGAGCCTTGAAATCAGGAAACTTGAAAGCCGTTGAAGAAGACTTAATAGCAGTGAAACAAGCTTGCAGCCAGACTACAGTTACTAAGGCGATAATTGAAGCCTGCCTTTTAACCGACGAAGAAAAAGTGCTTGTTTCAAAAATCATCAAAGAAGTGGGATATGATTTCGTAAAAACCTCTACCGGTTTTTCTAAAGGAGGAGCAACTACTCACGATGTGAGCTTAATCCGCCGAACGGTCGGACCAGAAATGGGAATTAAGGCTGCTGGTGGTATTCGCACTTTCGAAGATGCCAAGCTTATGATTATTTCAGGAGCCACCCGTTTGGGAACCAGTGCCTCAGTCAAAATAGTCACTAATCAATAGAAAAAGTCCTAATTATACACTCTAAAGTACCCTGCTTTTTGGAAACAAATCTTTCTCTTTATCTAAATCTAATAAAATTTCCCATCTTTGCCCCCAAAGTTAGACCCCGGAGCTGGAAACCCTACAGAGAATCAACTCTTCTACCAAAGCCACTCTAACTAAATAATTATCTACTACCGAAGTTCTTGTCAGGATTTGAGAACACAAGGGCCCCCTGGATCAAGCCCCATATTTTGTGTAAATTGGTGGTCCTCAAACACCTGCAGCACCTCTCCGGCAATGCCAGCACAGCCGTAGTATCATCAAATCCCTCTTCTAAAACCCTCATTGCTCCAGGAGCTTTATCTCCATACTTCTCAAGAGTCTTCTTCAGGAGTATCTGTGTACGGTAGCTGTAATAGGGTCTGCACTTTAGCTTTAATCTCTCCCTGCAAGGTCTTCGGTGTAGCATCCAGAATGTTCCGCATAAAATAGGTTTGATACCTCTGCCAGCTGGCCCCTTGAAAATACAAAATAGGGCTATTGGAAAACATTTACTCCTCGCATAAAGTAAACTAAAAATAGTAGTTCTAACAGACAACTCTTGCAAAGGAGGCAAACACTTGTATGCTTAAAGGATTCAAGGAATTTGTTTTGCGAGGCAATGTCCTGGACTTAGCTATAGCGGTGATTATCGGGACTGCGTTCAACAAAGTGGTCGGCTCTCTGGCTCAAGACGTGTTAATGCCCTTTATAAGTATAATGGCAGGTAGAGTCCCTGACTTCTCCTCTTGGAAATTAGGAATAGTAAGTATTGGCAGCTTTTTGAACGCAACAGTCAATTTCCTTGTGGTAGCCACCGCCATTTATTTTCTCGTAGTGGCTCCATTAAATACCCTTAAAAGAAAAGAGAGCAAATCAAAACAAGAAGCGCCGCCTACTCCGCCAGAGCCAAGCGAGGAAATAAAACTTCTTAGGGAAATAGTAGATTTACTCAAAGCTTTAAAAGCCAAATAATCCTGAGGAAGCAAATGAGCTCTACACCATTTTAACAATAACAATTTACAAAGGGAGGTTAAAGTGGTGCAAAAAGATTACATTATGGCTGTAGATCAGGGAACTACCGGCACTCGAGTTATCTTTGTCGATCATGGCGGCAACGTAGTTTCATCGGCCTACCGGGAGATAAAGCAGATCTATCCTCACCCAGGCTGGGTAGAACACGATCCCATGGAATACTGGGAAACTACCATGATGTGTGCAGAAGAAGCCATGAAAAAGGCCCACATCGAACCTTCACAAATTGCTGGAATTGGTATAACCAACCAGCGCGAAACTACCGTAATCTGGGAAAGGGATACCGGAAAACCCATCCACAACGCGATCGTCTGGCAGTGCCGCAGGACAGCCCCCCTATGCGAAGAACTTAAGGCCCGGGGCTTTGAAGAAAAGGTTCATCAAAAAACAGGTCTGACCATTGACGCTTACTTTTCGGCCACCAAAATCAAATGGATACTGGATAAGGTTCCTGGAGCAAGAGAGCGAGCCATAAGAGGGGAACTCCAAATGGGCTGCATCGACTCCTGGTTAACGTGGAAGCTAAGTGGCGGTTCTACTCACGTTACTGACTACTCAAATGCTTCTCGCACCATGCTTTTCAACGTGCAAACCTTAGAGTGGGATCAAGAGCTACTCGATGTTTTAGAGATCCCTCCAGAAATTCTCCCCCAACCCAAGCCCTCAAGCGGAATAATAGCCTTAACCAGTAGGAAAGCCTTCTGGGGAGAAGAAGTACCCATAGCTGGAGTGGCTGGCGATCAGCACGCAGCTCTTTTTGGACAAGCCTGCTTCAAGCCCGGAATGGCCAAAAACACTTATGGCACTGCTCTGGACATGATGATGAACATTGGAGAAAAGTTTGTTCTCTCTCAAAACGGACTACTTTCGGACCTGGCCTGGGGAATAGAAGAAAAAGTAGAGTACGCGCTTGAAGGAATAGTGTTTATTGGAGGAGCTGCTGTACAGTGGCTGAGAGATGGGCTAAAAATTATTGACAATGCCGCTCAGACTGAAGCCATGGCTCAGGCAGTTCCGGACACCGGGGATGTTTACTTTGTACCAGCTTTCACGGGTGCAGGAGCACCTCATTGGGACATGTATGCCCGAGGGCTTATCATCGGTATTACCCGGGGCACTACCCGCGAACACATTGTACGTGCCGCACTTGAGTCCATGGCTTATCAAACCAGAGACGTGCTTGAGGCAATGGTGGCAGATTCAGAGCAGAAATTAGAATCTCTACGAGTGGACGGAGGAGCGGTCAAGAACAATTTTCTAATGCAATTTCAGGCTGATATCCTGGGAGTACCAGTAGTAAGGCCGGTAGTAACCGAGATGACCGCCATGGGGGCAGCTTATCTTGCTGGGCTGGGAGTGGGCTTCTGGAAGGATCGGGAGGAAATTTCTTCCCAATGGAAAATTGACAGGGTCTTTGAGCCCCAGATGGATCCTGCGCGGCGAGAAGAGCTTTATTCCAGATGGAAAAGGGCTGTCGAGCGAGCCAGAGAGTGGGCACTATAGCTCCTTTCCCATCGAGCAAAGAACAGGGGTGTTAACACGGAAGAAAAAAATTACAGGATAAGGTGGCCCTGATCGCTGGTGGTGCTTCCGGTACGGGTGAAGCCACAGCCAGGGTTTTCGCCACCCAGGGATGCAGGGTGGCCTTGATAGATATAAGTGGAGAACACCTAAAAAGGTCGCAGAAGAAATACGTAAAGGTGGGGGGCGAAGTTACTCTTGAGGAGTGGAACAAGACCATATCCGAAAACATTGTCGGTGTTTTTTTGTGTTGTAGGGAAACTTTCAGAATTATGGAAAAACAATCCACAGGGGGAAGGATTATTAACCTTGGCTCTCCCTCGGCTAAGCTTGCCTCGAGTCCGGGACACAGCCCATATCGAGCCTCAAAACATGGAATGATAGGATTCAGCGAAAACATACTCCTTGAAGGAGCACAAAAGAACATTGCTGTAACGGCAATAAACCCCTCCCATGTAAAAACACCTATGACAGAAGTGATCGACAAAGGCATATACGCGGAAAACCTGCC
>CAZMZG010000017.1:0-25812 GCA_964570785.1 uncultured Atribacterota bacterium | reverse complement strand
TGAAAAAGAAAAAAAGAAGGCATATATGCAAGCTGTATCGATGTGAAATATCTTGCAGAAATCATCCTTTATATCGCCACCCTGCCTCCAGAGGCAACTATCCCTCAATTTCCCATTTATCCTACTTATAAAGTACATCGTTATAGCGTGCAAGCTCGAGGTTGGGCGGGGTTAGTCGGGTCCAACATTGCGAAGCGAAGCATTTTAAGACAAGTAGGGGTGCGAAACAACATAACAAAAATGCCCCGGGTTTTTCCGGGGCATTGTAATGCGCTTTTCAACAACCACTAACCAGCGAACCAGCTTTTAGCCAAGCCTTCTGACGTGTACTGCCTGGGGCCCTTTGGCTCTTTGCTCTACTTCGAACTCGACTCGTTCCCCGTCGATGAGGGTTTTAAAACCATCGCCTTCCACTGCCGAGTAGTGCACGAAAACGTCTCCGCCCTCGCTCGATTCGATAAATCCATAGCCTTTCTGGGCGTTAAACCACTTAACTGTACCTTGTGTCATTAAATAAACCTCCTGAGTTTTAACTATCTACGCCTGCAGGACGTGTTGACACACTATATCATGCGGAAGAAACAATGTCAAATTTTTTTGAGGACGAATTTCCGTCCACACTGAAAAACATCACAAGCCTTAAAAATAATAATCAAAAAGCCAGCAAATTAGAAAAAAGAAAATGTGTTGCTATCCCTATCGCCACAGAAATGCCAATACTTTTCCATCTACTATATGAAAGATATACAACCCAAAGGGCCAGCAACCCAACAAAAAGTTTTCCGCCAGTTACAGAAAGCTCTAAAAAGGTGGTCACCAGCAAAGCAGAAATCAAGGCCGTAGCTGCATAATCGAGGATTTCACCCGACAAAAAGGAAACCTTTTTGTTCTTTAGAAACAAAATCGGCAGCAACCTCAAAAGGTAAGTTCCCAGAGCAACAATGCCAATTGCCAAATACCCTTCGCTCAAGCGACTTCCCTCCCCCGACTCCTAACATACACTGCAAAGAGTGGTCCTGCAACGGAAGCTATAAGTATGCCCCATGAAGTATGCCCCAAAAGATGAAACATCAGGGCAACACTTCCTCCCGCAATTGCGGACCAGAAATTACCATCTTCAAGACTTTTAATTCGAGAAATAAGAAGAACCAGAAAAAGACTGGCCAGAGAAAAAATCATTGATGGAGCCAGAAGTCCCCTGTCAAGCCAAAACTTGCCACCAAAAACTCCGATCGCAGTACCCGTTACCCAGGAAAGATAGGCTCCGAGCTGAACTCCCCATAAAAATCGCTCATCACTCAATCTCTGAGAAACAGCGAAAACTTCGTCAGTTAAACCGAAAGCAGTTAAAAGGGGATATCTGATCTTTGTCTTTCTTACCGTCACCACACCATAAACAATATGGCGCAAATTCAGAAGAAGCGGTATGAGCAAACTCCAAAGTAAACCACAAGAAAGAGTCGAGAGCAAAGCAAACTGGCTCGCTCCCGCAAAGATAAACATTGAGGCACTTAGCGCCTCAAAAGGATCAAAACCGGAACTCACGGCCAAAACGCCGAAGGTTGCTCCAGTAGGCAGGTATCCCGGAGCTATGGAACAACCGGTCAGCAAACCTTTTTTAAAAGAACCCACTCCGAACCACTCCCTTAAGATGGGTTGTTTTGCCTCTAAAACAGTTTAGCATTGTGTGTTCTTTCTCAACCGGAAGGACCATGCGAAATATCCACTCACGATTCCAAAATCAATCCCTGTAATTACTCTAATTTCACGATAGAATAGATAGAACGATTAGCATATTAATATAATTTTGAAAGTCAACAAACCAAACACCAGCAAAGCAGGTGGTCCTCATGAAATTCAGCCTAAACGGTGAGTGGAAAATCTACGACTCCGAAGGAGAATATATTCTGCGAGGAAAAGTACCTGGAGTAGTACAGCAGTCCCTTTTTGAGGGGGGTTACCTGCCCCACCCCTATCAGGGCATGAATGAAACACATTTCAGAAAGCTCGAGAACAAAGATTGGATTTACGAAAAAACCTTTGATTTCCAAGGGAAAATAGTGCCAGAAGAAGAGGTTGAACTGGTTTTTGAAGGAATTGATACGCTCTCTGATGTATATCTGAATGAAGTCTTTTTAGGGTCCACCCAGAATATGTTCATGGAATATCGCTTTAATGTTAAAAACATTCTTAAACAGGGAGAAAACAAAATCAAGGTTCACATCAAATCACCGGTAAGAATCCCCAAAGCCTTAGAGCAAAACTATGGAAGGCTGGGGGGTCCGGAAGAGAGCATACGCGGTTACATTCGCAAGGCTCAGTATTCTTATGGTTGGGATTGGGGAATTAGGCTCCCCACTTCAGGCATCTGGAAGCCGGTATACATTGAAAAATGCCTCCAGTTTCGCCTCTCCGACTGCACTGCCTACCTCCTAAACCACGGTGAAAATGGGGCTCTTGTTGCAGTTGAAGGATTCCTAAAGGGCAACCCTCAAAGCTCTCTGGATGTATTCAGTATCGAAGTTTTAATTAACGGTGAAAAAAGAGGACAATTCAAACCTTTCATAAAAGAGCGAGAAATAAGGTTTTCAGGAACTATGGTTGAGAAAGAAGTAAGATTCTGGTATCCCCGAGGACTGGGCGAACCTTACCTCTATCGCTTTGCTTTTATCCTGAAAGAAGGAGAGCAAGAAGTTTATCGGGAAGAAAAGAAAATAGGCCTTCGCACGGTAAAGCTCATAAGACAAAAAGACTCCCAGGGTGAAAGCTTCATCTTCGAAATAAATGGGGAACAGGTTTTTGCTAAAGGAGCCAACTGGATTCCTGCCGAACACATCCTCACCTCTCTCAGCGAAGAGGATTATCGTAAGCTTCTCAAAATGGCCTACCAGGCCAACATAAATATGCTTCGAGTCTGGGGAGGAGGAATTTACGAACACGAGGCTTTTTATTCAACTTGCGATGAGCTGGGCATCATGGTCTGGCAGGACTTTATGTTTGCCTGTCTTGAATATCCGGACCATCTTCCCTGGTTTAGAGAACTCTGCAACCAGGAAATAAGAAGCGTGGTGCGCCGTCTGCGCTGGCATCCTGCAATCGTTCTCTGGTGTGGTAACAACGAAAATAACTGGGGATTTGAAGAATGGGGAACCATGAATCACAAAGTGGACGGAATAAATCTGGGCAACAGATTATACCTTTTTGACTTCCCAGCTACTTGCTCTAAAGAGGACCCCACTCGACCCTACTGGCCAGGAAGTCCTTATGGAGGAGAGCGGGCTAACAGCACCAAAAGTGGAGATCACCACGCATGGGAAGTCTGGAGCAAGTGGCTGAACTATGAACATTATGAACAAAATGACGGACGCTTTATAAGCGAGTTTGGCTTCCAGGCTTTTCCACACCGAAAAACCGTAGACTTTTTTGCTACCAAGAAGGAGCAAGATATTTTCCATCCAGTTATGATGGCGCATCAGAAACAGGTAGAAGGCATGGAAAGGATAGTGCGCTTTATAGCCTCTCAATTTGGTCTTATCAAAGACTTTAACTCCCTACTTTATTTATCTCAAATAAATCAGGCTGAGGCTATAAAGTTTGGTGTAGAACACTGGCGTTCAAGGAAATACTTAACTTCGGGAGCCCTCTTCTGGCAGCTCGATGACAGCTGGCCAGTAATAAGCTGGTCAGCAATAGACTACTTTGGAAAACCCAAGGCCCTCTACTACTATACAAAACGCTTTTTTTCCGAAATCTTGCCACTCATTAAATACGACAAAATTTCCCGTAAGGCCAGAATCATCGTGGTCAACGACCATAGAAGTGCCTTACCTGCAACTGTGGAGGTTTTCGTGTTTACAACTTCTGGAAATGAGGTAATGCACAGAGAGTACCATACCACCTTACCCAAGGATGGAGTCGTTTGTGTAGATGAATTCGAAGTACAGGAACCTCGAAAATGGATTGCCTTTCTTGGGGTAAGCACAGAAGGAAATGTTTACTCGAATTACAAAGTTTTCTCTCGATATCGGGATATGGTACTGGAGGACCCAGAAATAAGCTTCTCGCATCAAAATGGTATCTTGCAAGTTACCTCCAGAGGAGTAGCTCTGGGGGTGGAGATAGTCACTGAAAACGACGAACTCTTGGAGGACAATTTTCTTTTCCTAAGACCCGGGGAAAGTAGAGTCTTTTCTGTGGAAGACAAAATACATAGTATCAAGTCGCTCTACAATTATTTGTATGGTTGAAACATCCGTCCAACAGTTCTTTAGAGCTCCTAATCATCTTATCCACAGTTGTTGATAATTTGTGGATAACTTGCAAGAAAGCCTATTTTATGGTTAAATGAGGGAAGTCGAGTTTTTTATCTATACCGCTTTCCGTAGCAAAGAATTAAACAGAACCTTGTAATGAAGGCCGTTGGGCGGATTTTGTGGATAATTTTGTGAATTACTTCTGAAAAGTGGGGGAATTATTAAAAATGACTCACGAAAGTCTTAATAAGTTGTGGAAAAATATCTTAAAAGCTGTTGAAAAACAGCTCAGCATTCCTGAGTTTAAGGCCTGGATAGAGCCAATCGTGCCAGTTGCCCTTGTAGACAAAAAGTTAACCGTTGCCGTACCAACTGAACTTTCTAAAGAAAAGTTGGAGAAAAAATATCTGGAAACCATACTTCAAGCCCTATACGAGGTAATCGACCAAACAGGAAACACCGAACTGCTATCGGATATCGAAGTGGTAGTGGATGAAAAGTTTTTTCCGGAAACAAATAACAAAAGAATTACCACAGGAATAGGAAGTATCCAGGATTTTGAAAAACCCAACTTAAATCCCCGTTACACTTTTGAAAGTTTTGTGGTAGGAAACGGCAATAAGTTTGCCCACGCTGCGGCCTTTGCGGTAGCTGAAGGTCCTGCTCGCTCTTACAATCCACTCTTCATTTACGGAGGAGTGGGTTTAGGCAAAACTCACCTCATGCATGCCATAGGTCATCATATTATTCGTAATAACCCCGAACTTAAAGTTGTGTATGCTTCTTCAGAAAAATTTACCAACGAGCTAATTAACGCTATAAGAGATGATAAAACTGAAGACTTCAGGCAGAAATATCGCAGTGTTGATGTACTTTTAATAGACGACATTCAGTTTTTGGCTGGTAAAGAAAGGACTCAGGAAGAATTTTTCCACACTTTTAATGCTCTTTATGAAGCCTTCAAACAAATTGTTCTCACCAGTGACAGGCCCCCAAAAGAGATACCCACCTTAGAGGATCGTCTTCGTTCCCGATTTGAGTGGGGATTAATCGCTGACATCCAACCTCCTGATCTCGAAACTCGCATTGCCATTTTACGTAAGAAAGCGGAGCTGGAAATGATTGAAGTTCCTGACGAAGTAGTCTACTTCATAGCAGATAAGATTCCTTCCAATATTCGAGAACTGGAAGGGGCTTTAGTCAGGATAAAAGCTTTCTGCACTCTTAACCAGATAAGTCCCACTGTTGATATAGCTCAGGAGATTCTAAAAGATATTATTCCTCGTAGACACCCCAAAAAAATAAGTGTGGCAACGATCCAGAAAGTGGTAGCCGAACACTTTAATATAAAACCTTCGACTATGAAAATGAAAAAAAGAACTAAAGAACTGGCTTACCCTCGCCAGATAGCTATGTACCTGGCAAGAGAGTTAACTGATCTTTCCCTACCCTCGATAGGTAGTGAGTTTGGAGGAAGAGATCACACAACCGTCCTACACGCTTTTGAAAAGATTAAAAATGACATGGAAAGAAATCCACAACTTGCTCAGGAAATCAGTGGATTAATAGAGAAAATCAAGTCTTTAGCAGAATAAAACACAGTTTACTTACAGCTATTTTACAGTTTATCAAAAACTTATCAAAAGTTTGTACTTAAAGTATAAAAACCAATTTAGGTATTTTTCCAGAAAATTTCAATTACTTATTACTACTACTTTATGTTTAAAAATAGTAGTAAAAGCTAAGGGGAGTGATTGGATAACATGAAAATTGAAATTTCCCGAGAAGAACTGAAGAAAGCAGTAACCAAAGTTTATAAAGGAATATCCTCAAAACCGCCTTTACCTGTTCTTTCAGGAATTCTTGTGGAAACAATCGGCTCGGACCGGATTAAGCTTCTTACTTCAGATCTTGAAATGGGCCTTTCTTTTGTGTCCAGAGCTTCTGTTCTGGAAGAAGGAAGTGTAGTAGCTCCTGGTAAAGTTCTTTATAACCTTTCCAGGCTCGCAAAGGAAAATTTAACCATTCAGGTTTCAGATAACGTTATCGAACTGTCTTCTGGAAAAAGCTTTTATAAGTTAAGTGGTTTTCCAGCTCAGGATTTTCCATTATTCCCTCCTTTTCCAGAGAATGAATACTACCTGATATCCACAGATCAACTCAAAGAGGCAGTAATGCAAACCAGTTTCGCGGTTTCCAAGGATGAAACACGACCCCCCCTCACCGGTTTGCAATTTGGTTTTTTTGAAGGTTACCTTGAATTAGCGGCTACTGATGGTCACCGTTTAAGTATAAGCAAAGTTAAGACCCTTGAGTCGGGTAAAGAAGCGCGGGTTATTGTACCTCAGAAAGTAGCCATGGAAGTCGTCCGTTTGGCAGAAGAGGAAATAAAAATAGCGCTTGGTGAAGGAGAAATTTTATTTGAAAGCGGAGACTTAACTCTTTTTTCGAGGCTCATTGAAGGTGAGTTTCCCGAGTACAGACAGGTGATTCCAGATGATTTTATAGCCACTATCTTAGTAAACAGGGAGCTGCTCTTTGAAGCTTTGGAAAGAGTTTCTGTGGTTGTTTCGGGTGAAATAGGTGTGGTGGATTTCGAGCTGGGCAATAACACTCTTATTCTATCCTGTGTTTCTCAGGAATGGGGAGTGGCTAAGGAAGAAGTTCCGGCTGAAATAAGTGGCCAGGGTACGAAAATTGCTTTCAATGTGAGATATCTCATCGATGCTTTAAGAGTAATATCCTGGGAGGAGATATCCATAGGCATAAGTGGCGAGTTATCTCCCACTATGATTTTTGGTGAGAAAAAGGATTTTCAATACGTGCTCATGCCAGTGACCACCCGTTTAGAAGAATAGTGAATGATGTATTTTGAAAAACTCACTCTTTTAAACTGGAGAAATATAGAAGATACAGAGCTTGCTTTTGGAAGTCGTTTTAATGTTTTTTGGGGAGGTAACGCCCAGGGCAAGAGCAACCTTTTAGAAGCTATATTTTTTTTAGGACGGGGTTTTTCACCCCGCAGAAACCGCAACGAGGATCTAATCCGCTGGGGAAAGAATCAGGCTTATCTTGGTACAACTATTAGAGATGGGGAGTTATTTTTTAGAAAAGAAGTTAGAATAAGTTTAGAAGGAAGAGACTGGAGGTTGGATAACCGGAAAGAGAAAAGAAGAGATTATGTAATAGGTTATTTTCCTGATGATCTGGAAATAGTTTCTGGTAATCCTTTTAGAAGGCGCCAGTTTCTGGATGAGGCTATCGCTTTTATTTCTCCGACCTACAAACTTCTTTTGAAGACTTATGAAGATATTCTTCAGCGGAGAAATTACCTTCTTAAGCAACCCACCGGTCGAGAGTTGCTCGATGTGTACACCGAAAAGATAGCAGAGGTGGGTTCCAGAATAGTTAAAGCTCGCTTAAAGTACCTGACTTTATTATCAACCTTTTTTGAGGAATACTGTAAGAGGATAGAAAGTAACACCAGTAAAGTTTTTTTAAAATATCGCACTTCGGGATATACAATAGGCAAGGAAATAGAAATTAAGGATTCTTTGTTTAAAGGTCTTGACAGCTGTTTTTCTCTCGATGTGGAAAGAGGTTTTACTTCCTGTGGTCCTCACCGCGATGACCTGGAATTTATCAGAGAAGGTAAGAGTCTGAGAGATTTTGCTTCTTGGGGGGAACTTAAAACTCTTGCCTTGGCTCTACGTCTTGCTGAGGCGAGTGTGATAAAATCTACCAAGGGTTACGGAGTTATCGTATTGCTGGATGACGTGTTTTCTGACCTTGATGAAGAAAGAAGACAGTTTTTACTTAAAGACGTTTTTCGAGAGGAGCAGGTATTTATTACGACTACTGAACGGGACTGGAAAAGTTTCTTACCCCGGGGAGAGATTAGAAGTTTCTATCTGGAGAAAGGTAGAGTAGTGAAAAATGTTTAAGGAGGAAGGCACGGCTCGTTTTTTTAATAAAGAACCTGTTTTAATCGGTAGAATCTTAAGAGAGGTGCTTGAAAAGCAGGGATTGTCTAATAAAATAGCTGTCTACCGGGTGGTTAGTAGGTTTCATGATTTTTTCCCAGATATGGCGTCTTTTTGTGAAGCCTTGCGTTTTACAGAAGGTACTCTTTATATAAGAGTTAAAGAACCGACCCGGGTATTTGAAGTGAGAGGTCGGGAAAGCGATATTAAGGAAAGATTTAAAAAAGAAGGAATCATCGTTGATAGACTGAAAATACTCTGTGGTTAATGAGGTGAAGCTGGTTCCATGAAAATGAACGAGAGCAATTCCTTATATAGTGCGGAAAAAATAAAGGTTCTGGAAGGCCTCGACGCGGTAAGAAAGCGTCCAAGCATGTATATTGGCAATGTTGGCCTGGAGGGTTTACACCACCTCGTTTTTGAAGTGGTGGACAACAGTATTGATGAGGCGCTCGCCGGTTACTGTGATGAAATAAAGGTCTTTTTACACCCAGATAACAGCGTCACAGTTTGTGATAATGGAAGGGGTATTCCTATCGGTATACATCCTGAAGCAGGAAAACCGGCTGTTGAAGTGGTGCTCACCAAGCTTCACGCTGGTGGGAAGTTTGATAAGGGTGTATACAGGGTTTCTGGCGGTTTACACGGAGTTGGTATCTCTGTGGTTAATGCTCTGTCCAAGTGGTTGGAAGTTGAAATTGCACAGGCAGGAAAGGTATGGAAACAGAGGTATCGAAGAGGAGTACCCATTGAAGATCTCAAACCAGTTGGTGTCGCAGACCACACAGGTACCAGGATCCGCTTTAAACCAGACCCTGAAATTTTTCAGGATACTAATTTTCACTTTGATATCATTGCTCAACGTCTTAAAGAACTTGCTTTTTTAAACGAAGGATTAAGGATACAACTGGTTGATGAACGTAGCGGTAAGGAGCGCAAATACCACTTTGAAGGTGGTATTAAGTCCTTAGTGGAACACCTAAACCGGGGCAAAAATACCATTCACCCGGAGCCCATTTATTTTTCGGAAGGTAGAGACGATATCAAAGTGGAGGTGGCTCTGCAATATAATGACGGTTATCTCGAAAACGTGCTTTCTTTTGCCAACAATATTCGTACAGCAGAGGGTGGCACTCACGTCATGGGCTTTAAAACAGCCCTGACTCGAGCAATCAATGATTATATCAGCAGGTATGAGCTGGTTAAAACCAAAGATGAGTATCCCAACGGTAGTGATGTTAGAGAAGGCTTGTGCGCTGTAGTGAACGTCCTTCTTCCAGAGCCTCAATTTGAAGGCCAAACTAAAACCAAGTTGGGCAACTCCAAGTTGAAAGGCCTGGTGGAAGAGCTAACCTTTAGGTTTTTGTCTGCCTTTTTTGAGGAGAACCCAGGTGTTGCGCGCTCTATCGTGAACAAGGTTCTGCAATCTGTTAAGGCTCGCCAGGCAGCTCGTAAGGCCCGGGAGATAGCCCGCAAGAAAAACAGCATTGAATCTACCACTTTACCCGGAAAGCTGGCCGATTGTGCTGAGAAAGATCCGTTGAGGTCAGAGATATTTATTGTGGAGGGAGACTCCGCGGGTGGTTCAGCTAAACAGGGCAGAGATCGCCAATTCCAGGCTATAATGCCCCTGCGAGGTAAAATCCTCAATGTGGAAAAAGCCAGCATGAGTCGAATACTGTCAAGCGAAGAAATTCGAAACATAGTGGCAGCACTGGGTTGTGGTTTGGGGACCGATTTCTCAGAGAGAAAACTGAGATACCACAAAATAATTATCATGACCGATGCAGACGTTGATGGAGCTCACATCCGCACTTTGCTTTTAACCTTTTTCTACCGTTACATGAGGCCGCTTATAGAAGAAGGTTACGTATATATTGCTTTACCTCCACTTTACAGGGTGCGGGAGGGAAAAAATGACTATTATGCTTATAGTGATCAGGAGCTGGAATCTTTGTTGAAAAATTTAAAAGGAAAGAAATATTCCATTCAGCGTTACAAAGGTCTTGGAGAAATGAATCCCGAGCAGTTGTGGATGACCGCAATGAACCCTGAAACCAGAACTCTTAAGAAAGTTACTCTTGAAGACGCTCTGGAAGCTGAGGAAATCTTCAGCATTTTAATGGGAGATGCAGTCGATCCACGGCGCGAATTTATTCGTGAACATGCCCGGGAAGTAGTTAATCTCGACATTTAGCTTGTTCTTGGGAGGCTTGAGATGTCTGAAACAACTAACGATCGAGGAGAACGTATTGTAACGGTCGACATAAAAGACGAAATGCGGGAAGCCTATTTGAGTTACGCAATGAGTGTAATTGTGGGAAGGGCTCTCCCAGATGTTCGGGACGGATTGAAACCTGTCCAGAGACGCATACTTTATTCCATGTATGAGATGGGCCTTCGCTCCACTCAGGCGTACCGCAAGAGCGCTCGAGTGGTAGGCGATGTGCTTGGAAAATATCATCCTCATGGGGATATGGCAGTTTACGATGCGCTGGTACGCATGGCTCAGGATTTTACCTTCCGATATCCCCTGGTTGACGGTCATGGCAACTTTGGCTCCATAGACGGAGACCCCCCAGCAGCCATGCGTTATACCGAAGTTAGGATGGCTCCTATTGCTGAGGAGATGTTGCGGGATATTGAGAAGGAAACAGTAGACTTTATGCCTAACTTTGATGAGTCAGCACAGGAACCAGTTGTTCTTCCGGCTTCCTTCCCCCAACTTCTGGCCAATGGTGCTTCAGGAATTGCCGTGGGAATGGCCACTAATATACCACCTCATAACCTTTCTGAGCTGATTGACGGTGCCCTATTGCTCATCGACCGGCCTGAAAGCAGCTGGAAAGAACTTTTAAAGGTCATACCAGGTCCTGATTTTCCCACTTATGGGAAGATAATTGGAAGAAAAGGCATTAAAGATTACTTTCATACTGGTCGGGGTAGGCTGGTTATAAGAGGAGAAGCCGAAGTCGAGGAAATTGGCAAAGGTAGAAAGGCGATTGTTATTAAAGAGCTTCCCTATCAGGTTAACAAGGCAAGTTTGGTTGAACATATAGCCCGGCTTATCCAGGAGAAAAAGCTAAACGATGTAAGTGAGATCCGGGATGAATCGGATCGAGAAGGAATACGTGTGGTTTTGGAACTTAAAAAGGGGACCAACCCTCAGTTTATCCTCAATTACCTTTATAAACATACTGCCCTGCAGGTTAGCTTTGGGGTTATTCTCCTTGCTCTGGTGAATGGCAGGCCTGAAGTAATGGGTATGGTGGACGCTCTGCGCCACTTCATAGAGCACCGCAAAGAAGTTGTTCTGCGCAGGAGCACTTTTGAATTGCGTCGGGCCGAAGAAAGGGTTCATCTTTTGGAAGGTTTTTTGAAAGCCCTGGACGTGATAGATATGGTAATTGAGACCATCCGTAGTTCCAGTAAGGTGGAGGAAGCAAGAGAAAGGTTGATGACGCGCTTCGATTTCACTGAAAGGCAAGCTCAGGCAATTCTCGAGATGCGTCTTCAGAGGTTGGTGGCCCTGGAAAGGGAAAAGCTTCAGAAAGAGTACGAAGGCCTTCTTCAGAAAATTCAGGAACTTCAAAAAATTCTTTTTGATCAGAAAACCCTTTTTGAAGTTATTAAAAAGGAGCTGCGAGAGATCAAGGAAAAATTTGGAGATCCGAGAAGGACCCGAATCGTCGAAGAAGAAGAAACCATCGAGGAAATAGACCTGGTTCCTGAAGAAGATATAGTGATCACCCTGACCCGGGATGGTTATGTTAAAAGAGTTACCCTTGAGGCTTATCGTCGCCAGGGAAGGGGTGGCAAGGGTGTATCGGCGATGAATATCAAAGAAGAAGATGCTGTAAACCGAGTTGCCGTTTCCACTACCCTGCACCGGGTGCTTTTCTTTACCAGCAAGGGTAGGTCTTTTCAGCTTTTGGCTTATCAACTCCCCGAGGCGAGTCGCCAGGCTAAGGGAACTCATCTGGTTAACTTGCTTCCCCTTGAAGAGGGAGAACGAGTGTTCTCTTTTCTGACTCTCAAGGACTTTGGAGCAGCCCGTTACCTTTTTATGGTTACCAATCGGGGGAAGGTTAAACGGCTGGATCTTCTGGAGCTGGTTTCTATTACCCGCAGGGGTATACGGGTAATTAAGCTTGGCGAAGACGAAGAGCTTTCTCGCATTTTCCTGACCTCCGGCAATGAGGAAATTTTTGTGGTTAGTGCAGGTGGTTATGCTATTCGCTTTGCAGAGGAAGAGGTACGCTCTATGGGACGCAGTGCTTCGGGAGTACGGGGAATAAGCTTGCGCAGTGGTGACGAAGTAGTGAGTGCCTGCTCTCTATCTGGAGCTCGCTTTGTGTTGGTAGTTTCTGAAAAAGGTAATGGTAAAAAGCTGGACCTATCTGATTTCCCTTGCCATCATCGAGGGGGTAAGGGACTTAGGATTATGAGGATTGGCCAGCGCACAGGCAAGGTAGTAGATATTTTACCGATTTGTGAAGAAGGCGATATTCTGGTTTCCACTCAGAAGGGAATGCTTATTCGCATAAACAGTTTGGAAATACCTGTTCAGGGCAGAATTACCCAGGGTGTGCGCCTTATCAAGCTGGATCGAGGGGATTCCATTTCTTCGCTGGCACTGGTGGAAAAGGAATGAACAGGATTCATGGTGGTCGGTTATTCGAGGAAGAAGAGAAGCGGGGTTCTCTCCTTCTGGATTTTAGCTCCAGTATTAATCCCTGGGGTCCGCCTTCGGTTCTTCGTAAAAACTGGCTTAGCATGTGGCAGTGGGTGAGCACCTATCCTCCTCTGGATATTTCGCTATTCCAGAGATGGATTGCCCGGATATATGGCTTTCCCGAGAGAGCCATCCTTCCCTGTAATGGAGCTACCCAAGGTATCTATCTTTTGGGCAGGCTGCTGGAAGGAAGGAAAGTAACTATCATTGAGCCTTGTTTTACCGAATACGCCTTTGCTTTTCGTATGGGAGGTAAGGAAATAGGGCGCTTTTTTTATCTTGGAGATGGAGAAGTGGAAAGAAACTTGAAGTCCCTATTTGACACCCGTCCGGATATCATTGTTATGGGTAATCCTCCGAGTCCGCTTGGAAATCCCTATCCCGAGGGTTTTTTGAAAGCTATATGGAAATATACTCTTGAAAAAGAGGTATTTTTGGTAGTAGACGAAGTTTTTCAGGAATTCATGGGCGAGGAGACTTCTTTTTCTAAGAAAATTGAGGAATATCAGCGCCTTTTTATAGTGCGTTCACTAACCAAGTACTTTTCTATCCCCGGGTTAAGGGGAGGGTTTTTATTAACTCACCCTTCCAACGTTGACTCCCTTGAGGAGCATATCGAGCCCTGGTCGATTAATGCTGTCCTGGCCTCGGTCCTCAAGATACTTTCTGAGAGCGATCTTTCGGCATTCAAGGAAACTACTCTTAAAAACCTCAAGAAAGAAAAGGAATATCTTGAAAAAAGCTGGGAAACTTTTTCTGACTTCGCGTTACTTTATCCCTCCCGGGTAAATTTCTACATGTTTCGAATTTTGAATTCAGAAAGCGACCTCTATTCTTTCTTTTATCGAAGAGGGATATTGATCAGGAATCTGTCCGATTTCTGGGGACTGGATAGGAGCTTCTACCGAATTTCGGTACGCACTCATTCTGAAAACGGGCGCTTTCTGGAAATATTGGGGGAATTTATGGATGAGCTTGGAAGCTTTTAGCAAAAAAGTTCTTTTTATTGGGGGAGCAAGGAGTGGCAAAAGCTCTCTGGCTCAACAAAAGGTGGAAGAGGCGAGTCCCAAGCGGATTTATCTGGCAACTGGCGTGATCACTGACCAGGAAATGGCAGAACGAGTGACCCTGCATCGCAAAAGGCGTTCGGAGGGTTGGGAAACTCTTGAGGTACCCTTTGGTTTTCGGGAGATCGTTGATAGAAATTTTTCTGGTTGCGGGGTATTACTGGATTGCGTGACCTTCCTGGTGAGCAACTTGTTTCTCCGGGAGAAGGAGCCGGAAAAAGTTTTTACGGAAGTTACCGGAGAGCTGGAGAAACTCTTCAAAAAGCAGTTTCGGGGGGGCTTTTTTTTGGCTTTGGTCAGCAATGAAGTAGGTTGTGGGGTAGTTCCTGAAAGCTCTTTAGGCAGGCAATTCAGAGACCTTCAGGGCAGGGTCAACCAGTGGCTCGCTCGGAAAGTTGACCAGGTCTTTTTAGTGGTTGCAGGAGTGCCGTGGAGGCTAAAGTAGATTTTGTGCGCTGGTTGCGGCTTTCGAGGGTTGCAACTGGTTTTTTAACCATTTTGCCATTGACCAGAGAAGATGATGGACCAGAAGAGATAGCAGCGTCGAGCATTTTTTTCCCGCTGGTAGGCCTGTTGATAGGTGGTGGAGTTTACGGAGTATTTTGGGTAACTCGTTTTGTCTTTGGAGCCTCTTTTCTTCCTGCGCTTTTGGCTTTAACCACCTGGGTTGTGTTTACTGGAGGCCTGCACCTTGACGGCCTGGCTGACGTAGTAGATGCATTGGGGGCTCCAGTTTTTAACAAAGAGGCAAGAGAACGTATTCTTAAAGACCCTTCTCTGGGTACCTTTGGGGCGATAGCTCTTTTTCTGGTTCTGGCCTTCAAGTTCTTTCTTTTTTTAGAAATGCGGAATTGGGAGATGATTTTACTGGCTCCTTTAGTAGCCAGGTTTTTTTTGCTGGGAATTATTTGTTTTGGTCGTTATCTTCTTCGGAGGTCGGGCCTGGGGAGTATTTTTTTAAATAAGCCAGAGGGAACCACTGCTTTTTGGGTGTGGCTGATTTTGATCGCTGTCCTGTTTGTTCTTTTTGGCAGGGTCTTTCTTTTTTTGAAAATTTGCCTGTGCTTTGTTATTATTTACTCATTCATGAAAAAGGTTGCCCGGGCGCTGGGCTTTTTAAATGGAGATGTGATGGGAGCGGCAATAGAGTTGGGAGAGCTGCTTTTTCTTTTAGCCGGGAGGATTTAGTATGGTAAGAGCTTTAAGTCCGGGGAGCATGGGAGAGCTATTTCAGGGCTACCTTGAGGATGCAGAGGTTCTTGTTTCTTTGACCATTGGACGTTACAGCGAGATGGAAGTTTTCTTTAAAAAAGAACCTTTTGGCCTCTGGGAGGGAGAAGAGAACAAGAAAGGTGTTCAGAAGCTGTGGAAAAGCGCCAGAGCCCTGGAAGTAGCATTGAATGAGTGGGGATTCAAAAACCTTAAAGGGAAAATTTCCTTCAGGAGACGGAAGGCATTACCCGAGGGAAAGGGTTTTGCTTCCAGCACCGCGGACATAGCTGCCCTTCTGGGTGCTCTTTCTCGGCTCTTGGGAAGAAAAGCTTCAGAAGAAGAAATAGCTCGGATCGCTTTGAGGGTGGAGCCCACCGACAGTACCCTTTTTTCCGATTTTTGTGTTTTTGATCATATTTCCGGGAGGGTGGCCATACGCTTTCCGGTACCGGTATATCTGGGAGTTGTGGTCTGCGAGCTTCCTGGCAAGGTAGAAACTTTGGAGGTGGACAGGACCAAGCTGCGCAGAAATTGGCTTTATTTTGCTAAAGAGGTAAGAAGAGCCCTGGATATGATCCAGAAGGGCCTTGAAGAGGGAGACCTTTCTTTAATCGGCAGGGCCGCTACGCTCAGTGGTTCCATTTTACAGGAAGTGCGTCGGGAAAGACTCTTTGATCTTTTACGAGAAGAGATGAGGTGCATCGGGGCGCTGGGCGTGAATAGGGCTCATACCGGCAAGGCCACAGGAGTTCTCTTCGATCGCCGGATTTACCCTGATGCGGAAATGCTGCGCAGGGTAAAGGAATGTCTTCGAAAAGAGAAAGTACACTGCTGGGTGACTGGAGCAGTTAGGGGAGGAGTAAGAATAATCAGGCCATGAAGGAAATCTATCTTCTGCGCCATGGAGATACTGAAGCTACGGAAAAGGGCTTTTTTGCAGGATGGAGTGATGTGCCACTCTCTCCTAAGGGTGAAAGAAGGATCAAGAAGTTGCAGCAAAGCTTGTTAAAGGGGGTTTCTTTTGAAAGAGTGTTTTGCAGTCCCCTGTTGAGAACTCTTCAAACGGCCCGGATTCTGGTTCCGGATGCCGATGTGGAAATTGCTCCTGAAATAAAGGAACGTTCTTTTGGTTCCTGGGAGGGTAAGTCCTGGGAAGAGCTTGAAAAGGAGCATCCTGCAGAAGTTCTGGAGTGGAAAAAGGATCCTTTGAACTTTACCCCTCCTGGAGGAGAAAGTTTTCGAGAAGTGCTTTCCAGAGTAGATTCTTTCTGGCATAAGCTCATGAAGGTGGAGAATGGTCGATATCTTCTGGTCACTCATGCTGGGGTGATTCGCTGTTTCCTGGTCAAGGCCATGGATATTGAATTTGCTTCCACTTTTCGCGTTTTGCTGGATCCCGGGGTTCTGGTGAAGATCGGGTTTAATTACGAAGAATTTCCAAGAGTAGAATTGATTCAGAACAGCGGTGTTTGAAGTGCTGGCCTTTCTACGCATGGTGATAGGCTTTTCCCTGGATTCATTTTTGGGAGACCCTTCTGGTTGCTGGCACCCGGTGGTTTGGGTTGGTGAAGCCATAGAGAAACTTGAACGCTTACTTTTTCCACGACGCAGAAGCTTTCGCAAGGAATTTTTACTTGGTTTTGTGGTAGTGTTTTTGTTGGTGGGTGGCATTGGCTTGGCCTATGGTTTTCTGGGTTGGCTGATGCGCAAAAACTGGCCGATTATTTACTGGATAATAGAAATATATCTGGTTTTTTCTTTGCTTGCTTTCCGCTCGCTCTGGTTAAGTGGCAAAAAAGTTTTCCTGGCTTTACAGAAGGGTGATTTAGAAGAAGCAAGAAAGAGCCTTCGTAGCCTGGTAGGCAGAGACACCGAACATCTTGCAGAATGGGAGGTGGTCAGGGCCTGCGTCGAGTCTCTCGCTGAAAATTTTAGCGATGCAGTGGTGGCTCCTCTTTTTTATACTTCTCTTTTTGGAGGGCTGGGTATACTCCTTTACAAGGTGGTTAACACCCTTGATTCCATGCTGGGCTACCGAGATTTTCGCTATTTCTTCTTTGGGTTTGCTTCGGCACGTCTTGATGATTTGCTGAATTTTATCCCTGCTCGCCTGAGCGCTTTTTTCCTGGGAATGGCCGCTCTGTTTTCAGGAAGGCCCTTTGGCAGGACTATCCTAACCGCTCTGCGTTATGCTCGCAAGCACCCCAGTCCCAATGCGGGTTGGCCTGAAGCGGCTATGGCCGGTGCTCTCGGGGTAAGGTTGGGAGGAGTGAACTATTACCAGGGCAGGCGCGAGGAAAGACCTTTCCTTGGAGAGCCTCTTAAAGAGCTTGTTTCAGAGAGAATTGAGGAAGCCCTTTCTCTTTTATGGTTGGGTAGCTGGTTTGCTCTGTTAATCTTGGCGCTTTTTGCCTGGCGGATCAGCTATCCCATTTTTGGCATTTAGATGGAGGGCATGCTTTTATGCATGAGCCGCAGAAGTATCGTCCTGGTTCACTTAGAAAACGAGTTTTGATATCCGTTTTCATCAGCATAAGCAGCATTGTGATTATTTTTTCTGTGGGTTCCTTTTTTGAGGTGCCACCCGAGATAAACTTTGCTCGTTTTGACTTCGGAGTTTACCTGGTAGGCTTTTTATTGATGTTTGCTGCCTGGTTACTGGATGGTTTGAGGGTTTTCCTGGATGCTCGAGCCTGGAACAAGAACATTCGCCTGAGAGATGCAATGAGCACGGTTCTTACTGGATATTTTATGTCGACCATAACGCCTTTCAGTACTGGTGGTAGCCCGGCTCAGATGTATGTCCTTACCCGTGCAGGTATGAGCTGGGGAGAGGCAGGCAGTCTGGTAGTGATCTGCGGCATTCTCTACCAGGTGAGCCTTTTGCTTTTGCTTTTCTTGCTTATTTTTGCCTTTCATATCGGCTTTGTTCTTCAAGGCGTATTGCTTAAGCTCCTTTATTCTTTCGTCGTCTTCTATGCGGGTGTAATGGTGCTCCTTTTTTCTTTTTTGTATCGTCCTCAGATACTCTTCCGGCTCACCGAGTGGGGCATAGGTTTTGTTAAGCGCCGTTTCAGGAAGATTCACTTTTCTGAGGAAGGCGTTCGAGAGTGGGTACGCGAGTTTTTTGAGGATTTTCGCAGTGGTTTTAGGATTCTCTTTTTTCAAAAACCCCAGTATTTGGTGTGGAATATAGGCTGCTACATGCTACAGTATACGCTTATTTTTTCCGTTGCCTATTTTGTGTTGGCGGCTATGGGGGTGAGAGTAGATTACCTTCAGGTCCTGGGTACTCAGGCCCCTCTTTTTTATATTTTTTCCTTTGTTCCCTCTCCCGGGGCCAGTGGAGGGGTAGAGGTTTCCATGGCTTCCGTTTTTGCCCGCTTTGTGGGCGCTTATCGGGTGGGCATGTTTGTTCTTCTGTGGAGAGCACTCACTTTCTATCTTCCCATGGTGGTGGGAGGAATAACTTTTTTCCGAATTGTACAGAGTACAAGTGGATATTCGAGTGAGAACGGGCAACTAAACAAAAGGAGCAAAAGATATGCCCAGGAGTTTCCTGGAAATAAAAGTTCTTGAAGCATTACTTAACTCTCAGGATTGGGTATCTGGTGAAGAACTTGCCGACCAGCTCTCTTTAAGTAGGGTGGCCGTCTGGAAAGAAATGGAAAAGCTGAAATCTCGAGGCTTCCCCGTGGCCTCTTCTCGCAAGGGCTACAGGTTACTGGAACTTCCCGATGTTTTCTCCAGGGAATATCTTGAGGCTTATTTCTCAAGGCTACCTTTTCCAGTGAATTTTTTTTATAGAGACCAGGTAGATTCTACAAATGAATGGGCTAAAAAGGAAGCCCTGCAGGGCGCACCGTCGTGGAGCCTTTTTGTGGCCGAAAACCAAACCCGGGGTAAAGGAAGAAGAGGAAGAAGCTGGTTTTCGCTTCCCGGCAAAAGCCTAACTTTTTCCCTTTTGATTAGGCCAACCCTTGCTTTGTGGTCGGGGCTTACTTCTCTGCCCCTGGTCTGTGGCTTGGCGGTGAGCCTTGCCCTTGAGGAGGAAGACTTGAGGTCAGAGATCAAATGGCCCAACGATGTGCTGATTGGCGGGAAAAAGTTGGCCGGGATACTGGTTGAAGGCGATTTTGAGGCAGAAATTCTCAAATACGTGGTAATTGGCATTGGCCTGAACGTTAATCTATCCGAAGGAGATTTTCCACAGGGGTTAAGGCTTACAGCAACTTCTCTTTTGGAGGCTTCAGGCAAAAAACATCACCGGCTTTTTTTGCTGGAGGGTTTGTTGAACAAACTTTACAGGTGTTTAGAAAAGTGGGAGGAAGAAGCTGGCCTTGCTTCCCTATACTCAGAGCTGAAAAAGAAGCTGGTTACCTTGGGAAAAAGGGTAAAGGTGGTCACCCCTGGTGAAACCCTGGAAGGCGTGGCTGAAAATGTCGACCTGGATGGTTCATTGTGGATTGATCTGGGGGGTAAAAAAAGGAAAGTAAACTGGGGCGAGTTGGTTAACCCTTAATTTTTGGTTAACTTTATGATATGGTTTGGTTAACCAAAATAGGGGGTGAAATGGTGCGCTTCCAGCCAGCTCGATTGACTCGCTGTGCTTTGGTGGTTACTCTTTGTGTGATATCTTCGCTTTTTTCTCGCTATGCTCAGGGAACAGTGCCTTTCAGTCTTTTGCCCTTCGTCGTGGTTCTTGCGGGATGGCTGCTTAGTCCGCGAGAAGCTTTCTGGTCTATGTTGACCTATATTCTTCTGGGTCTTGTGGGGTTGCCGGTTTTTGCGTCGCCTCCCTTTGGAGGTCCTGTCTATTTGTTTAAGCCTAGCTTTGGTTTTCTACTGGGTTTTATCCTGGGAGCCTTTTTCATTTCCGTTTTTAAAAATAGGGAGTTTTTCAGAAAAGATATGCTGGGAGTAATTTTCCTTTCGGAGCTGGGAATGCTTCTCGTCTATCTTCCGGGCCTTTTTTACCTGTGGCTGGCTTTTTCCTTTTTTATGGGAAAGCCGATCGGCTTTAATCGGGTTTTGCAGATAGGCTTTTATCCTTTCTTGGGATTTGATGTTTTGAAGGCTTTTTTGGCCGGTATGCTGTTCTGGAAGATAAAGACCAGGATAACTGTTTAGGCCTCTTTTGTTTCCAAGGACCTGTGATTTGAAGAAGACGCCTCTCGACTCATTTAAAAAAAATCGGAGTCCCTTTTTAACATTTTTGTTAAAATGCTTCATCCTGACCTAAAGTTTTTGGGGGTCTGGCCGATATATATCTAAAAAGTGCAAGAAAGGAGGCTTCTTTGTTGAAAATAAAAACCAAGGTATCGCTTTCTTTTATCATTCTGGCTTCGCTGGCTGCTTTTTGCGGAGGGTTTGCAGTTTATTCTTTTATGGAGGTTGAAAACTCTTTACGAGGGGTTCAGCAGGAAGTCCCTCTTTTGATGGTGGTTTCCCGACTTAAAGATTTGATTGCTGAAAACCAGGCCCTGGTGGCACTTTATCTCCAGGAGAAGGATTTGGATGCCCTTGAATCGCTGGAAGAAGACTTTGCGAGGGTGGACGATCGCTTTATGGCTTACTTTGAGGTTCTGCGTCTGGGCAGTGATTCTGAGGAGTTTAAAAAATCGGACTATTACGAAATATGGAAACAGGAGAAATTTCCCTATCCCTTGCAAGCCATTCCTCAGGATAACCCTCTTTACCGCTCTATCCAAGCGGCAAGGAGTGTTTACGTTGAGAGTCGCATTGCCTCACAGGACGTTCGAAAGGCCTGGCGGGAATGGCTTTCCATCCAGAGAGAAAGAAGCATGGCTTCTTTGAGTATGGATGAACCCCTGGAGGTGATGATGAGGTTTATAAAAGCAGTGAGTGAGGCCGTTGAAAACCTGTCGGACCCCTTGCGCAACTTTTACTACCTTGCTTTCCGATTTGCTGCAACTGGCGATCCCGAAAATAGGATTGGCGCTTCTATAGATTCTTACCTTCAAGCTTTGCAGAAAGACCTTACCAATTCTCCCATGCTCTCTGATTCCAAAAAGGAAGAACTTGCTAAGGTAGTAGCCGTTTTGGGAGAAAAGTGGAGTGTCCTAAAGGCGGCGATAAAAGGAGAAGTAGATAGTGATGTGGATTCAGCGTTTCTGGAGTTTTATCGGGCTTACAATAAAGCTTTTGACGCCTTAGAGGAACTGCGTCTGGACTCTTACGTTGAGCGGTTGCAGTCACTTTCTGCGGGATCCAAAAATTTCCTAATTCTTTCGGATCCTGATAAAAAAGAAGAAAAGCGCAAAAAAGTTGAAGCCAGCCTGGGTCTTTTGGACAGTTTTCTTATGGGTCCCTTTGCAGAGACCTATGCTCCTGGATCAGTCGATACGGTGATTAAAGAACGTTGGAAGCCCCTTAAAGAGGCCTGGCGCAAGGTGGTGCAGATGGATGGCTATCTCAGCTTGCTCGATAGCCGGCTTGAAAATGCCTTAGTGTCTTCAAAAGAAGCCCAGACCAAGATTGGCGACTCCATAGATGCTCTGTATCAGACAGTGCTTGACAAATTCAATGGAGCGTTGCTTTCTCTTCAGACAGTCAAAGATAGAATGAACCGCATCCTTTATTTCATAGTTGGCTTTGTGATAATTCTGGCTATTTTACTGGGAGTGCTGCTCACTCGCAGCATTATAAAGCCCCTGAACCGTGGGGTTGCTTTTGCGCAGGTTCTTGAAAAAGGAGATCTCACTCAGAACATCCAGGAGAAGCGTAAAGATGAGATAGGAAGCCTTTTCCGCTCACTTAACGCTGCTTCTTTAGCGTTGCGGGAGTTTATGGGAGAGGTGGCTCAATCCGGACAGGAAATCATGAAGGCTATGGAGAGCCTCAAGAAAAGCTCGGAAGAGATTTCCCATACTGGCGAACAAATCGCTCAAACTATCTCCCAAGTTGCCAAAGGCTCTGAAGAACAAAGCCAGTCATTAAGCGGAGTCTCTCAGGATATGGAACGACTGGTGGAGAAAGTTAAGGATATGGCTGCTCAGCTCATGAAGCAGTCTGAACAAGCCTCGCAAGCGCTGGATGAAGTGGACAAAGTGCTGGAAAGCGTTAAATTGACTGGAGGCAATATTCAGGAAGTTAGAGAAGCCGCCTCACAGGCTTTCTCAGCTACCGAGAATGGTCAGGGCACCCTGGAAGAGGTTGTTTCGGCTATGGAAGAAATTAAGGAATCAGTTGGTTCAGTTGGGAGGATAGTCGAAGAACTGGGCCGGAGCTCTCGGGAGATTGGAAGCATTACAGACTTGATAACTGGCATAGCAGAAGAAACCAACCTTCTTGCTTTGAATGCAGCCATTGAAGCAGCCAGAGCTGGTGATGCCGGGCGAGGTTTTGCTGTGGTGGCTGAAGAAGTGCGCAAATTGGCTGAAGAGTCCGCTCAAGCTGCACAACGTATTGCCAAACTCATTTCTGAGGTTCAAAAAGAAGCGGAAAAAGCAGTGAAGTCCATGAATGAAAGCCAGGAAAGGGTGGAAAAGGGGAGCCAGGCGGTATCCAGCGTGCAGGAAGCCTTTGGTGATATTTATAGTACCAATCAGGTAGTAACCCGAGAGGTCGAGGCCATAGCTCAATCTTTCTCCAGGGTTGACGAATCTTCGCGCCACATTGCAAAAATCATTGAAGAGATGGCTTCCATCTCCAAAGAAAGCTATTCAAGGACTCAGGAAATAGTGGTCCTGTCTCAGGAAGTTTTTGGAAACCTGAACGACGTGGCTTCAATTTCCGAAGAAAACGCGGCCTCTGCTGAGGAGGTGGCAGCTTCGGCAGAGGAGCAAAACGCTGCACTTCAGGAGATGAACAGGACCATACAGGATACGACTAAAATTGCTCAGGCTCTGGAAGAGGACTTGAAGAAGTTTAAAATTTGAGTGGCTCAGGATAGGTGCAGTGCTTGCAAGCGGAAGGGATGTTGTAATATCCCTTCCGCTTGCTTTCAGCCGCTTTTCGTAGAGAACGCGAGGAGCCAGCCTCTTTTTTTAGCTCTTTCTGCAAACACAGTGACTTCTTGCTTTTTCTCCTGAGGGATGGTTAGTAAGACCTGCAAAAGGTCGCTGTTTATATCCATCGCTCCTTCGTTGCCGACTGCTGACTGGAGGCGAGCGATGAAAAGATTAAAATAAGCGGGTGCCACCTTGAAGGTGAAACTTGCTTCCGGCTTGAATTCCTGTATACCCGATTTTGCAAGCACGAGCTGCGCTGCCTCTCCATAGGCCTTGATAAGCCCTTTTATGCCCAGTTTTTTGCCACCGAAGTAACGCACGACCACAACCATGGTGTTGGTAAGCTGGTGCTTTTTTATGGCCCCCAGAATTGGTCTTCCAGCACTCCCCGATGGTTCACCGGCATCTGAAGAGAACTCTTCTAATTTTTCTAAGCCTATTCGCCAGGCAAAGCAGCGATGGGTTGCATCCGGGAATTCACTGGTGACCCCTTTAAGAATTTTGCGGGCCTCCTGGGAACTGGCAACCCTAAAGCTTTTCGCTATAAATTCGGAGCGCTCAATATTCAGCTTTGCTTCGCTTTCCCGGGCTATAGTTAATGGCATTTTTAAATCTCTTCTCAATATATTATCATTATAACTCGCAACAGAGGCTTGAACCATTCTATGAATATTAGTATAATTGTTTATACATAAGGGAGGTAAAGAGAGTGAAGAAGCTTTTAAATGAAAACAGTCCAGTACCGCTTTATCATCAGTTGAGCCAAATTTTGCGGGAAAAGATCGAAAGTGGAGAGTGGAGAGAAGGTGACAAAATTCCCACCGAGCTCGAGTTGTGCCAGGAATATGGCTTAAGCAGGGGCACAGTGGCTCAGGCTCTTCGGGAGCTCGAGCTGGAAGGGCTTATCTACCGTAAACAGGGGCGGGGTACTTTTGTGACTGAGAAAAAGATCACCCAGGACCTTTCTCATTTTTACAGCTTTGCAAAAGACCTGCAAGAGCGGGGGATTAAGCTTTCATCGAAAGTTTTGCGAATGGAGATGGTGAGCCCCCCTTCTTCAGTAGAAAAAGCCCTTTCTCTTTCTAAGGGCGAGGCGTTTTTGATTGAAAGAATTCGCTTTGCAGAGGATATACCCGTTATTCTGGAAAGAATTTATTTATTGTCTTCCTTTAGCGAGCTTTCTGAGAGAGTTGATGTTCTGGAGCGAGGAGCTATTTATGATTTGTTCTCCGAGAAGGGAATAAAAGTAAGTCGAGCGCGAGAGGAGTTCGAGGTAGTTAGAATGAACCAGCGGGAAGCAGAACTTTTTGGAGTAGAAGAGGGATTTCCTGCTCTTTTGGTAAGGCGGTTGACCTTCGATGAGGAAGACACTCCTTTTGAATACAGAAAAAGCATTATAAGGGCTGACCAATGTCGCTACAGCGTGGAGCTGAAAGCTTGAACAAAAAAAGGCTTTTAGGACGGCTCTTTGTTTCTTTCCTAAAGATCGGTGCTTTTACCTGGGGTGGGGGCTATGCTATGTTGCCACTTATTAAGCGGGAGCTGGTTGAGAAAAACAGATTCCTGAGCGAAGAGGAATTCATCGAAAGTGTTTCTGTTGCTCAGAGCCTTCCAGGGGCGATTGCCATAAATACTGCCTGTTTTGTGGGTAGGAAGCTGGCTGGAGGAAGTGGGGCTCTGGCATCTCTTTTGGGTTCTGCTCTTCCTTCTTTTGTGGTTATTCTGGTTCTGGCTACCGTTTTTTTACATTATCGAGAAACTAAGTATGTTAAGGATTTTTTTTGTGGAGCTACCCCTGCCATCGCTGCTTTGATTGGAGCGGCGGTTCTGGACCTTGGAAAAAGCGCCTTGCACAATCTTGAAGAAGTGGTCATTGCTGGGTTGTTTTTTCTCTTTGTTTTCCTTTTTGACCTGCATCCTTTGTGGGTGGTGGTTTTAGGTGGAGTTCTGGGTTTGGTGAGAAAACGATGATTTATTTGCAACTTTTCCTTGCTTTTTTGCGAGTGGGGTTTTTTGCCTTTGGAGGAGGAGCTGCTGCTCTACCTCTCATTGAAAAGGAAGTGGTGGAAAATTATCACTGGCTACAGAATGGCGAATTTTTAGAGCTGGTTACTCTTTCAGAACTTTCTCCGGGACCCATCGGGATTAACTCGGCAACCTATGCTGGGTTTAGAGTGGCCGGTTTCTGGGGAGCGTTGGTGGCGACCACGGCTTTTTGCTTTCCATCTTTTTTGCTGGTTTTTTTGGTATACCGTTTTCTTTCGGCTTTTGAACATGACAGAAGGGTTCAGAGTTTTTTGCGAGGTTTGCGTCCTGCGGTTTTGGCTTTAATGAGTATGGCTTGTTATTCCATTGCTCACCGGGGAATAAAGGACTGGTTTACTGTTTTGATAGCTGCTTTGGCTTTCTCTTTGATTTACTTCCGAAAGCTGGATCCAATCCTGGTGCTTCTTTTGTGTGGCATAACAGGGGTTTTGGCAGGGTTGACAGGGGTGAATTTAAGAATATAATTTTAAATGATAATTTGTATATACAAAGGAGGTGACAAGGGATAGAAAAAGCTAAATTTTAAAAAACCTTGGTTACATA
>CAZMZG010000016.1:0-30141 GCA_964570785.1 uncultured Atribacterota bacterium | reverse complement strand
AGCTTGATGAGTTTGGTGTTCATTACATCGAAGGTGGATGGCCTGGTTCTAATCCCAAAGACGCTTCCTTTTTTAAAGAGGTTAAAAAGATTTCTTTCAAGAGAGCAAAGGTAAGTGCTTTTGGAAGCACCCGGAGGGCTAATGTAAAAGTTGAAGAGGATAGAAATGTGAGATTGCTTCTTGAAGCTGAGACCCCAGTAGTTGCTGTTTTTGGCAAATCCTGGACATTGCATGTACAGGAGGCGTTGAAAACTACTTTCGAAGAAAACCTTAGGATGATAGATGATACAGTGAGTTATCTCTCTGGTAAAGGTCTTGAGGTTTTTTATGATGCTGAACACTTTTTTGATGGCTTCAAAGATGATCCGGATTATGCACTCAAGACTTTGAGAGTGGCCTGGGAAGCTGGAGCTCGGGTACTGGTTCTTTGTGATACTAACGGAGGGACTCTTCCTTTCGAGGTGGAAGAAATCATTGATAGGGTGTGGGATTATTTTGGTGGCTCTCAAAAGGTTGCCTTGGGGATTCATGCTCACAACGATAGTGGAGTGGCGGTTGCCAATACATTAGTTGCGGTTAGGAAGGGAGCATTGCACGTTCAGGGCACTATTAACGGTTTGGGAGAGCGCTGTGGCAATGCTAACCTTTGCTCAGTGCTGCCCAATTTGCAGTTGAAAATGGGTTACCACCCTCTGGATGACGAGAATCTGAAAAAGTTAACGGAAGTCGCTCACTTTGTTTATGAAATAGCTAATTTAAAGCCCAATGATTATGATCCTTACGTTGGCAAGAGCGCCTTTGCTCACAAGGGGGGTATTCATGCCAGTGCGATGTTGCGGAATCCGAGGACTTATGAGCATGTTCCTCCGGAGAATGTTGGCAATCGTCGTAAGATCCTGGTTTCTGAACAGGCAGGAAGGAGCAATGTAATCCATAGGGCCAGGGAAATGGGCATTGAAATAGATCCTCAGGATCCCAGGCTTTTCGAGCTGGTTCAGAAAATAAAAGAAGCCGAGAATTATGGTTACCAGTATGAAGGGGCAGATGCTTCTTTTGAAATCCTTTTGAGAAATACGCTCGGTGAAGATATTGATCTTTTCAGTCTGAAAGGCTTTCGAGTTATTGTGGAGAAGCGTGAAGAAGGGGAAACCATTACAGAGGCTACTGTAAAGTTAGAAGTTGAAGACGAAATAGCTCATACTGTAGCTGAAGGGGATGGACCAGTGCATGCCCTCGATAATGCCTTGAGAAAGGCCCTGAAACAATATTTCCCACATCTTGAAAGGATGAAGCTTACTGACTATAAAGTGAGAGTGCTGAGTGAAAGGGAAGGCACGGCTGCTAAGATAAGAGTCCTTATTCAAACGTCAGACGGGGAAAAAGAATGGGGTACGGTGGGTGTTTCGACTAACATTATTGAGGCAAGTTGGAATGCATTAATTGACAGCATCAAATATGGTTTATGGAAAGCAATTAGTCAAAAGAAGCACTAAAAAAGGCAGCATAACAATTTGGGGTAGCGATTCTTATTCCTGGAAGAAAGAGATTAAAAAAGAAGAAATTATTGCTTTTCAGAAAATTCATCCTGCTTCTTTCCTGGAGAGAGAAGAGGATTTTGAGCCCTTATTCAATTTTTGCAAGGTGATTAGTGAGGGTTTTGATCGCGTCCTTTTCTTCAGCAGAAGAGAAGTAGCTGGGTGGATCAAGAACTTTCTGGAATTGGGGGGTCCGGAACTTCCAGGGCGTTTTTTAATCTTTGATGATACTCAAGAAGATTTGCTGTTTGAACTCAGAGAAGGCCTTAATGGTGAATCAGTTTTACTAGTTTTTTTGGGACGAAAAAACGACGAGTTTAAGTTGTTACCTTTTGTTTTTTTCTTTAATGAGTGGGAAAAGGCTTTTGTTGGTGTAGAACGTGGTATTTTTGCAGAGATAGCTCGTTTGGCATTTTGCCCCTTTTTCCCTGCCAAGTTGGAGCAAGGCTCTTTCTGGCACTATAGCGAGTTTTTGTATATTCCTCTTTGCTGTGCTGGGTTGAAAATGAATGTGCATGAACTGGAGGAAGGTTTTTGGTGGGTGCAGGAGGCAGGGAAAGAGGTGACCATTTTTTGTGCTTTGGTCTTGCACTCTTTTCTTAAAAATAACTATCGAATTTTCTTTGTAGCAGAAGACAGCTTTTCTTTTAACTTGGTGAGTGGACTTAGGCCGCTTTTTGAGAAGATTAGCTGGGGAGAAAAGAGCTTTTTTCTCCAAATTAGCGATGTGCAGCAATTTGGAGAAACTTTTCTGGAGGCGGTGGATAGAGGTGACAGGTGTCTGGTTTTCTTCATAAGAAGGGAAAATACCGGCTCTGGATTTGATTTGCAGATAAAGTTTCCGAATAAATTCAAGGGTTCTCCCTTCTGGGAGAGTACTTTTTCTCCCCTCCATCGCAGGACTTATCGCCGCATTAAAGGTGCACTTTTTACTTCTCTGGAGGAACTTCTTCTCGAAAAAAGCACTCCTTACGCTTGCTTGTTTGTTGAGGGAGAGCCTTTTTTCAGTGCTGGAGTTCTGGGTTCTTTTCTGCAAGACCTTGCCTGTTATCTGGGTTTTCTGAACGGAGTTAATCTCTTGGAAGAGCTACACCCATCTTTTTGGTACCGGAATTTCTGGCAGAATCTTCAAGGTGGCCGATGAGGGAGTGATGGTAGTTGAATATTGTTGGAGATTTACATGTTCATACTCTGGCTAGTGGACATGCTTACAGCACGGTTATGGAAATTGTCCAGGTGGCCAGAAGGAAAAATTTAAAAGTTCTGGGGGTTGCTGATCATGGACCCAGTATGCCGGGGGGTCCAAACCCTCTTTACTTTGAAGCAAGAGGTCATTTTCCGCAGGAAGTAGATGGTTGTAAAATTTTTTTTGGGGTCGAGGTAGATATTATTGATTTTGAAGGCAATCTGGATTTAGAGGAAAGAGTTTTAAGAAAAGTTGATTATGTTATAGCAGCTTTTCACCCTCAGGTTTTTAAGGGAGGCAGCAAAAAGGACAACACAGAGGTTCTCTTAAAAGTATTGAGTAACCCTCTGGTCAACATAATAGCGCATCCTGGCAATCCCCGTTATCCTTTAGATTATGAAAGAGTTGTTGAGGAGGCAGTCTCCAATGATAAAATAATAGAGATTAACAATAGCTCTTTTTCGGTAAGCAGGAGGGGGAGTTTGGAGAATTGCCGGGTTATCGCTGTTGAAGTGATGAAAAGGGGAGGCAAAATTGTTCTCTCAAGTGATGCTCATTTTTGCGAAGAAGTTGGAGATTTCAGTTTTGCGTTAGCCATGCTTGAGGAGATTGGTTTCCCAGAGGATAAAATAATTAATGCTGATTTAGGAAGGCTTGAAGCCTTTCTCGAAAAATCTATAAAGGCCAGGAGGTAATTAAAATTGAGTGCAGTTATACTGGATGGCAAAAAGGTTGCCCAGGAAATCAAAGAACAGGTTAAAAGTAGAGTTGATGAACTTGTTAAAAGGGGGATAACTCCTGGTTTGGCAGTAATTCTGGTAGGGGATAATCCAGCAAGCCAGGTCTATGTTCGTAACAAGGAAAAAACCTGTCGCAAGTTGGGAATCTTTTCTTTAAGATACGATCTACCAGAGGATACCCCTGAAGAGGAACTTTTAAAACTTATTGAGGAACTTAATACCAATCAGAAGGTTCACGGCATACTGGTTCAGCTCCCTCTTCCCGCTCACATTGACGAGCGCGAAATCCTGTATAGCATTTCGCCCAGTAAAGATGTTGACGGCTTTCATCCTTATAACCTGGGTAGACTTCTGATTGGTGATCCTCTATTTTTGCCCTGTACTCCCTGGGGTGTGCAGGAACTTCTTTTGAGGTATGGAATAGATTTTGAGGGAAAGAACGTGGTTATTGTTGGAAGAAGTAATATTGTAGGGAAACCCTTGGCTATGATGTTGGTTCAAAAAGCAAAAGGTGCCAATGCTACTGTTTCTATATGTCATACCAGGACAAAAAATCTACGTGAATATACGCTGTTTGCCGATGTCCTGGTTGCTGCTTGTGGTGTTCCCCGAATGATTAAAGGGGATATGGTGAAGGAGGGTGCTGTTGTGGTCGATGTGGGCATTAACAGAGTTAATGGGAGCCTGGTTGGGGATGTTGATTTTGAAGAAGTCAGCAAAGTTGCTTCTTACATTACTCCTGTTCCTGGAGGGGTGGGGCCTATGACCATAGCTATGCTCATGGCTAATACGGTTAAAGCAGCAGAAAACCTGGTTCAGGGTAAATGAGCCCTGCTTTTGAAAAGCCGTGAGGATTGTGGTTATTTCAGACACTCATATTCCAGAAAGGGCGGGAAATTTACCTCCGCAGCTGGTTTTGGCATTGAAAGAAGCTTCATTGATTGTTCATGCTGGAGATATTTGTGAATACTGGGTAGTGGAGGAACTGCTTTCTTTTGCTCCTCTTTTTGCTGTGCAGGGCAACATGGACAGGGCAGATGTTAAAGCAAAACTTAAAAAAGAGGAAATTTTCGAAGTGGCGGGGAAAAAGATAGGATTGGTTCATGGTTGGGGTCCTCCTTGGGGAATAGAAAAGCGGGTTAGTGAGGTGTTCAAGAGTGTACCTACTGATATAATTATCTTTGGGCACACTCACCAACCTTTCAAAAAGGTAATAGGGGAAGTGCTTTATTTCAACCCGGGAAGCCCCACCGATACGGTTTTTGCTCCTTATTTTTCTTATGGTGTAATAGAAATAGTGGACGGTATTATTCAAAAAGCTGAAATAGTGCGTTTAAGCGAGGTGAATAATGAGTAAAAAACAACTCTTTGTCAACATTATATGGCATATGCACCAGCCGTTCTACTGGAACGAGGATCGGGGAAGTTTCGTTTTTCCGTGGGTTAGGACTCACCTTGTTAAAGATTATATTTTTATGCCTCGCCTGCTGAGCAAATTCCCAGAAGTGAAGGCTACTTTTAATTTTTCGCCTGTTTTGCTTGAGCAGATAGACATGTATGCTGAAGGTAGAAAAGATCGGGTTTTGGAGCTTATGGAGCTTGAAGCTGAAAAATTAAGTGGAGAGGTTAAGGAAGAAATTTTGAAGACTTTCTTTCTGGTTGCTTCAGAGAAAGTTGTTCAGGACTTGCCCCGTTTTGCAGAGCTTAGGAGAAAGGCGGAAGAAAGAACGGGATTTTCTAAGCAGGATCTTCTTGACTTGCAGGTTCTTTATCAGCTTTTATGGTTTGATCCTTTGCTCCGCAAGGAGCATCCCCGACTTTCTTCTCTCTATGAGAAAGGCTGTAACTACACAGAAGAGGATAAAGGGATAATTTTAGAAGTTGTCGAAAAGTGCGCTCGGGAATTTGCTTTACCTTATCTGGAGCTTCTGAGTAGAAAACAGATCGAAATCAGTGTTTCCCCTTTTTACCATCCGATATTGCCGCTTTTGTACGACAATAGTTTAGCTTTGGAAACAGCTCCTCAGATTGATTTACCTGAGGTTCCTTTTGCCTATCCGGAAGATGCTTTTTCTCAAGTTGAGATGGCTGTGGATTTTTGCCGCCTCTTTTGGCAGAGGAAGCCCAGTGGGATGTGGCCTTCGGAGGGTGCAGTGAGCGAAAAGATAATCCCCGTTTTCTATAAAAACGGAATTCGCTGGATAGCCACTGGAGAGGAGGTTTTGTTTTTCTCTTTGAACGAGGAGTGTAAACGCGATGAAGCAGGTGTGCCCATACTCCCTGAAAGGCTTTATACTCCTTATCTTGTAGGGGAAGAAGGACAGGAAGTGGCTATATTTTTTAGAGATCAGTTACTTTCAGATTTGATAGGTTTTGAATATCATAAAATGCCCTATCAGCAAGCAGTTGAGGACTTTGTTAGTCGTTTACATAGGATAAAAGATTCCCTCCCTGAAGACAGGGAATATGTAGTAAGTGTAATTTTAGATGGGGAAAATGCCTGGGAGTTTTATGAACAAAATGGTCTTCCTTTTCTTTCTCTGCTTTACGAAAGATTGAGTTCTGAGAAAGATTTAGTTACTATTACCCCTCAGGAATATCTTTCCCGCCAAACCTGTTTGCCTCGCTTAAGCAGGCTGGTTTCTGGATCCTGGATTTATGGGAAACTCACTACCTGGATCGGTCATCCAGAGAAAAACCGGGCTTGGGAAAGGCTGGCCGAAGTGAGGAGTCTTTTCGATAAAAGGAAAGATTGTGTTCAAGATAAAGAAAGAGCCTTGAAGTTTATCTATCGTGCAGAGGGCAGTGACTGGTTCTGGTGGCTTGGTGAAGACAATCCCTCGCCCCAAAAGGCCGATTTTTTAAGGCAATTCCATTACTTATTAAAAAAGGCAGAAGGGCTCATTTAGTTATCGAAAGATTTAAAGGGGTGATTGAATGCCTTTAGTGGAAACGCTGGCCATGATTCTTGCAGGTGGTGAGGGGAAAAGACTGGACGTGCTTTCTGAAAAAAGGGCAAAGCCAGCTGTTCCTTTTGGGGGCAAGTACCGCATCATTGATTTCTGTCTGAGTAATTGTGTTAATTCAGACATTTATTATGTGGGAGTGCTCACCCAGTATAATCCTCGCTCACTTCACGAACATATAAAGATAGGAAAAGCCTGGGATCTAGACAGAATAAAAGGAGGAGTTTTTATTCTTCAGCCTTACATAAGCGATGAACGGACCAACTGGTATCGAGGTACCGCTGATGCTATATATCAGAATTTGCGCTTCATAAGAGATGTCAACCCGGAACTGGTACTGATCCTTTCGGGTGACCACATTTACAAGATGGACTATCGCAAAATGGTCAAATTTCATCTCGAAAGAAAAGCGGAAGTTACGATTTCCGCTATAGAGGTTCCCTGGGAAGAAGCTTCGCGCTTTGGGATTATGAAAATCGATGAGGAGGGAAGGGTTCTTAGTTTTGAAGAAAAACCCCGCTCTCCTGAAAGTAACCTGGCCAGCATGGGTATTTACATCTTTAACAGAAAAACGTTAGAGGAAGAAGTTAAAAAGGAAGCGATGAGAGAGGGCACTTCTTACGATTTTGGGAAGGATGTTATACCTCGATTGATCAGCTATAACCGGGTTTTCGCCTATCGTTTTGAAGGTTATTGGAAAGACGTGGGAACCCTTGTTGCTTTTTGGGAAGCCAACATGGAACTCCTTCAATCTGAGCCTCCTTTGAACTTGCGAGACAAAGACTGGCCCATTTATACTCCCTTAGAAGACAGGCCTCCGGTAAAACTTGGGAGGACTGCAGTTGTGGAAAACAGTATCATTGGTAGTGGTTCCATTATCAACGGAGTGGTTGAGCATTCAGTAATCTTTAGTGGGGTTTATGTTGCGGAAGGTGCGCGGGTGATTGATTCAATAGTAATGAACGACTCCAGGATTGGTGAGAACAGCTTTTTAGATCAGGTTATTGTTGATAAGCAAGTGATTGTAGAAAATGAAGTTTATCTTGGTAGAGAGGATGAATCGTGGGGGGGAGAGAATATAACTGTAGTGGGAAAGAACTGTCATATACCTCCAGGTACGGTCATAGGGAGAGGGTGCCGTATTGGTCCTGATCTTGCGGTTGAAGACTTTCATAGTGTTTTGATTAAAAGTGGAACTGTCTTGAAAAAACCAAGTTATTCGGAGGGGTTAAAGTGAGAAAATATGTTTTATTGTTCTTGGTTTGGGGATTGGTGTTCTGGACTGCAGGGCCGGCAATTGCTCAGCCTTTTGAATTTGAAGTTTCTCAAAACGAGGTTGAGCAAATCGATTTTTTGGAAGTCTCCCCTTTGGTTTATATTCAGCCTGATAAGGGAGATTTTAGTAGTTACTATTGCGGCGAGAAAATGGTGCTCTATTATGAATCTCGGGTTAATGGCTATGTAAGTATTTTTGACTATTTGCCCAATGGTAAAGCGAAGCTTTTGAAAAACAATGAATATGTTACTGCTGGTTCCCAGAGAATGCTGCGGGGGCGGGTTGGCGAAGAGGTTGGCTTGGAACGCTTTCTTGTACTACTTTCTGTGCGTCCCATCCCGGATCGCATTTTGATTGAAGCAATGCGGAGGCCTTCAAAGATCAAAGACTTGGTGACTTCCCGCTTTTACCTGGGCCGTTGTAGAGTCCAGGTTCTGGGCGAACGCAAGAAAACGCCTACCTTCTTAAGTTTTAGCTCTATTCCTGAAAAAGTGCCTTCGAGGAACCGTTCTTCAATTCGGGTTTTGCTTCGTGACCAAAACGGGAATCCTCTAGTAGGCAGGAGAATCCAGTGGGAAACGAGCGATGGAAAGCTCAAAAAGTACCAGACTTTCACCAATGTTTTTGGGGAGAGCGAAAATCTGTTTTATGCTCCCTCTGTTTATGAGGAAACCCCTGTAACCATAAAGGCTATTTTTGAGGGAAATACTTTATACGACTACTCCAGCACTGAAGCCCAGGTTTGGGTGACTCCCGAGAGCTTGAAAACGGTTTTAACTATTTCTCCCAGCAATTTCAGATTGTCCTCAGGTGAGTATCTCGACTTTACTGCGGAACTCCAGGATTTACGGGGCAAACCTGTTTCTGGGCGAAGCGTTCGTTGGGAAGCTAACCAGGGAAGCTGGGAAAAGGCGATTACCTATACTGGTTCGAATGGAAAAACAACCAACCGCTGGTTTGCTCCTCAGGTAACGGAAGAAGATTTGAGCGTGGTTTTAAAAGCCGCCTTCCCTGGGGCTTTACAATTTTTACCTTCAGAGGGGTTTGCGTATGGAATGGTTTCGGGAATGGCGGTTTCTTATTCTGGACCGGGTTTTTATTTTCTGGATTTCAGCTCTGGCAAGCCCCAGACGAACTTTGAGGATCTTGTATACCGGGGCAATATAAAAGAAGGTTCGAGTGTCAATCCGGTTTCGTTCTTGACAATATCTGGTGAAGATTTTGTGGAAACCACTTTTGAAATTACCCGGCCTCTACAGGGCGTTGGTTTGTGTTTGTGGAGTAAGGCTCAGGGTAGAGTCTCTCTGCGGATTTTTGTAAATGACCAGCTTGTTTTTTCAGGACTCATTCCTGAAGGCACCTTGTCTCCTCTGGATTATCAATCCGTTTACCTTACTCAATCGCTCAGATTGGGCAAGAATCGCCTTAGGATAGAAGTTGATGGCGAGAGCCCGGATGCGCTTTTGCTTTTGCAACGTTTAATGGTTTTCCTGTAACTTAAATTGGGAGGACGGTGTTTTTTATTAATTAACTTAAACTTAACAGATAGAGTTTTGGGTCTTTTAAAGTAAAGGAGGTTTCAAGTGTGGAGGAAGAAAGGATCAGATTTTTTAGGACTCTCATTGATACCCCAAGCCCTTCTGGGTTTGAGGAACGGGTTCAGCATCTCTTTTTAGAACGCATTAGGGATTCAGTTGACCTGACTTATAAGGATGTTCATGGCAACGCTTTTGGAGTTATTAACCCTGAGTGTGAGCATAAGCTCATGCTTGCTGGTCACTGTGATGAAGTTGGCTTAATGGTCAGCTACATTGACAAGGAGGGTTACATTTACTTCTCCACAGTTGGTGGAATTGATTCCCAGATCACCCAGGGCATGCCTGTTGTTATTCACACTGCCAGAGGACCGGTGCCTGGCGTCATTGGTAAAAAGCCAATCCATTTACTTGAAGAGAAAGAGCGACAGAAAGTTACCCGAATTGAAGAGCAATGGATTGATATTGGAGCTAAAGACGGTGAAGAAGCAAAAAGTGTGGTGCAAATAGGAGATCCGGTAACCTTTGATATTTCTTCGCGCTGTTTGATTGGTGAGCGAGTCACTGGGAAAGGCATCGATGACAAAGTAGGGATTTTCGTAGTTTGTGAGGTTTTGCGGGAACTGGGAAGGGAAAAACAAGGTTTAGCCTTTGGTGTTTACGGGGTAAGTACTGTTCAGGAAGAATTGGGGTTGAGAGGTGCTAAAACCAGCACTTTTGGAGTTAACCCCCAAATTGGCATAGCCATAGATGTTACTTTTGCCTCCGATTGTCCAAATATCGACAAAAAGAGAGTTGGCGACATAAGTCTTGGAAAGGGTCCGGTCATTGCCAGGGGACCTAATATAAACAGTAAACTGTGGATGAGAATGAAAAAGATTGCTGAAGAAAATAATATCCCTTACCAGATTCAGGCAGAATCTCGGGCCACAGGTACAGACGCAAATGTAATACAAACTACAAGGAGCGGAGTGGTTACTGGACTTTTGAGTATCCCAAACCGTTACATGCATACTCCTTCTGAGATTGTCGACATGCAGGACGTTGAGAATGCGATTCGTCTTCTGGTCCTGTTTATAAGAGACTTGAGGGTAGGAGAAGATTGGATTCCTTAGGTAAGTGCTAAAACTTGAAGGGGTTGATTGGTTTGTCTTTTCGCTATGCCATGATTTTGGCGGGAGGCAAAGGAGATCGTCTGGATGTTCTTTCCGTGGAACGCGCTAAAGCTGCTGTTCCTTTTGGGGGGTGTTATCGATTAATCGATTTTTCCCTGAGTAACTGTGTGAATTCTGGAATTTATGATATCGGAGTACTTACTCAATATCAGCCACAATCTTTGATTGAGCACATTGGAGCAGGGCGGCCCTGGGATCTTGACAGGAAGAGGGGGGGAGTTGAGTTTTTAGCACCTTATTTAAGCCGAAGTGTTGGTGGTTGGTATCGTGGAACCGGCGATGCCCTCTTTCAAAACCTAAACGTTATCCTTCGCAAAAAAGTACCCCATCTGCTGGTTCTTTCTGGAGACCACGTTTACATGATGAACTATAATCCTCTTTTCAGTTATCACGTGGAAAGAGATGCAGATATCACGCTTGTGGTTACTAAAGTTAGACCTGAAGATGCCCCCCGTTTTGGAATTGTTGAGGTAGACCATGACAATTGGATAGTGGATTTTGAAGAAAAACCTGCTGTGCCGAAAACCAACATAGCTTTCATGGGCATTTATGCTTTCCGAACAGAATTTTTAGTTGAGCAACTGATAAAAAACAATCAGGAAAACAAATTTGATCTAGTGGAAAATGTGATAATCGAAAATTTAGGAAAAGCCAGGATACAGACTTTTTTCTACACAGGATGCTGGTGGGATGTGGGTACTGTGAAGGCCTATTGGGAGGCAAACATGCAGCTCTTGGAGCCTATCCCCTGCTTTAATCTTTATGATCCTGAGTGGATGATATATACTAATCGGCCCATTTCACCCCCTGCACAAGTTTGCAAAAGAACAAAGGTTGCAGAGAGTATTATTGGTGAAGGAGCTCTGATAGAGGGAGAAGTTATCCATTCGGTGATTTTTCCTGGTGTGGTGGTGGAGGAAGGAGCGAGGGTGGTGGACTCGATAATTTTCAATAATACTTGTATAGGAAAGAATAGCGAAGTTAACCTCAGCATTTTAGACAAAAACGTCAAAGTTGGAGAAGAGGCAAAAATTGGATTTGGAGAAGACTTTACGCCTAATGTGCTTAGGCCAGATCTTCTGAATTGGGGTGTCAATCTTATTGGGAAGGGGACACATGTCCCACCCCGAACCACTATCTGCCGTAACTGTATTGTGGGCATAGGGTTTGGTGTCGAAAACTTTAAGGGAGTCGATTTTTTGAAGAGCGGGAGCGCTTTTCTTTGAATGTTAAGGTTTTTGTTTCTCTTCTTTTCTGCTAAAATGCTTTTAACAAAGATGTTTACGGAGTGAGATAGAACTTGATTCTCGGCCTTTTACTCAGCATACTGGTTTTATATGGTCTTCTCCTGTTTTGGATCGTTAACGAGAGAGTAAAGGAGATTGCTTTTCAGGTAAGAAAGGTTAGGGAAGAAGTTCAAGGGATGAGTGCAAAGTTTGATGAATTAAAGCGCTTGCTAACAACAAAAGGAGGTGAACTTTCGGCGGATTCTGCAAGTTTTTCTTTCGAGATGCTTGACGATTCCAAGGATGACTCTGAAGAGAAGTAAAACAATCAAAAGAGAGGAGACATAAACATGGGTTCCAGATTAGTGAAGTTGTCTGTGGTAGGAGTTTTGTTTTTGCTCTGTTTGGTAACCTTAATTCACGCTGGTTACGCACAGGAGAAAGCTTCAGAGGAAAGGGTAGTTATTGCACAGGTGAACGGAGAACCTGTTTACCTGGATGAGGTTAAGGAGGTATGGGATAGCCTGCCTCAAGAGTATAAGGCTCAATTTCCTGGGGGTCTGAAAGATTTATTGGAACAGTGGATTCGTCAAATACTTCTGGTGCAGGAAGCCCAGAAGGAAGGACTTGCGGAAGATCCCGAGGTTGCAAAAAAAATTGAGAACTTGAGAAAACAGATCCTTATTCAAGAGTTAATTCAGAGAAAAATAGTGAATGCGGTGAAGGTTACCGACGAAGAGATAGAAAATGAATATACTGCCCATCCTGAACTTTATACAGAGCCAGAAAAAGTGAAGGCAAAACATATTATGGTCTCGAGTGAACAACAGGCACAGGAAGTACTAAACGAGCTCAGATCTGGTAAACCTTTCGAGGAGGTTGCAAAAGAAAAGTCTGAATCTCCTGATGCCTCAAGTGGTGGTGATATGGGTTATATAAAGAGGGGAGATTTGAGTGAAGAGATTGAAAAAGTGGTTTTCGAGCTCGCACCTGGCAACTTTAGTGATGCAATTAAAACTGACTATGGTTTCCACATTTTTATGGTCGAGGAACATGTATCTCCTCGCTTGAAAGAAATTGACGAGGTCAAAGAGGAAATCACTGCACGTTTGCTACCCAAAAAGCAGCAGGAGGCTTTTGAAGAACTGATTCGAGAGCTTAAAAAGTCTTCTGAGATAGTTATTTTTGAAGAAAATATCCCTGTTTCTGATAGTAGTTCTTCTTCTGAGGAAGGAGCGACCGAGTAACCAATGTTAGACACCTTAAGGAGAGCCTTAAAGCTGGTTGGAAGAGAGGAGTATGTAGAAGTACGTTTAGAGAAAATAGTTTCTACCCGTCTTGCTCTTCAAAATGGCCGTATAGAAGCACTCAAGGAAGAGGAAATAATGGGTGGTTATGTGCGGGTTTTTAAGAGCGATTTCGGGTGGTATTTCGAGACTTTTTCGGGGTGGGAAAATATTCTGGAAAAAGTCAAAGATGCTTTACGCAACTGCTCTCTCAAAAATCCGACTGCTTTCCGATCAGGTGTCGTCAGGGGCAAAGCGTTTGAAGACCAACATTTAGCCCAGCTTGAGGAGGACTTTCGTCGTGTTCCTTTTGATGAAAAGGTGAAGATTGCCAGGCAATATGCTGAACTGATGTTGGGAGTTTCAGATTTTCTGGTTAATTCTTCAGTGGATTATCGAGATGAATTCCGGGAAATCTATCTGGCAAATTCAGACGGGACTCTACTCCATTTGGAGAAACCAGATATTAGCATGGTCTTTACCGCGGTTTGCAGGAAAGGAGACACTATTGAGTTTTACCGCAATGGAGTGGCCAAAAGGGCGGGATTAGAAGCGGTAAAGGGACTTGATGCCTTGGCAAAAAAAGTGGTCACTCGTGCAGCTTCTCTTCTTGAAGCCAGACCCTTATCTGGCGGAGTATACGATGTGGTTTTGGACCCTACGTTAGCAGGCGTTTTTGTCCATGAAGCGTTTGGACATCTCAGCGAAGCTGATTTTGTTTATCATAATGAACAACTTAAAAAGGAAATGACCTTAGGGCGAGAAATTGCTTCACCTCTACTTTCAGTTTTTGACGACGGCAGTATAGAAGGTTTGAGAGGTTTCTCACCTTACGATGATGAGGGAGTTCCCACCCGGAGGACCTATCTTATCCAAGAAGGTGTTCTTACAGGTCGATTGCATTCCCGGGAGACTGCTTTCTCCATGCAGGAAGGCTTAACTGGCAATGCGCGTACAATAGGTTTTATGTATGCTCCTCTGGTTAGAATGACCAACACAGCTATTGAGAGTGGGAATGTGTCTAAAGAAGAGCTTTTTGGGGATATAAAAAAGGGAGTGTATGCTGTAGAATACTTGGGTGGTAACACTTCGTTGGAACTTTTTACTTTTTCTCCTGCTTATGGTTTCTTGATTGAGGATGGCAAAATTACCGATATGGTTAAAAATTTCGTCTTAAGCGGTAACCTTTTTGAGACCCTTCGAAAAATTGATTGCATTGCTAATGATTTTGTTTGGAACGAGTTGGGTGGGTGTGGCAAGGGTTTGCAGGTTGGCCTACCCACCCCGACTGGTAGTCCTCATGTTAGATTGAGGGAAACGCTCATAGGAGGGAGCGAATAATGTTTTCTGGGTTGGGAAAGCTCGCAAACAGAGGGATGGAAGGGGATCTTTACCATACTGAAGCGAGGTCAAAAACTGTTAGTTTTGAAGGTGGAGTTTTAAGGCAGTGCGAGATCGAAGATTCCGAGGGGTTTGGACTCAGGGTTATTAACGGTGACCGTAAACTGGGTTTTGTAGCCTTTAATTCTCCTTCTCTTTTCGATGAGATGTTAGAGAAAGCCTGTTCGGTCAGTAAGTTTGGTGACAGGGTAGCTTATTCTTTGCCTTCTTATCCGGTTTTGAAGACTTGGGACAGTTTTGTGGACCGGCGGGTAGTTGATATGGGCTTTGCCGAGATGATTGAAATAGGTAATTATGTTGTTGAACGCATTAGGGAGGAATATCCAGAAGTTGTTTTAAATCTCAGCGTAAAAGCTGGAATTGAAGGAAAAGAGCTTATCAATCATCATCAGGAAAGGCTTTTTTTTGAGCGAACTTTCTTTGGAGTAGAAGCCGAGGTTAACCTGACCAGAGAATCGGATATCCTGGGGTTCTCTGTGGAGAGATTTTGGGGTAATCGTGATATTGATCTGGATCTTTTTATCAATGAAATACTTTTTAGACTGGAATTTTCGCAGAGAGAATTTAAAATTAAAAGTGGAGCCTATCCCGTTCTTTTTACTTCTGAAGGTTTGCTGGTTTTGCTTTATCCTCTTTTTTATGCTCTAAACGGTAGAAACATCGCTTTTAACCGCTCCTTTCTAAGAGATAAACTGGGGAAACTGGTTTTTTCTCCTCTTCTTTCTCTTGTTGAAACGCCTTATGAAGCCTGGACACTGGGTTCCTGTCCTTTTGACGACGAAGGAATCACGACTGTTCGAGAAAGGGAACTGATTGTGACTGGTGAAGTCAAGTCTGCCTTCTGGGATCTTTTTTCTGCTTTTCTGGAGGGTGTTGAACCTTCTGGGAATGGTTTCAGACAATCTTACAGAGCCCTCCCCTACCCTGAACTTTCCTGTATTAAAATCAAGGGAGGGTTAAGGAACCAGGAAACTCTCATTGAGGAACTGGAAAGAGGATTAATTGTAGATAGTGTTCTGGGTTTGGGTCAGAGCAATATTTCTTCTGGGCACTTTTCTTGCAATCTGAACCTGGGTTTTTATGTTGAGGACGGGGAAATAAAGGGACGAGTCAAAAATGTGATGATTAGTGGTAACGCCTTTGAAGCTCTCAAAAACATTCAGGAGGTTTCCAGGGATTCTCGCTGGATTTATGGCAGGTGGTTTTTGCCTTGGATGGTCGTAGAACCAATAAGGGTAGATGCCAAAAATTAGCGCTTAAAGGTTGATCCGGTTGTGGGGCACGAACAAATTCCTTTTTTTAAACGCTGATACAAAGGAAGGTGAAGGAGCATTGTTTGAGCAAGTGGACCTCAAAACGGAATGGGGGAAATTTGAGGAAGAGATTCTTGAGTTTTGGAAAAGGAATTCGATTTTTGAAAAAAGCCTTAAGCAGCGCGAGAAAAACCCTCGTTTTGTTTTTTATGAAGGTCCTCCCACTGCCAATGGTTATCCTCATGCCGGACATGTGATTGGAAGAAGCATAAAAGACCTTATCCCCCGCTATAAGACGATGTGTGGTTATTACGTTCCCAGGAAGGCAGGCTGGGATACCCACGGTTTACCAGTAGAGCTTGAGGTCGAAAAAGAACTGGGGATTTCTGGCAAACCCCAGATTGAGGAATACGGAATCGACCGTTTTAACAAAAAGTGCAAAGAGAGCGTGTTGAAGTATATCCGGGAATGGGAGAAACTCACTGAGAGGATGGGTATCTGGATAGATCTCGATAATCCTTACGTCACTTTTGATAACGATTATATAGAGAGCTTATGGTGGATTTTGAAGAAGCTTTGGGATAAGGGATTGCTTTATCAAGGTTATAAGGTGCTTCCTTACTGTGCCCGTTGTGGAACTTCACTTTCCAGCCATGAAGTAGCCTTGGGTTACCGGGATACTGAGGATCCCAGCATTTTTGTCAAGTTCAAAGTCGCTGACCTGGCGAATGTTTATTTTCTGGTATGGACCACAACTCCATGGACTCTGGTGGCCAATGTTGCGCTTGCTGTAGGAAGTGAGCTTGATTATCTTGAGGTAGAACATCTTTCTTCTCAGGAAAGGTTTATTTTAAACAAAGAAAGCTTTGAACGCATTTTCGGTCCTGAAGAAAGAAAGGAGTTCAGGGTTGTCCGTTCCCTGAAAGGCAAGGACTTGATTGGACTGTGTTACGAACCTTTGATGAATTTTTTGAGAGCTGAGAAGGGATACCAGGTCTTTGGAGCAGATTTCGTTTCTACAGAAGAAGGAACGGGTATTGTGCATATTGCTCCTGCTTTTGGTGAGGATGATATGGCTTTGGCCAGAGAACACGACCTTCCTGTTTTACAGCCGGTTAAACCTGACGGTACTTATTCTGACAAAGTGTCTCCCTGGAAAGGTATGTGGGTTAAAGAAGCGGACCCTTTGATTATTCAGTATTTGAGAGAGCAAAATAAGCTTTTCCGGGTAGGGACCTATCGCCACAGCTACCCTTTCTGCTGGAGGTGTGATACACCGCTTTTGTACTATGCCAAGGAGAGCTGGTTTATTAAGACCACAGCTTTTCGGGAACTTCTTATTGAAAACAATCGTAAGATCAACTGGTTTCCAGCTCACATTCGGGAAGGAAGGTTTGGAAATTTTCTCGAAAATGTGGTTGATTGGGCTCTTTCCAGAGAGCGTTACTGGGGTACCCCTTTAAATATATGGGTTTGTGAAAATTGTAATTCCAAAGAAGCTATAGGTTCAATAGCTGAACTTCGTTCCCGGTCTTTGAAAAGCCTTGACAACGTTGAGCTACATCGTCCCTATGTGGACGAGATTGCCATAAAGTGTTCTAATTGTTCCGGTAAAATGCGCCGGGTCAAGGAAGTTATTGACTGCTGGTTTGATTCGGGTGCAATGTTTGTAGCTCAACATCATTACCCCTTTGAAAATCAGGAAGAGTTTGCTGAAAGTTTTCCTGCTGATTTCATATGTGAGGCCATAGACCAGACTCGAGGTTGGTTTTACAGTTTGCATGTGTTGGCCACTCTGTTATTCGCTTCTCCCGCCTATCGTAACTGTTTGGTTACCGAACTCGGTTTGGATGAAAAGGGCCAGAAGATGAGCAAACACATTGGCAATGTAATTAGCCCCTGGGAATTGATTTCCATGTATGGTGCGGATGTTCTGCGCTGGTATGTTTTTTCGGTTTCTCCTCCCTGGATGCCCAAGCGCTTTGGCAAAAAAGCCTTGGGTGAGGTTTTTAGCAAGTTCTTTAGTACCTTCTGGAATGTTTTTAACTTTTTCGTTACCTATGCTAACATCGATGGTTTTGATCCTGAATATCTTCCAGAATGGGATGTTGAGGGAAGTAATGTTTTTGATCGCTGGCTTGTTGCTCGCCTCCACTTTTTGATAAATGAAGTGAGGAATTATCTGGAATCTTTTGAGATTTCTAAAGCTGCCAAGGCCATCGAATATTTTGTGGTTGAGGACCTGAGTAACTGGTATATCAGGCGCTCAAGGAGGCGTTTCTGGAAAGAGGGTTGGGATGAGGATAAAGATAGTGCCTATAAGACTTTGTTCAGAGTTTTGCTTGAGTTGAGCCGCTTGATGGCTCCCTTCATCCCCTTTGCGGCTGAACTTGCCTATCAACGCTTAACAAAAGGAATTAAGCAGAAGAGGGAAAGCGTTCATCTTGAGGACTATCCTTTATTTGACGAAAGATTATTAGACAAAGAGCTTGTTTCCACCATGGAAGTGGTGCGGACGCTTGCTAATCTGGGCAGAGCAGTCCGCAATAAAGTTAACGTAAAGCTTCGTCAGCCTCTGAGGAGAGCTTTGCTGGTTGTTCCTGAAGTAAGCGAGAGAGAACGTGCACGTCAGTTTGAAAGCTTATTGAAAGAAGAACTTAACGTTAAACGCGTGGAGTGGCTTGACCGCTTGCCTGAAGAGGTAAAAATCGTTTTGAAACCTAATTTTAAGGAGTTAGGCCCTCGCTTTGGAGTAAAAGTTAAGGAGATTGCCAGCTCTCTGACTAAGTGTTCGCGGGACGAAGCTCTGAAGTTGCTTGAGCAGGGAGAGCTTACCTTAAAGTTGGGAGAGGAATCGATTATTTTATCTCTTTCAGAAGTTGAAGTTCTCCTTGAGACGATGGGCACTTTGCATATGGAAAGTGCTGGCAAATACGCTGTTATTCTTGATGCGGCTTTGGATGAGGAGCTAAAGAAAGAGGGAATGGTCAGAGACATAATTCATCGCGTACAGTTGATGCGTAAAGAAGCGGGTTTTGAGATTACTGATCGCATAGTGCTTTTGGTTGACGATCAAACGGAAGAACCACTAAAACAGGTTTTTCTTGAATTTGCACCCTTGATTCAAGAAGAAGTTTTGGCCAGAGAAGTTGTTTTTGGTAGAATTAGTGATGACCGGATTTTTAAAGAGCAGTTTCAGGTCTCGGGAATGCAAGTGATTATTGGAGTTAAAAAGTGCTGAAGATCCGGAATATCTTGGTGCTTTCTATTTTGAATCTGGTTTTGCTTTTTCTGACCACCTTTGCCTGGTCGTCTGTTGTACATTATGTAGTCCAACCAGGTGATACTCTCTGGGGAATTTCCAGAAAGCAAGGCATTCCACTTAAAGACCTTATGAGTGCTAACGGCTTAACCGAAAACAGTGTTTTGCAGGTTGGAGCAGAGTTGGTCATTCCTTCTAAGAGCAACTCTTCGCAAGTCACTTATAGAGTTAGATCCGGAGATACTCTTTGGGGGATATCAAGGGCTTTCAGGGTCTCTCTCAAAGACTTGATGGAAGTGAATGGGTTGAGTGATAATAGCATCCTCAGAGAAGGTCAAACCCTCGTTATTCCCCTCGAGGGTGCTTATGTTAACGGCGGACAAGAGGAAGAAGAAAGTCTTGCTGCTACCACGAAGCACCGGGTTCAAAAAGGGGAGTCACTCTGGTTGATTTCTCGTTTTTACGGAGTGGATATGCACAGCATAATGAAAGCTAATGGGCTTGATGAGAACTCTATCCTGCAAGTAGGTATGGAGTTGATAATTCCCCTTGGAAAATTTCAGAAGATTATGGCCGTTGAGCATCCAGCCGTTGAGAGTGAAAAAAGAGAGGGGATGCAAACCTACAAAGTATGCCCAGGTGACACCCTGTGGTCTATTTCTCGTCGCTTTGGAGTTTCCATTAATTCTCTTCTTAAGGCTAATAATCTTTCTAATCCTGATAGGCTCAAGGTTGGTCAGAGCCTGGTTATTCCCCCTTCTCAAAAGGTTGCTATTTCTTCCCGGGATTATGTATTTTACGAAATCCAAAAGGGTGACACCCTGTGGTCCCTTTCTCGAAGGTTCAAGGTTTCTATGGAGCTTTTAGCAAGCGTTAATAACCTGACGGAGCGAAGCATACTCAGGGTCGGCCAGAAAATCCGCATTCCTTCTCATCTTACTCCGAATTATGGAGGTAGAGGGAGCTTTATATGGCCACTCCGGGGACGCATTACTTCTTATTTTGGAAGAAGAGGTAGAGGTTTCCATTATGGAGTAGACGTTGCGGCTCCTCCAGGTTCGATCATTAGAGCGGCCCAGAGTGGTGTAGTGACCTATAGTGGATGGATGAGTGGCTATGGAAGGGTAATTATCATTTCCCACCCTGGTGGTATTCAAACAGTTTATGCGCATAACTCGGCTAACTTGGTGACTCGCGGAGAACGGGTTAATCGCGGAGACCCCATTGCTCGAGTAGGGCGCACTGGTAATGCTACTGGCTATCATCTTCACTTCGAGGTAAGAGTTAATAATAGAGCAGTGAATCCTCTTCAGTATTTGCGAGGTGAGTAGTCTTGTTAAGAGAGGAAGCAGTACAACTTTTAAAGAAGCATCTCAAAAACTCAAACCTTGTCAAGCATGCTCTTGCTTGTGAGAGCATTATGGCTTCGCTTGCCCGAAGGCTGGGAGAAGAATCCGCTTCCTGGTCGCTGGTGGGTCTTTTACATGATATTGATTATGAACAGACCAGGGATAATCCCACCTCTCATGGATTGATTGGTGCAGAAATGCTTTCTGGTTTGGGATTGAAAGAGGAGGTCTTGAGAGCCATTAAAGCACACAATCCGGCAACGGGTTTCTCTCCTCAGAGTAAGCTGGAATGGGCTATTTTTTGCGTAGACCCAACCAGTGGTTTCATCGTGGCCTGTGCACTTATTCATCCCGAGAAAAAGCTGGCTCCTCTTGATTTGGACTTTCTTTTGAACCGCTTTAAGGAAAAAAGTTTTGCCAGGGGGGCTAATCGGGAGCAGATAAGAAGCTGCGAAAGGCTGGGGCTTTCTCTTGAAGATTTTCTCTCGCTTTCTCTTGCAGCTATGAAGGAAAGAAGCCAAGAGCTCGGTTTGTAACTTGTTGGTCCGCATGAGGCCAGAATAAACTCTTTTAGGATCAAGACCCTCTCGATCCACTTCGAGCTTTATCTGCCGTTTCTTTTTTGATATCTTATTTGTGAGAAATTTATTTTGCTCGAATTTTGGAATTTTTAGTGTTTATAAGAGTTAAGATCGGCGGTTTTTTGCAGCGGAGATTGTGTTTTATTGACAACTGTTGGGGTAGATATTATAATGCTCGTGAAGGTCAAAGAAGGTAAAACACTTTGTGAGGATGGTTGGTGAAAGTATGGAATTTAAAGACTATTACAAGATTCTGGGAGTAGATAGAAATGCCGATGAAAAAGAGATAAAAAGAGCTTACCGAAGATTAGCGAGAAAATATCATCCGGATTTGAACCCGGGCGACAGGGAAGCAGAAAAAAAATTCAAAGAAATTAATGAAGCGTACGAAGTTCTGAGCGATCCCGAAAAACGGAAAAGATATGATGAGCTTGGAGCAGCCTGGAATACTTATGGACAGCAAAATACAGAGCGGTTCTGGCAGGATTTTTATCGGAAATACGCTGGTTCTGGAAGAGAGTACTACACTACAGGCGAAGCGCAGGCAGAGTGGGGAAACTTTGAAGATTTTAGCGACTTTTTCAAGATACTTTTTGGCGATATTTTTTCTTCAGGGAGACCTTCAGGGGGATTTAGAGTACACCGTGCCTATCGGGACAGCTCTTTTGAAGGACGCTCTCAGAAGAAAACCCCGCCTTCGGAACCTACTCATGAGATAGAAATTAGTCTGGAAGAGGCTTACCGGGGGACCACCAGAAATATAAAAATTGCTTTTGACGAAATATGCAGTGCCTGTTCTGGTACGGGAAAAAGTAGTAGCTTTGGGACTTGCTCATTCTGTAACGGGGAAGGAGTGACCCGGAAGAGCAAGACAGTCAATGTAACTATTCCTCCGGGTTTGGATGATGGCTCAAAACTGCGCATTCCAGGCGTTGCTGGCGGTAGGGACCTTTATTTGCGTATAAAGATCAGACCTCATCCGGTTTTCCGCAAGGAAGATTCAAACTTGATTCTGGATTTGCCGGTGACGCTTTACGAGGCTTTGCTTGGAGCGGAAGTCGAAATTCCAATTCTGGATGGTAAAAAGGTCAAATTAAAAATCCCCCCCGAAACCCAGAATGGCACCCTACTGCGTTTGAAGGGTCTGGGTTTCGTAGATCCCAAGACAAAGGAAAGAGGAGACTTGCTGGTTAGAGTGCAGGTAGTTTTGCCCCGCCAGTTAAGCGCCAGGGAAAAAGAACTTTTTAAAGAGCTGGCTTCTTTAAGACACGAAAATCCGAGACTTAACATGGTTTCTTGAGTAGTTTAAGATTTGATGGGTTTTACGGGGAGAAGGAGGTTTTGAAAAATGCAATTTGATCGTTTTACAGAAAAAGCACGTGAAGTAATTTCTATCGCTCAAGATCTTCTCATAGAGCTACACCATAACCAGCTTGACGTGGAACATATTCTTCTTGCTCTTTTGAAACAGCCTGAAGGCTTGGCTTCGCAGATAATTTCTCGTTGTGGCGTTGATCCCTGGGTTTTGCAGCGAGAAATTGAAGAGGCTCTGGAGCGCTTACCCAAGGTTTATCAACATGGTTCAGAGTTGCAGATTTACCTGACGCCACGGGCGAAATCGGTTTTGGATGGCGCTATTGAAGAAGCCCAGAGACTTAAGGACTCTTATGTAGGCGTGGAGCATCTTTTAATTGCTGTTGCACGGGAAGAAAGTGGAACGAGCAATCGTATTCTCAAGGCTTACGGTCTGGATGTTGAGAAGATTTACAGAGCACTTCAGGAAATAAGGGGGCAGAGGAGAGTGGATGATCCATATGCAGAAGGGAAATATATGGCTCTTGAAAAGTATGGTAGAGACTTAACTCAACTGGCTAAAGAAGGTAAGCTTGACCCGGTGATAGGAAGAGACAAGGAAATTCAAAGGGTTATTCAAATTCTCTCTCGAAGGACTAAAAACAATCCTGTTTTAATTGGCGATCCTGGTGTAGGCAAAACAGCTATTGTAGAAGGTCTTGCCCAGAGGATTGTGCAGGGTAACGTTCCCGAAAGTTTGAAGGGAAAGAGAGTAATCGCCCTGGACATGGGTGCACTGCTTGCGGGGGCAAAATTCAGAGGAGAATTTGAGGAGCGCTTGAAATCTGTTCTCGAAGAAGTTCAAAAGTCGCAGGGTAAAATCATTCTGTTTATAGACGAGTTACACACAGTGGTGGGAGCTGGAGCTGCAGAGGGAGCAATTGATGCTGCCAATATGCTCAAACCGGCTTTAGCTCGAGGAGAACTTCAGTGTATCGGAGCTACCACTCTTGATGAGTATCGTAAATACATAGAAAAGGATCCTGCTTTGGAAAGAAGATTTCAACCGGTTTTTGTTTCCGAGCCTTCTGTTGAAGAAAGTAAAGAAATTTTGAAGGGATTAAGAGATAAGTATGAAGCTTATCATAAAGTGAAAATTAGTGATGAAGCAATTAATGCAGCCTGCTATCTGTCCGATAAGTATATTACTGACCGGTTTTTACCCGATAAAGCTATTGACCTCCTTGATGAAGCAGCCAGCAAGAAAAGAGTAGAATTGCAAAGTGTTCCTCCTGAAATCAGAGCTATGGAAGAAAGACTGCAAGAGCTCGCCAAAGAAGGTATGGCAGCAGTTCAGGCCCAGGAGTATGAGAAAGCAGCTCGTCTCAGAGATGAGGCCGAGGCTCTTCAAGGCGAGTATATTAAAGCAAAAGAGGAGTGGATGCAGAGCAAAAGAATTAACGAAGTGATAAGCGAGGAAGATATAGCAGAGGTAGTTTCAAACTGGACCGGTATCCCGGTTGGACGCTTGCTTCAAGAAGAGAAAGAAAGATTGATGCGGATGGAAGAAGAACTCCATAAGCGCTTAATCGATCAAGAAGAAGCGGTTAGGGCAGTTGCTGAGGCAATAAGGCGCTCACGCGCTGGCATAGCCGAGGAAAACAGGCCAGTTGGTTCTTTTCTCTTTCTTGGTCCTACGGGTGTAGGGAAAACCGAGCTGGCTAAAACTCTTGCTGACTTTCTTTTTGGAGATGAAAATGCGCTTTTGCGTATCGATATGTCTGAATATATGGAGAAACACTCTGTATCACGTTTGATAGGCGCTCCTCCAGGTTATGTGGGCTATGAAGAGGGTGGTCAGTTGACCGAGGTGGTGCGGAGAAGGCCCTACCAGGTGATTCTTTTTGACGAAATAGAAAAAGCGCATCCGGACGTTTTCAATATTCTCTTGCAGATTCTCGATGACGGAAGACTTACTGACGGTCAAGGTAGGACGGTGGACTTTAGAAATACGGTTATCATAATGACCTCCAACCTGGGTAGTCATTATTTCAGAAACGTTGATTCTGAAAACGCGGAAGAACTAAGAAGAGTAAAAAACAGGGTTCTAGAAGAAGTGCACAGTAGGCTGAAACCGGAGTTTATTAACCGCATCGACGAAATAGTTGTGTTTAACCCTTTACGTAAGGAAGACATTAAAAAGATCGTTGATCTCATGGTGTCAAAGTTGAGGAAGCGGCTGAAGGGGCAGGGTATGGACCTGGTTCTTACAGAAGAAGTCAAGGATTTCCTTGCGGAGGCAGGTTATGACCCTGATTATGGAGCTCGACCTCTGCGAAGATTAATTCAGAAGCAGATAGAAGCTCCTCTTTCTGGAGAACTCATAAGGGGTACTTTTAAAGAGGGAGATATCATAGAAGTTTATCTTGATGACAACAACCAGATACGCTTTCGAAAACTGGAGAGAGTAAATATTTAATTGCCAGCTTGAGGCTGGAAAAAGTAGGAAGCAGAATGCAGTAGTAAAAAATAAATAATTTTTGAAACTGATAAGTGATTTGCTTCACTTTTTCGAAAATTAAGTTTATAATAACCCCAAGCTTAGGTGAGAAATTAGTTTTAGGGGGAGATGGTTGTGGCTAACCTTGAAGTAGAAGAAAAAACCAAGGATATGGAGATTTCGTCTGAGCTCGAAGAGGCTTTGCTCAGCATTTTATCCCGTTTTAAAGGGAAAAGAGGCTCTCTTATTCAAGCTCTGCATGCTGTGCAGAATGTGGTTGGTTATTTACCTCCTTCGGTTTTAAAAATAGTTGCTCGTGAACTTGATGTTCCCCTCAGTGAGGTTTACGGAGTGGTAACTTTTTACCACTTCTTTTCTATGAAGCCTCGTGGAAAACATGTTATCCAGGTATGCCTGGGCACTGCCTGCTATGTTAGGGGGGGGCAGGAAATCCTGGACAAGATTCAAAAAGAACTTGGGATAGGCGTTGGAGAAGTTACTGAAGACGGTCTTTATTCTGTAGAAGTTATGCGTTGTGCTGGAGCGTGTGGCCTAGCGCCGGTAGTGCGTATAGACAATGATGTTCATAAAAGAGTAAACCCTTCTCAGATTATGGAAATCATTAGTAATTACACCTGAAAGTCTGGATATCTGGGTAGATGAAGGATCTTTCTCTTCATATTCTGGATCTTGTGGAGAACTCTCTTCGAGCTGGGGCTAGTAGGGTGACTATTGGCGTTTTTGAGGATACTTCTTCTGATACCCTGAAGTTGCTCATTAAAGATAATGGCGAGGGTATGGAAGGGCATGTTTTAGAGCATGTTTTCGACCCCTTCTTTACTGGTCAAAATAAAAAGAAAAAAGTTGGTTTGGGGCTTCCACTCATTAAGCAACTCGCTGAACAATGCGAAGGAAGGGTTTCTTTGAATTCTCGAAAAGGTGAAGGAACGGAGCTGGTTGTTACCTTTAAAAGAAGCCATATTGACCTTCCTCCACTCGGTGACATTGCTGAAACCCTGGTTAGCCTGATTGTTTCCAATCCAGAGGTGGAGTTTGAGTTTGTACACCATGTAGATGGCATGGAGTGGCGTTTTAGCAGCAAAGAGCTTTTGAGACACATTGGAGTGAATAACCCTGAGGATTTGCCAGCTGTTTTGCCAGCTGTTAAGGAATGGATTGATTTTCAGGAAAAGTCTTTTCGAGAAGGAGGAGTAGCTGATGAAAATCAAAAGCATTGAAGATCTTAAGAGAATTAAAGAAGAAGCCCAGAAAAATGTTGCTCTGCGAGAAGGAAAAGCAAAGTACAAGATTACGGTGCACATGGGAACCTGTGGTATTGCTGCAGGAGCCAGACAAATTATGTCTGCAATCCTAGATGAAATAGGTAAACGGGGTCTGAAAGATGTGATAGTGACTCAGGCGGGATGCATTGGCCTTTGCGATAGAGAACCTTTGATAAGCATTGAGGATGGTTCACAAAAGGTTTTCTATGGAAATTTAACCCCGGAAAGAGCAAGGCAAGTTGTGGTTTCACATCTTGTTAATGGCCAAATAGTAGGTGAATGGGTAGTTCACACTGAATAGAGAAGAGGTTGGGAGGTAGCATCATGAATGGGATGGAAAGGTGCCAGGTTCTTTTGTGTGCTGGTGCAGCCTGTATTTCCTCAGGCGCGCTTAAAGTTAAAGAAGCGTTGGTGAGAGAACTCCAAAAAAATGGACTGGATAATGAGATTCGCTTAATAGAAACAGGGTGTGTTGGCCCCTGCAATCTTGGTCCTTTAATGATAATTTATCCGGAAGGTGTTTTTTATCAGAAGGTAACCGTTAAAGATGTACAGGAAATAGTAGAGGAGCACCTTTTAAAAGGAAGGGTTGTAGAAAGGCTTCTTTATCAGCCTTCTGAAAAGGAGAAGCGCAAGTTCATTCAGGAGATAGACTTTTTCAAAAAACAGGTTAAAATCGCCCTCCGCAACAGTGGTTTTATTAATCCTTTAAACATTGAAGAATATATTGCGCGTGATGGTTATCAGGCTTTGGCCAAAGCTCTATCCTCCATGACTCCGGAAGAAGTTATTGAAGAGATTAAGAAATCTGGTCTTAGGGGTCGTGGTGGAGCTGGCTTTCCAACTGGTTTAAAATGGGAATTTACCCGCAGGTCGCCCGGGGATGAGAAGTATGTTATTTGTAACGCTGATGAGGGTGACCCGGGTGCTTTTATGGATCGTAGCATACTTGAGGGAGACCCCCATTCCGTTCTTGAAGCCATGGCCATAGCAGGTTATGCAGTTGGAGCTTCGCAAGGGTACGTTTATGTGCGAGCCGAATACCCACTGGCTGTAGAGCGCTTGCAACATGCTATTGAGCAAGCCAAGGAGTATGGTCTTTTGGGCGAAAACATTCTGGGAACAGACTTTAACTTTGATATAGAGATAAGAATCGGAGCTGGTGCTTTTGTATGTGGTGAAGAGACTGCCCTTATTGCTTCTGTAGAGGGTAAAAGAGGAATGCCACGACCTAAACCTCCTTTCCCAGCTTCTGAGGGTCTATGGGGCAAACCAACTTTAATTAACAACGTAGAAACTTATGCCAATATCCCTCCTATAATTTTGAATGGAGCAGATTGGTTCAGAGCTATTGGTACTGAAGGAAGTAAGGGTACCAAGGTTTTTGCGCTTGCCGGGGATGTTCAGAATACCGGTCTGGTTGAAGTTCCTATGGGAATTACCCTTGGTGAAATTGTTTATGATCTCGGCGGAGGGGTTCGAGACAGTAAAAAGCTCAAGGCAGTGCAAATTGGTGGTCCTTCTGGGGGCTGCATTCCTCGCGAATATCTTAACGTTAAAATAGATTATGACTCTCTCAAAGAACTTGGAGCGATCATGGGTTCAGGTGGTCTCATCGTAATGGATGAAGACACCTGTATGGTGGATCTTGCCCGTTTCTTTCTGGAGTTTGTTCAGGATGAATCCTGTGGTAAATGTACGCCCTGCCGTATAGGCACCAAAAGAATGCTGGAGATTTTGCAAAGGATTACTAACGGAGAAGGTAGGGAGGGAGACATTGAGCTACTTGAAGATCTTGCCAAGCAGATTAAGGCTACAGCTCTATGTGGATTAGGACAAACTGCTCCCAATCCAGTTTTAAGTACCTTGCGTTACTTCAGAGATGAATATGAAGCTCATATAAGGGAAAAAAGATGTCCTGCTGTTGTGTGTCGTCCTTTGTTCAGAGCTCCCTGCCAGCATGCCTGTCCTTTGGGTATAGACGTTCCTGGATACATTGCTCAAATCAAGGAAGGGAATTATATTGGAGCACTACAGATTATCCGTGAAGATAATCCTCTACCATCGGTTTGCGGAAGAGTTTGCAACCGCTACTGTGAAGCGAAATGTCGGAGAGGCCAACTTGATGAACCTGTCGCCATAGACGATTTGAAGCGTTTTGTGGCTGATTATGCTCGAATGAACCACTTGATGTTGCCTGTGGTTATGGAAAGGAAGCGTGATGCTAAGGTAGCTATAGTTGGTTCTGGTCCAGCAGGTCTTACCTGCGCTTACTTCCTTGCTCGAAAAGGATATTCGGTTACTGTTTTTGAAGCTCTTCCCGTGATTGGTGGAATGCTAGCTGTGGGCATTCCTCCTTATCGCTTGCCAAGGGAGGCCCTGGAATATGACTTGAAACAACTCCAGGCTATGGGTATAGAGTTCCAGCCCAACAAGTGTTTGGGTAAAGATTTTACGTTACAAGAGTTGCGGGAAAACTATGATGCAGTATTCTTGGCTATAGGGGCCTGGAAGAGCATGCCGCTTGGTGTTCCTGGAGAGAACCTGAGAGGTGTTACTCCTGCTCTGGACTTCCTCAAAAAGGTTAATCTTGGTGAGCCTGTGGGAGCTCCCAAAAAAGCAGTAGTAGTTGGAGGAGGTAACGCTGCTATGGATGCGGCAAGAACTCTTCTCAGGTTGGGCGCTGAGGAGGTAAACGTGGTTTATCGCAGAACTCGCGAAGAGATGCCTGCTCTGTATGAGGAAATCGAGGATGCAGAAAAAGAGGGCATTGTGTTTCATTTCTTGATGACTCCTCTGGAAATTTTAGGTGATGGTAATGGCAACGTCAAGGGCATTAGATTGCAGAGAATGCGTCTTTCCGGGTTTGACCGTAGCGGAAGAAGGAGACCGGTACCCATTGAAGGGGCAGAAGTAACCCTGGATTGCGATCTGGTAGTAGCGGCTGTGGGTCAGGCTCCAAATCTGGAAGGGTTTGCTAAAGGTATTACTCTGGATCAACGAGGCAATGTTGTTGTGGATAAATACACTCTTTCCACTTCTTTACCTGGTGTTTTTGCTGGTGGAGATATGATTGGTGCCGAAGCAACAGTAGTAAACGCTATGGCCTGCGGTAAAAAGGCTGCTTTTAGCATACATGATTATCTTAAAGCGGCGAAAGGTGAAGAGGAAGAGGTGGTCGTACAACCCGAGCGTCCTTCGATCGTAGAAGAGCCACCAGCAATTAGAGAAATTCCTCGTGTAAAACCACCTGAGATACCAGTTAGAGAAAGAGTACACAATTTTGCTGAAGTTAAATTGTGTCTGGACGAAGGAGCAGCTCGTTTGGAGGCCGAGCGTTGTTTGCGCTGTGATCTTGAAAAGATAATGAAGAAGTATCAGCAAATGGCGATAGTTGAGGAGGACGAGGGATGATGAGTGCTATTACTATTGACGATAAGCTTTTTGAAGAGGTGGACCAGATAATTGACCGGTATGCAGGAGAGGAAACTCCTCTCCTGTGTGTCCTGCAGGATTTGAACGCTAAATTTGGATACTTACCTCAACCCGTGCTTCAAAGGGTTTCCCAAAAGTTAGGTGTTCCTGCAAGTAAAGTGTATGGAGTAGCCACTTTTTACTCCTTTTTGGAAACTAAACCCGTGGGCAAATATGTGATAAGAGTTTGTAAAAGTACTCCCTGTCATGTTAGAGGCGCAACTGATGTGATTAAAACTTTAAAGAAAGAGCTGGGTATAGAGGAAGGGGAGACTACTCGAGACGGTCTTTTTACTCTCGAGGTTACCAGTTGTTTGGGGGTTTGCGGTGTTGCTCCTGCTATGATGATTAACGACACCACCTACGGCAATCTTTCGGAAAGCAGAATCCGGGAGATATTAGCTCTGTACCGTCGGTAAAGGAGGATGAATATGTTTTACAGGGCTCACGTGCTTGTGGAGATAAGCAGTAATTCTGTACCCCTGGGAGCTTTGCAGATTAAGGAACTCCTGTCTGAGGAGATTAAAAAAAGAGGTCTTTCTCAGGAAATACAGGTGTTGGAAACTGGCAATTTGGGAAGCGAAGTGCCCTCGCCTTTTGTGGTAGTTTATCCTGATAATGTGGTATACGCTCCAATCCGTCCCCAGGATGTACTTAGAATAGTTGAAGAGCACTTACTTAAAGGTCGTATTGTAGAAGAGCTTCGTTTTAAGATGTCTTTTTCTGGTGGTGTTGGCCAACTTTTGCCGCCTTTTCCGCTTCAAAGGGAGCGGAGGGTGGTTTTGCGGAATAGCGGTTTTATAGATCCTAATAACATAGA
>CAZMZG010000015.1:30762-32810 GCA_964570785.1 uncultured Atribacterota bacterium | reverse complement strand
ATCCCTCCCTTTTCTGGTTTTTCCGCTGGCTGATTTTACCAAGGAGGAAGTACGTCGTATTGCCAGGAAATGTTCTTTACCGGTTGCCCACAAACCGCAAAGTCAGGATGTGTGTTTTGGAGACTATCAGAGCATGATTCGAGAAAACATTGCAGTACGTCCTGGTCCCATTGTGGATCTCGAAGGGAGAATTTTGGGTAAACATCGGGGTATTCCCTTTTACACCGTTGGTCAAAGGCGAGGCCTGGGCGTGAGTTCGAGAGAAAGGCTTTATGTGGTGGATATCATTCCCCAGCGCAATCAAATAGTAGTTGGCCGAAGAGAAGCTTTGCGAGCAAAAGGTCTGGTGGCCAGAGAGCTGAACTGGTTTGTTTCTGAGATACCCGAGCAGGCTCTGGCAAAGATTCGCTACACGCATCCGGAAAAAGCCTGTCGGATAAAATCTCTGGATAGTGATACCATAGAAGTAATTTTTACAGAACCGGTTGAAATGGTTACCCCTGGACAGTCGGTGGTTTTTTATAAAGGAGACCTGGTACTTGGAGGAGGAATTATAGAGGAGGTTATCCGCCATGAAAAACCTAATTCAAAAAATTCAGGAACTCAAGGTAGAGAAAAACGCTGTAATACTTGCTCATAACTACCAGCTTCCTGAGGTGCAGGATATTGCAGATTTTACAGGTGATTCCCTGGGTTTGAGCATTCAGGCCAGAGATACCCGGGCCGATATCATCGTTTTTTGTGGAGTCCGTTTTATGGCAGAAACGGCAAAAGTTATCTCTCCCCATAAGAAAGTCTTACTCCCCCGACAGGAAGCAGGATGTCCCATGGCAGATATGATCGACAGAGAAGCCTTGCTCCGGCTTAAAGAAAAGCACCCTGAGGCAAAGGTGCTCTGTTATGTGAACACCTCTGCTGAAGTTAAAGCAGAATGTGATCTGTGCTGCACTTCAGCTAACGCTCCCTTGGTGGTGGAAAAGGGCTTGCAGGGGGCGCGGGAGATAATCTTCGTTCCCGATAAGTATCTGGGTTCTTACGTTGTTCGCAAAACAGGGCGCAGACTTGTCCTCTGGGATGGTTACTGCCCGGTGCATGTTAAAATATTGCCCCAACACATAGAGAAAGCCAAAAGAGAACATCCTCAAGCTGAGGTGCTGGCGCATCCTGAGTGCCGTTCGGAAGCTCTGGAGCTTGCCGATCAGGTGCTCTCCACGGAGGGGATGTGCCGATACGTAGCCCATGCTTCTGGAGAGGAATTTATTGTTGCCACTGAGGTAGGAATTCTCCACAGGTTGCGTAAAGAAAATCCCCGAAAAAGATTTTATTCCGCTTTTGAGGGCGCAGTATGCGAGGACATGAAGCTGACCACCCTGGAAGATGTTCTCCAGGCACTGGAAGAAGAAAAGTACGAAATTACTCTTCCTGAGGAAGTAATTGAGAAAGCTTCACGGAGTATTGAAAGAATGCTGCAGCTCAGGTAATAGATTAAGGTTAACTAAGGAGGGTTTGGCTTTGCTTTCCGAAAGGTTCTGGCGGTACTCGTTCCTGATGCTTTTGGGGCTGGTTGTCGTCTGGTTGGTAGCATTTCCAGTTAAGCCTTCTTCAAGGTGGGACCTGGAAGATATTGCGATGGAAGCTTCCATCTGGGGAGCAGTGTTTTTCTCTTTTCTAATTTTCCCCCGGAAATGGACGTTACTACTTTTTTGGGGATGGTTTACTCTTCTTTTTGCTAACACTGTAGACCTTCTTGATGAGTTTACTTCAGAACCCAAGTTTTTTGACACCGTGCTCGAAGGTCTTTTGTGGGTTGCAGGGTGGTTGATTATTGTAGTTTCTTTTCATCGGGAGAACCTTGCCCTGGAAAAGGAGAAAGAGATAGATTCCCTCACGGGGCTTTTGAACCGTTATTTTCTGGAACGAAAATTTCCTGGTATTTTTCGGGAACTTATTCACAAGAAATCGCTGGTTACTTTTATTTTTGCCGACCTGGATGGTCTGAAAGAAATCAACGATCGCTTTTCACACCAGGCGGGAGACCTGGTTCTGGA
>CAZMZG010000015.1:0-30662 GCA_964570785.1 uncultured Atribacterota bacterium | reverse complement strand
AAGAAAGAGTCTCTTTTATAGTTCTATCTGAGGTCAGTCCACTATTTCTATGCGTCTGGCGTAGCCCTGGACTGGGTAGGATTCCATAACTGGACCCTCAAACCACACCTGAACTCGCATCCCGGTTACGAGGAGCAGACAAGCCGCTTCCTCAACTTTTACGCCATTTCTGGTGAGGATTGTGCTTTCGGTTACTCTGATCCAGGCCAGGCCGTATTGAGGGTTGTTGTCTGCATCTTCTTCAACCAGTACTGAACAGTGATAAACATCTGCTCCTTCCTGAAAGTCTTTGACAAGCCCCACCATATCTGGTGGGACCAGGATTGTGGAGCTCTGACAGCCTGCAGCAGCCAGGAGCGCAAACACTTGCAGGATGACCAGTATTACAAGGTATTTTTTGACCACTTTTCAGGCTCCTTCAAACTGGTCTTTTCCTGCGCCGCACACCGGACAGACCCAGTCTTCAGGGAGTTCTGAAAAAGGTGTTCCCGGGGTCACGTTGGAGTCGGGGTCTCCCTTTTCAGGGTCATAAATGTATCCACAAATTTTGCAAATGTAGCGGTCCATCTTGATCGCTCCTTGAAAAGTGTTTTTATGCTATTATACACCTCCTTAAAGTTAAATAGGCTTAAAATTGCAAATTCCCGGGAAGAAAGTTACAATGAAAAAAAATGGAACAGATTCTGGCAGACCAGTTTGATTAAAAGCAAACAAATCTATTCTATTTTGCAGGACAAGGAGTGATAGCCGTGAATCGTTACGAGGCACAAATTGTGCGTTCGCTTAAAGAAGGTCCCAAGAGCTTCTGGAGATTGCTTGATGAGCAAGATGAGCATATCAGGGGCTTTGTAGAGCGGCTGAAAAAACTTCTCCAGGAAGAGCTGGTTTGCGTGGTGGATGGAAAATTTGCCCTTTCTGAAAAAGGCAAAATAAAGTATTCCCCCCTGAAACCTTATGTAAAAGCTACCTGTTCCCACTGCCGGGGGGGATATAACCCCTATGCTTTTCGAGGGGCTTTTGAAGAGTATGCGAAGCTTGTTGAAGAGAGGCCTCTTCCTAACCTTGATTTTGATCAGGGTTTTATGACCCATGAGGATGTTTTTGCCAGAGTAGCTCTTATGTATGAGCGCGGTGATCTCGAAGGCCAGGAAATCCTCATACTCGGCGATGATGACCTATTCAGCCTTGCTTTGTGCGCTACCGGTTTCCCCAGCAAGGTCACCGTTCTTGAGGTCGATGAGCGTTTGGTTTCCTTTATTCAAAAAAGAGCACGAGAAAAACAATTCCCGCTGGAAGCACGCGTTTACAATGCCTGTGATGCGTATCCTTTAAAAGAGCATGCTTTTGACGTGTTTATAACTGATCCCGTGGAAAGCGAGAAAGGGCTGAAGGTTACCCTTTCTCGGGGAGCGCAGAGCCTTAAAAAAGGAGGAGTTCTCTATTTTGGGTTGACCACCATTGAATCTTCCTGGAAAAAGTGGTATCTGGTGGAAAAAATGCTGCTTGAGATGAATTTTGCCATCACCGATATTTTACGCCGTTTTAGCTCCTATCCAGACCGGGATAATCAGTTTGACCGCACCTACTATGAGCGTACCATGATGTTGCGGCTTCTGGATTTCGAACCTCCACTTCCGGCTGATGCTGACTGGTTCCGTTCTTCTTTCCTGCGCTGTGAAGCGGTAGAGTTGCCAGTTCCTCTGGTTGTTGGTAGCGTCGCTTTTGACAAAGACTTTTACCTTGATGAGGAGACCATGGCAACTCCGGGTTTTAAAGTTGAGGATCGGCCTGGGTCCTGAAGTTTTGATTGTTAATAAAGTACTCCATTTAGAGATGTGGGGGAATGTGAAGGGGGCAATAACTCTCCTCAATTTATTGAGGAGGGGATGTCACGAGCTAAAAATTATCAAAAATTTTTTTGCAGGGTGTAGTCAAATTGTGTAAAGTATCGTATAGTATTGTTAGCAAGTTAGGCTTTAATACCTCATCTTTCTGGGTAATGAAAGGAGGTGAAAAGGGTTCCTGGTAGACCCAGGAGGAGAGGTATGGAAAGCGGCTGGATGTGCCTGCAGGAGGAGAGAAGAGGAAACAGGGATACTCTTTGGTTCTCCTTGGCAGGGCAGAAGGCTTAAAAACCTGAAACTACCAAGGAGGTTTGAGTCATGAAGAAACTCGCACTGGCGCTTGTTTTAGTGCTTGCCTTTGCTCTTCCAGCATTGGCGAATCCCTTTGTGGATGTGCCTCTGAACCACTGGGCATATGATGCAGTGCAGAGTCTGGCAGCCAAAGGCGTAATCATCGGCTATCCCGATGGAACCTTTGGTGGTAATCGGGCACTCACTCGCTACGAATTTGCCCAGGCTATCGCTCGTGCTCTCGGTTACATGGAGCAGTATGTTGACGAAGCAGGTTTTGCTTCTCAGGACGATGTAGCAATGCTTGAGAAACTGGTCCAGGAATTTGCCGATGAGCTGAAGTCTTTGGGAGTTACCGTTGATGACCTCAAGAAGGCGCTGGGTGAAAACAGCCAGGCCATCAAGGCTCTTGAAGACCGGGTATCCAATCTTGAAAAATACGCAGAACCAGTAAAAGTTACTGGCGAATTCGACGTTGTCTACACCGCTTATGCACCAACCGATCCAGGGGCTGGCAAAACTGATGTATCTCTTTCCGATGCAACCACACTGACCATTGCCGCTGACATCAACGAATACACCACAGCAGGAATTGAATTGCTCATCGACAATACTTTCTCCACCCCAGTCGTCTCTGCAGATAACTTCTACATTGAATACCAGAAAGACGAGTGGTACCTCAAAGTTGGAGATATCGACCTCGATGCAATCGGTCTTGGTTTGGTGCTTGGTGAGTACCAGCCTGACGACGATGATTATGATCTGGACTTTGAAGGCTTTAACGTAGTGTACACTCCAGAAGACAGCGATATCGTCTGGAAGCTGATTGGTGCACCTAACGACTGGTACACCCTGCGTGCTGAATGGGAGCAGGTGGGTCTTGGTGTTACCTTGATTCCGGAAAGCACCATGATTTTCGATGCCACCTCGGATCTCATCGTAAGCGCTGATGCCTGGACTGATTTTGACGAAGAAGACGTGAAACTTACTGTGGAAGGCGCCTATGGCGTGCTTTCAGGAAGCTATGCTGCAGCTGGCGAACTCTGGTTCAAGGCAAGCGACGATGTAGACTTCACCGTTGATGCTCACTACGTGACCGCTGGTTTCACTCCAGCAAGCTCCACCGCTTCGCCCAGCAGTTTCGACGATGACGAGATGGGCTTTGGTGTTGCAGCTAACTTCAACTTGAGTGGTGACGAAGACGAAGATCAATGGACTCTTACTGCAGAATACGACTGGGCACAAAATTCCACCGGAACCGTTACCACCAACGACATCGGCGCTACTCTCACCTATGTACCTTCGGATGCTGTAGAGAACGAACAGTTTGTGCTCGACTTTGATTACAGCCTGAATACTGCATCTTTTGTGGTGTTCGGCGGATACGAAGACTACGACCTTGAAGTGGAAGACGAAAACGAAGATGCTTACTTGGGCGCACTGGTCCAGTACGATTCGGCAACTTCCCAGTTGGTGGCAGTTGGTCGCTTGACTTACAAGTGGCTTGAAGAAAATACCACTTTGACCATCGAAGGTCGCTACGACAGTGCCTGGACCACTTCCATGCCGGTTAGCGTATACGGAGAAGTGGAATGGGCAATGGCTGACAATACCACTTTGACCGTTGGGTATGAGTACCAGACCTGGGGTGCTGACGAAGACTGGCCCGATGACTTTGAAATCGACACCAATCGTGGCATCGTAGACACTGCTGGAACCATTACTGCAGAGCTTGACGTAACCTTCTAACTGAGGCTTGATGGAAAAAAGCCCCGGGCTTTTCGGTCCGGGGCTTTTTTGTTTTCGAGCTCTTTTTTGAGTAGCTTGTGGATTCAACGAAGTATAGCTCTTTGATAATCCCTTTCTAAGCCTGTGTAGTTTGTCTCTCCTTCATCCTGAGGCTGGCTTCGAGTTACGGGGAATTTGTGGGAATCGTAGGAGGGTGTAATTTGACAACCGCGCCACAAGCGTGAGGGATGGACTTGATGCTGCCTCAGGTGGGGGTAAAACCCCACCTGAGATTTACTCAGGGAACTAAAGTAAGAATTTGCTTGGCCTGTTTGGGGTAGCGAGCGATGAACAGAAGCTCGTCTTCGGTGAGGGGTTTTTGTTTCTCAACGTTAGCAAAGCGTACCAGCTCTAAGATTTCCCGGGCTTCCTCTTCGTTCTTAAATTCTACCTCCAGGTTTTCATAGACGTTGCGGAAACCCTTAATACCGCTGTATTCTCCTACCACGATCCGCCTTCCTGTTTCAATGATTTCTGGTTCACCACGACCCAGCTCCTCAAAATCGTAAAGTTCGTAATTTTTGCGGTCTTTCAGCACTCCGTCAGCATGAATGCCTGAGGCGTGGGCAAAAGCATTGGCACCAATCCCGGGCTGAGTGATGGGAATAGGGACTTTAAAAGCGTAAGATGCATATTTGCAGGTTTTCCAAGCAGCCTTAAGGTTGGTACGGGGGTCAAGTTCGTACTTTCCGGAGAGACCATTTGCGTGTTTTATAGCCAGAAGCACCGAAACCAAATCGGCATTACCTGCCCGCTCGCCAACTCCGTTCAAGGTAGTATTGATATAAGCATCGCAACCTGCGTCAACCGCTGCTTTGGCTCCGCTCACTGAGTTGGCAACTGCCATACCCAGGTCGTTGTGACAGTGGAGTTCGATGGGCATTTGCGCCCGCTCGGCGATATAGCTTATACGATCATAAATTGTGAAGGGACTGTCGTAGCCGAGAGTGTCACAGTAGCGAAAACGCTCTGCACCAACTTCCTTGGCTGCCAGTGCAAACTCAACCAGGTAGTCAAGGTCAGTTCTTGAGGCATCCTCGGCGTTCACTCCTATGCCTTCTGTTCCATGTTCTTTGGCGCTTTTTACCGCTTCGGTCATGATTTTAATGATGTCTTCACGGGTGTATCTACCCTGGAACTTGCCTTCCAGCATCTGATCAGAGGTAGAAATGGAGAGGTTGAGGTATTTTAGCTTGGGAACCATCTGGAAGGCCAATTCTACGTCAGCCTTAATGGCGCGTATCCAGCCACTCAAGCGAATAGGGCTGATAACTCCCATTTCTGCAAGTTCGAGGTTGGCGTTTAAGTAATTAGTTTCGTGGCGGGTGGTTGGAAAACCAAACTCACTTTGGAACACACCCATTTTGTTAAGGAATATATTAATCATGGTTTTTTCGATTTTAGCAAGGCCCAGGTGGGCAGTTTGTACTCCATCACGGTTGGTAACATCAATGATATGAATGCGCGGCACTATTCACACCTCCTAACTCAGTTTTTTGAAAAACTCTTGCATGCGTAGCATACCTCGCTGAATGTTTTCAAGCGAGGTAGCATAGGAAAGACGCAAGAAGCCCTCCATTCCAAAAGCTACTCCCGGAACGCAGGCCAGATGTGCTTTTTCAAGCAAAAGATCTGCCAGAGCGAGAGAAGAATCTATCGTTGTGTCCTCGAACCTTTTACCGATGTAAGCCGAAAAATCGGCAAATATGTAGAAAGCTCCCCGGGGTATTGGAAAACGGACTCCAGGTATTTCTGAGAGATACTGCATCATGGCCTTCCTTCGCTGGTCAAAAGCGGTTACCATCTCTTCGACCACTGATTTGTCACAGGATAATGCTTTTAATGCTGCTTTCTGGCTGATGGAAGCAGGACAGGAAGTGGAGTGGTCCTGAAGTCTTCCCATGGCTTGGATAACTTCTTTAGGACCTGCTGCATAACCAATGCGCCATCCAGTCATGGAGAAAGCTTTGGAGACACCGTTCACCACCAGGGTGTGTTCTTTCATGCCTTCTAATGAAGCGATGCTGGTTACCTTCTCTCCATCGTATATTAGGCGCTCGTATATTTCATCGGAAATTACAAAAATACCGTGTTTTTGGCACAGTTGAGCGGTTTTTTCAAGTGTTTCTTTTGACCAGACTACTCCCGAAGGATTGGAGGGATTGTTGAGAATAAGGAACTTTGTGTTGGCAGATATGTTTCTCTCTATTTCTTCAATGGGAACGATCAGTGTTTCCGGATTACATTCTAAGAGTACAGGTTTTCCCCCAGCAAGTGCAATTTGCTCGTAATAGGTTACCCAGTAGGGTTTGGGGAGAAGCACTTCGTCTTTCGGGTTACAGAGTGCCATCAAAGCATTGAAAAGGACATGCTTTGCACCGCAGGAGACAATAATTTCTTCTTTTGTATAGTGAAGGTTGTTTTCGCGTTTCAATTTTTCGCATATGGCTTCTTTGAGTTCTGAAATGCCAGTAGTTGGCGTATATTTGGTGAAACCCTGGTTGATGGCTTCTTTGGCCGCTTCTTTGATGGGTAGGGGTGTGTCGAAATCGGGCTCTCCTGCACTAAAGGATATTACGTCCAGACCTGCCTTTTTCATTGCTTTGGCTTTCGCAGAAATAGACAGGGTTGCAGAAGGTTTTATCTTTTGAGCTCTTTCTGATAGAAGCAAAACTGCTGCACCCCCCGTTTGGATTTCCAATAATATACCAGAGAACGGGAAAATTTGCTATTATAAAATGGGATTTTTTATAAGTTTACAAAATTCTTAAGAGGGGAGGAGTTTCTATGAAAGTTGGAGTTTTCTTGGTACTTTTCCAGAATGATCCCTTAGAAAAGGCCCTGGATTACGTGAAAAGCGTTGGTGCTGAAGCAGTAGAAATAGGGACGGGTGGTTATCCCAGCAACGCTCATTGCAATCCCGAAGAAACACTCAAGAACCCGGATGCCATTAAGAAATTGAAAGAAGCGGTGGAATCAAGAGGGCTTGAGATAAGTGCCTTGAGCTGCCACGGTAACCCTCTTCACCCCGACTCTGGGATAGCTCAGAAGCACCACAAAGAGTTTGAAAATACCATCCTGCTTGCTGAAAAACTCGGTGTTCAGACGGTAATAACTTTTTCGGGATGCCCCGGCGACTCCGATAACGCAAAGTATCCTAATTGGGTTACCTGCCCCTGGCCACCGGAATTCCTGGAGATAGTGCGCTGGCAGTGGGAAGAAAAGTTGATTCCTTACTGGAAAAAGATGGCTCAGTTTGCTCGCGACCATGGGGTAAAAGTAGCACTTGAGATGCACCCTGGTTTTTGCGTCTACAATACGGAAACCCTGCTCAAACTGCGCGATGCGGCTGGAGACAACATTGGGGCCAACTTTGACCCCAGCCATCTTTTCTGGCAGGGCATTGATCCCATTTTTGCAATAAGAAGACTGGGCGATGCAATCTTTCACGTGCACGCCAAAGACACCAAGGTTGATCCGGTTAACAGCCTGGTAAATGGAAATCTGGACACCAAACCTTATACTGATGAAATTAACCGTTCCTGGATTTTCCGCACTGTTGGTTATGGGCATGATGTGAGCTTCTGGAAAGATTTTGTCAGTAATTTGCGGCTTGTAGGTTATGATGGAGTGCTTTCCATAGAACATGAAGATTCTTTAATGTCGGGTCGTGAAGGCTTTGAAAAGGCAGTTGCCCTTTTGAAAGAAGTAATTCTGAAGGAAAAAGTAGGAGCTGCCTGGTGGGTGTAGGCTGAAGCAAAAAGAGCCTGGTTTTAAACCAGGCTCTTTTGAGTATACTTTTGAAGTTCCCGCTTTTTAGTTTTTGAAGCCTCTTTTGAGAGCTCTCAACCGAATGGGATTTTTCTGTCTGATTGTTTTTTCTGCATTTCTTTGGAGAAATTTTGGATGGGTAATAGAAATTTATTGGGCACACCGGGGTAGTTCTGGCAAATTTTTTTATCAAAAACCTTCTGGAAAGTCGATTTTCCAGAGGGGGTTTATCAGGTGATAAGAGGTATTTACTCTTCGACTTCGGGGCTTAACCTGCGAGAGCTGGAGCAGGATTTATGGGCTAATAACCTGGCCAACATTGATACGCCAGGTTTTAAAAAAGATTTGCTGGTTCAGGAAACTTCGGGTTTTGAGAAAGAACTCTTCCGGTTTACGAATGGTGAGCGAACCTACTTGGGAAGACTGGCTTTGGGGACGGCTTCTGATATCAAGCAGACCACCGATTTTTCTCAGGGTGCCATCGAGACTACAAATAATCCCCTGGATCTGGCTCTTGATGGGAAAGGTTTCTTCGTGGTTATGACTCCTCAGGGAGAGGCCTACACCCGGGCCGGTAACTTCACGCTTTCTGCAGAGGGAAAGCTGGTGACCTGGGAGGGATATCCAGTGATGGGCGAACAGGGGGAAATAGTGGTGGGCGACTCTGGTCATCTGGAAGTTAACGAAAGAGGAGAAATATGGGTTGATGGCAACCTGGTTAACACGCTCCGGGTGGTAGATTTCGATGATTATTCTGCACTCGCCAAAAAAGGGCAAAACCTTTTTGTAATCGAAGGTACCGGTATCACCCCTCGTCCTGCTCAGAATTTTAAGATTGTTCAGGGTGCCCTGGAACGAGCTAATCTGGATCCCGTAGAGGCCATGGTGCACATGATCGAGGTTTTGAGGAAATATGAAAGTGTTCAAAAGACCATTCAAAGTCACGATGAAGCTCTTCAGAAGGCGACCAATGAAATCGCTCGCTTATAAAAAGGTGAAGTATTAAGGTTGAGGTAAAGGAGGTTTTTGGTATGCGTGCGCTGTGGACAGCGGCAACCGGAATGCAGGCCAAACAGTTGGATATTGACGTGATTGCCAACAACCTGGCTAATATCAACACTACCGGTTTCAAAAAAAGCAGGGTTGATTTCCAGGACCTTATGTATCAGACAGTAAGAGTTAAGGGTGCTCCCAATACCCAGGAAAACCAGATACCGACTGGGATAGAGGTAGGATTGGGGGTCCGTCCGGCAGCGGTACAGAAGCTTTTCTTTCAGGGTGATGCTTATGAGACGGGAAATCCACTGGATGTAGCCATTGAAGGAGATGGGTTTTTCCAGGTTTTGCTTGCCGATGGAACCGTAGGGTATACCAGAGATGGTTCTTTCAAGCTGGATGCTCAGGGAAGAATAGTCACCAGTGATGGTTTTCCGCTTGAGCCACCCATTACTGTACCTCAAGATGCTGAATCGATAACTATCGGGCAGGATGGCACAGTAACCGCGAAAATTGCTGGAGAGACAGAGCCTCAAGAACTGGGAGTGATTGAGCTGGCTCGCTTTATAAACCCGGCAGGGTTGCAGAGCATAGGACGCAACCTTTATGTTGCTACCGTGGCTTCAGGTGAACCCCAGTTGGGCACACCGGGTTTCGACGGATTAGGAACTCTGGCTCAGGGTTTTTTGGAAACTTCCAATGTCCAGGCAGTAGAAGAAATGGTTCGTATGATCAGTGCCCAGCGTGCCTATGAGATAAACTCCAAAGCTATAAGTGTTGCTGATGAAATGATGAGCATTGCTAATAATATGAAACGATGAGAAAAGGGTATTTGGGTTCGGTAATTTTGATAACTGTAGTGTTTCTATTAAATGTCCCCCTCTGGGGGCTTACCCTGGAAATTTATCTGAAGCCCCAGGTAAGCTTAGATCAGGAAAGCATTACTCTGGGAGATATTGCACGAATTTCTTACCCACTCCCCGAGGGAGAAAAAATAGCCAGTTTGACCGAACTGGGTATGCTCTCTCCACTGCAACCTGAGCGGATAATTACCGCCCAGGAAATCTACAACCGCTTGTGTGCTCGGAGCATACCACAGCTCGATTACATTTATTTCTCAGGTGCCATGCAATGTAAAGTTGGCTTACAGGGGAAATGGGTTCCTGTAGCGCAACTTGAAGAAGAGTTTAAAGAGGAAATTGGAAAGCGCTTTGAGTTTGTAAAGAGATTGGAGGTCAGATTGATTTCTTCAGAACAAGTTTTTCTTCCCGATGGATGCAAGTACCGTATTTCTTTGCCGCCTTCCTTTAACCCCTGGGGGACCATCACTGCTGAGCTGGATGTTCTTGGCCCGGAAGGAGAGCTGGTAAGCAAGCTGCCTTTGCGTTTGGAGGTAAGGGCTTTTCGCAACGTGGTTCGAGCTAAAGAAAGGCTTAAGAGGGGAGAGGTGATAGATGCTTCTTCAGTGTATGTGACTGAAGAGATGCTGAATTATAGAAATTCTAAAGCTCTGGATAATCCGGCCAAAGTGATTGGAAAAGTAGCCAGGAGGAACATCAACCAGGGGGAGATCATTACTTCTTCCTCTTTCGAGGAAGAGGCGCTGGTGCAGCGTGGGGACCTGGTAACTATGGTGGCCAGAAACGGCGGCATAACGGTTACTGCATTGGGTAAGGCACGCTCTAACGGTGCTTTGGGCGAGACCATCATCGTTGAGAATCTGGATTCCAAAAAGAGAGTAGAAGGAAAAGTTATTGGAGAAAGAATGGTTGAGGTGGCGGTTAAATGATGGAAAAACTTCTTTTCTGGTTGACATTCGCCGTCTTTATAGTGCTCTGGATAGAGCTTCCTCTGGGTCTTGCGGAATCTCTGTGGAGCGATAACGCCTGGTTTGCGGATCCTTACTCTGATTACCGGGCTTCCCGGGAAGGAGATATTCTGACGGTCATCATAACCGAAAACCTGGAAGGTAAAAACAGCGCTACCAGTAGCGGAGGAAGTTCGGTGGATGTTTCTATGGAGGCGGGACAGGGGATTTTTGATTTCGTACCGCCTGCCTCTTTTAAAAGACAGAGTTCTCGGGAAGGAGAGAGAAGCAACCAGAGGCAGATGAGCTTGAGTGGAGTGATTACTTGCCAGGTAGTGGAAGTTTTAGAAAATGGAAACCTCAGAATTGCTGGCAGCAAAGAAATCTATTTAAACAAAGAACGGGAAATAATGCATATAGAAGGCGTGGTTAACCCGAGGTTCATATCTGCTCAGAATACGGTTTACTCAACCCAGCTGGTTGACGTGATCATTAAACTGGAAGGAACGCTAAAGCCCAAACAAAGGTCGGGACTTCTCGGTGTTTTGGGCAGTCTTTTTGGTTCAATCCTGGATATTCTCTTTTAGTCTCTCGGTTTCGGAGGTGGCCTGAGAATTGTGAACAAAGTTATTGCTTTAATAACGATTGTAATGGTAAGTGTTCTTTGTTTTACTTGTTGTGCAGGCGGAGAGACGGTGCGCATAAAGGACATTACCCAGGTTGAAGGAGTAAGGGGAAACCAGCTGGTAGGCTATGGCCTGGTAGTTGGTCTTTCGGGAACTGGCGATAGCAGGAGCAGCCTGTTTACCAACCAGAGCCTTTCTAATATGCTTTCCAAGCTGGGAATAACCGTTGACTCTCAGCAAGTGCGCTCCAAAAACGTTGCCGCTGTAATCGTCACTGCCGAGCTACCTCCTTTTGTGAGAGAAGGGGAAAGGATCGATGTCACCGTTTCTTCGTTGGGTGATGCAAAGAGCCTTCAGGGAGGAATCCTTCTTTTGACTCCCTTGAAAGGTGTGGACGGCAAAGTGTATGCAGTTGCTCAGGGGCCTCTCTCCGTGGGGGGTTTTGCTGCTGGTGGAGGAGGAAACCAGGTACAGCAAAATCATCCTACAGTCGGTAAGATACCCAATGGCGCGATAGTGGAGCGAAGCGTAAGCACTTCTTTTGTAGATTCTTTAAGGGGTACCTTTTCACTGCTTTTGCAAAATCCTGACTTTGTGACTGCCACTCGTATAGCAAGAGTTATTAATCAGGAGCTTGGCGGGCGAAGGGCAAAGGTTGTCGATGCCAATCGTATAGAAGTAAGTATTCCGGAGAGTTTTGCCGATAGAGTACCACAACTTCTGGCTTTAATCGGGGAACTTCCCGTAGAACCTGATGTTCCTGCCAAAGTGGTAATCAATGAACGCACTGGAACCGTGGTTATTGGCGGTAACGTTCGCATTCTTCCAGTAGCACTGGCTCATGGTAACCTTACAGTTACCATTCAGACCCAGTATGAAGTGTCCCAACCACCTCCTTTTTCAGGGGGGGAAACCCAGGTGGTGCCCCAGCAGGAGGTTCAAGCTGTTGAAGAGGAAGGACGCCTGTTCCGGGTGGAATCAGGCGATACCATTGATAATTTGATAAATTCCTTGAATGCACTGGGGGTTACTCCTCGCGACCTGGTAGCTATCCTTCAGGCTCTCAAACAAGCGGGGGCCCTTCAAGGGGAGTTGATTATAGAATGAAGAGCGTAGGAGTGGATAGGGTTTCTCCTTCAGAGGTGATTCTTGAAAGGTCAAAGTTTTCTCTTGAAAAACAACAGGAAAGATTGCGGGAAGCCTGTCAGGAGTTTGAAGCTTTTTTGTTGAGTTTTATTTTCAGAAAGGCAATGCAACCTGTTTTTACAGATCGGGAGTCTCCCTTTTTGGGGAGAGAAGAAACGTGGTTTCGAGAAATGTGGCTGGATGAAGTGTGTAAGAAGAGTTGCACATCCGCCAACCTTCAGATAGGAGAAATGCTTTACCGTTCGTTAGAGCTTTTCTCTTCTTCTGAAAAGTGTTAATATTCTATCAGGGGGTTATTATGGAAATAGCACGTTGTAAAAAGTGTGGCAAACTGTTTAGAAAAAACCTTGATTCTGTGGAGCTGTGCCCTGCTTGTTTGGAGGCTGAAGAGAAAGAATTTTCGAAAGTAAAAGAATTTTTTCTCAGAAATCCGCGCTCTACCATTGAAGAGGCCAGTAAGGCTACTGGCGTAGACAAAAAGGATATCCTTCATTTTCTCAGAGAGGGTAGATTGCAGGTTGCCCAAGACGCGCAAAACATTGATACCGGTTTGAAGTGTGAGCGCTGTGGAAAGCCCATTTTTTCTGGCCGTTTTTGTGAAAAGTGTCGCCTGCAATTATCTTATCTTTTGCGTGAAAAAACCGGAGCTGGCTCCTCGAATCAGCGGAGCGGAAGCAGGTTTTACTTTCGGGATACCATTTTGAGAAAAAAAGAGAAGCCAGCTGACTGATACCCCTAAAGTTTTTGCTGCAATTGCCGATATAGTATTATTAGCAGGAGATGAAGGGGGATAGAACTATGAAGATTTCCGCCAATCAGCTGGAAAGCATTTTGAAAATATATGCTGAAAAAGGCAGTAGATCTAAATCGAAAGTTTCTCAAAATGTAAGTTCCAGCACAGAAGACAAAGTCTCTCTTTCTGAAAAGGCCCTGGAGATTAGGGAAATTTATCGCAAGTTTCAAGAAGTTCCCGAGCTAAGAGAGCAACTCATTGCAGAGATAAAAAGCCAGCTTTCCAGAAACGAGTACTATGTGGAACCCGCCAAAGTGGTAGAGAAAATGATAATCAGAGATATTGCCGATTCTTTCTTTTCCGGAGGCGAATGAAGTGTCCGTTTTTGAAGAGGCAGGAATGGTTCTTCTGGAGGTTTTAGAGGAGGGCTGCGCTCTTCAGAGAAAGCTTCTCGAAGTAGTTAGGGAAGAACAGGAAGTGTTGGTCCAAAATCGGGTTGGAGAACTTGGTGATGTGGTGAAGAAGAAGGCCGACCTGATCCTGGAAAATCAGGCCTTTGAGCGCAAGCTGGCTGGTGTCCTACGTAACATTGCTAGATTTGCTGGTTTGGAAGAAAAAGAGATATGCATTTCCCAGGTTCTTTCTCTTTTTCCGGAAGAAATGGCATTTTCCATAGAAACCCTGCAGAATGAAATTTGGGAAATCAGTGCTGAGCTACAAAGGGTAAACCAACAAAATGCCATTTTGATAAAGGATGCCCTTAATTATTTCAACGCAGTTTTTGCATTGCTTACCAGAGTTGAGAACCACAACTCTTTAGAAGCTTATGACCCTTCAGGAAAGAAAGAACCCGGGAGAGCCCTCCAGGGCATTTTGATTGACGGGAGGATGTAATGGGCATGGGTAGCAGTTTCTTTGGCCTGGAAGTAGGTAAAAGCGCTCTACAGGCTCAGCAACAGGCTATGGATATTACTGGCCACAACATTGCCAATGCCAACACTGTGGGCTACACCCGCCAGTCGGCCAAAATGACGGCAAAAACCGCTGCTCTTTCCGGTATCTTTGTGCCTCCTCATCTCAAAAGCGTGGGTAGTGGTGTTGTCGTAGAGGAAATTCAACGCTTAAGAGACCGTTTTATAGACCTTCAACTGCGCCAGGAATCTCGTATTGAGAGCTATTGGAGTGCCATTGATGAAGGCTTGAACCAGGTGGAAATAATTTTTGGAGACCCGCAGGAAAGTGGTTTATCAAATGTTATGAACAATTTTTGGAATGCCTGGCAAGAGCTTTCCAAAACGCCGGAGAGCGAAGCAAGCAGGGCGTTGCTTGTTGAGACAGCAAATCTTCTGGCAGAGGCTTTCCAGCATACCCATTCTCAGCTGGTGCTTGCTCAAGAACAGTTTGATGAGAAAGCGATTCTTAAAGTGGGTGAAATAAACAATTACTTGGAGCAAATTCACAGTGTGAACCAGCAGATCATTCGCTTAAGTGCTGCTGGTGGTAATATAAACGATTATAAGGATAAGCTGGACCTCGCCGTCGATGAGTTGTCCAAAATCATGGAGTTGCAGGTTCAGGAAGAAAGCGACGGCACTTATACCGTTATTCTCCAGGGAAGAATTTTGGCAAGCGCCGAGGAGCTTAACCTTCTTGAAGCACAGGTTGATCCTTTAAGTGGGTTTAATCGGGTTTATTTTCAGGGAACCACTCAGGAAGTTGATTTTGCCAACCAGAATGGAGAGCTGAAAGCTATTTTTGACTTGCGGGATTCTCTCCTGGAGAATTATAAAAGTGATCTCGATCTACTGGCTCAGAAGCTCATTGAGGAAGTTAATAACCTGCATCAAGCGGGTTACACTCTTGAAGAACCTCCTGCAAAGGGTGGCATTTTCTTTACAGGCAGCGGTGCACAGGATATAACGGTTGATACTGCTGTCTCCGGGAATTATCAGCTGGTTGCCGCTTCATCAACTGGTGCGCCGGGGGATGGAGAAATAGCTTTGCGTATAGCCCAGCTGAGAGACAGCAATTTTGTAAATGGAGCCAAGCCCGATGATTATTACCGGGGAGTAATATCCCGACTTGGTGCAGAGAGGCAGGAAGCACAGCGCATCGCTGAAAATCAAAGCTTACTTGTAGACCAGCTCAACATGAGGAAAGAAAGCGTTTCGGGAGTTTCTCTTGATGAAGAGATGACCAACCTTATCAAGTACCAGCATGCCTACAATGCTGCTGCTTCGCTGATACGTACTCTTGACGAGATGCTGGATACTGTGGTCAATCGTCTGAAATAAGATGGGGGTAAAGGTCAGTGCGGGTGACTCAGAGAGTTCTCAGTGATCGGGTGATGCAAAATCTTAATAATATTCTGGAAAGAATGGTCAGGATAGAGGATATCTTATCTTCGGGCAAGGCGGTGCGTAGGCCCTCTGATAACCCCGTTAGGATCAATAGCATATTGAGTCTGAAAACCTCTATTAGCAAACTGGAACAGTTTCGCTCTAACATTGAAGACGCCAATAACTGGTTAAGTCTGATAGATGAGAGTCTGGGTTCAGCAAGCGGGGTAATTCAAGAAATACGCACCCTTGCTTTGCAAGGAGCCAATGGTTCTTTAACTGCCAAAGATAGGGTTATTATAGCTGAGGAAGTCGAGAAGCAGCTTGAAGAGCTTATTTCTATCGGCAATATTTCTTATGCTGACCGCTACCTTTTTGCGGGAACGCGCCTTACCGAGCCCCCTTTTGAAATGCGAGGGGAGCAGCTCGTTTATCTGGGAGATTCCAACTCCCTGATCAGAGAAATAGAATCCAGAACAGTTATCGATATTAGTTTTCCAGGAGATGAGGTTTTCTTCAGGGGTTTTGAAGTCCGAAGCTCCAACCCAATCACTCTTAATCCGGGCGATCAGTTCAGCATTAATGGAACGGTTATCACCATTGATGCTACTATGACCACCCTGCAGGATGTAGTCAATGCCATTAACAATGAGCCTGCTCTGCGTTCCACTGCTTACGCTGTGGCTGAGGGGTCAACTCTTGTTTTGCGTTCCCGTACTGAAAGCGCGCTGGTTCTTTCTGACATAAATGGTACACCACTGCAAGATTGGGGAGTTCTTGATGCAGGAGGAAACATTCAAAACTCTTCCGAGGCCGAAGGCATACTTAAGGTGGTAAAAGATCTGGTAGAACATTTAAAGAACGACCAACCCCAGCTGGTGGAAGAAGACATAGCGAGGATAGACCAGGGGCTAAATGACCTTCTGGGCATACGTGCTCAGGTGGGGGCCAAGATCCAGCGCCTCGAGAATGCCCTTAACCGCTTTGAAGACTTCTCACTTAATTTTAAAACTTTGCTGTCTTCTAATGAAGATATTGATGTTGCGGAGGTAGTCATGCAGCTCAAAGAAAATCAAAATGTTTATCAGATGGCTCTTGCTGCAGCCGCCCAGGTGACCCAGCCAACCCTTCTTGACTTTCTTCGTTGAGGAGCGAATGAAGATGCAAATTAAGACTGTTTATTTTGGTGAGCTGGAAGTTGAAGAAGATAAAATCCTCTTTTTCCCCTGGGGTCTTCCCGGTTTTGAACACCTGAAACGTTTTGTTTTGCTTGAAGAGAAGGGGTTTTTCTGGTTGCAGAGCGTGGAAGAAGAAAACATAGTTTTTGCTCTCTGCGACCCTTTCCTCTATTTTCCTGACTACGAAATCGAGCTTTCCAGTACTGAATGCCAGGCACTGGGTATCACTTCGCATCGAGAAGTTATAGTCCTGGCTATGATGAATATCCTTTCTTCTCAAGAAATAGGGGTTAACCTTCTGGCACCAATTGTGATAAACTGTGGGTTAAAGATTGGTAAACAGGTTGTTCTTGAGGGAAGCCCTTACAGTTTGCGTCACATCTTAAAGCTGGAGGGCGTTAATACTACTTCTTAGCAAAGGTGCCTAAATGTTGGTAATCAGCCGGAAGGTTGACCAGAGCATTCGTATTGGGGACAATATCGAGATAAAAATTATTGGTATCGAAAGGGGAAAGGTGAAGATAGGTATTACTGCTCCTTCAGATGTTCCCATCTATCGTGAAGAACTTTATCAATCACTGGTCGAGGGTAACAGGAGCTCAGTTTTTGCTTCTTCTGATAGAGTACAAAGTTTCAAAAAAATCTTCACCGAAAGCAAGTCGAATTTACTGCGGAAATAATTGTTGTCTCCAGAGGTTTTAAGAGAAAAACCAGTTGATGCGGGAGGTCTGTTCCATGAAAAGAAGAAATTACCTGGTCACGCTTGCTCCAGTTATTTTGTACCTTGCTGTTCTTGCAGTGTTTCTTCCGGTAGCGTCCGGTGTTGCTAAGGAAGCTGCTCCCTTTAATTTAAAAACACTCTCTGGTGAGGAAGTAAGCCTTTCCGAATTGAAAGGTTCTCCAGTAGTTTTGGTTTTCTTTTCTACCAGTTGTCATTTCTGCAGACTGGAAATGCCTATTTTGCAAAAGCTTTACGAAGAGTATGCCCTTAAGGCCGACCTGAAGGTGTTTGGCATTGCAGCCAGAGAAAACCCAGAAAGGGTTAAGGGCTTTGTTTCCAGCCTGGGTGTCAACTTTCCGATTCTTCTTGACGAAACAGGACGAGTTTTTATGGAATACACGGTGATGGGTGTTCCCACTGCTTTTTTTGTGAATCCCAGAGGAGAAATTGCAGATCTGGTTATAGGAGCAACCAACGAGAAAGTCTTGAGGAACAAATTGAACAGCATACTCTGGTATAGAGGTTTGAGGGAAGCCGAGGTTCAGAATCTTTTGAAGTTGAACCAGCAGGTCGTGGTCTTGGATGTGCGAAAGAATTCATCCAACCCTTTTTCAGAAAAGCAGGGAGTCGAATATTTTTCTTTTAACAACTCTCCGCTTGAGCTTTCGAAACTTGACAAATCGAAGATCTATCTCGTCCTGGCTGGAGATAATCGGCAGAGTCTGAAGCTGTGTAAGGAAATGGCTCTTCAGGGTTTTAAGAGAGTTTACTTTATGTTGCATGCGGATTGAGCCGTTTGTTGATACTTGTTTCTGGGGTCTCTCTTCAGCGGTACTTCTTGTTTTTTGCGTTTTCTTCTGGTGGGTTGTTCCGGTTGAGGAGCCTCCGGCGGAAAATGATGTGCTTTTGCTACAAGCCCCTCAGCCAGTGGTAGAACTTCAGGAAACCGAAATCATTCACCTGGGTGATGAGGGCAAGGAGTGGAGCTTAAGAGCAAAATTAATCAGCCAGAAAGATGCAGAGGTTGAGCTGAATGATATAGCGGGTTATTTCTTCCGCGATGAGAAGCCACTTTACAGTTTTGCAGCCTCCCGGGGCAAGGTATCCCTGGAAAGTGGTGATGCGGTGTTCTGGGAGGTTAACATGCAGGAGACCGGCGGCGGGAGGTTTCTTCGTGGTGAGCTCCTGCAGTGGATTGCTGAGGGGAAGAAGTGTATACTGGAAGAAGCGACTTTTAGAGACCAAAAAGTAGGTTTGAGTGGTGATAAAATTGTTTACGAGCTTGGGAGGGGTAAGCTACATGTCAGTGGGGATGTGGTGGTGAATGTTAAGCTGGCTAAGTAAATTTCTCTCAAGAGCTGCTTTTTGCTTTTGTTTGGTGTTGCTTGCTGGTTTCTTCTTGCCTGTTACGGCTCAGGAAGGATTTTCAGAGATTACCATACACACCTCTTCTGTGGAATACGATGAAAACACCGGGAAGATTGTGGCCCCCGGCGCTTCCACTATAGAGTGGGGAGGGGTAGTCATACATTGTCCTGCGCTGGAAGTTGATACTGAAAAGCGGGAACTAAAAAGTAGTGGCGAAATAAACATTACCTGGGGGACTTATCGGGTAAAAGCTTTGGAACTTCTTTACCGGGGAGAAGAAAACCGGCTTTTGCTTGAAAGAGTTGAGGGAAGTGGGGAGGGAGTTGTTTTTACGGCTCCCCAAGTTCAGGTTGATTTTGAGAAAGGGCAACTTATTGCTGAGGGTGAGGTTAGTTTCGGATTGGAGCCTTTTGACCTGAAATGTGCAAAATTGATTTATTCTTTTCAGGACAAAACCTGGACAGCTTCCGAGGTGCATCTTTCTGGAGAAGGATGGGAAGGTCAGGCTCAAAAGGCCGTTTTCAAGGAAGGAGCTTCTTTTATAAGTGTTCTGGGTGGAGCAAGGATTGTTAAGGGCAATCATTCTATGGTTGGTGATGAAATACTTATCTATCCTGAAACTCGCAAGATCCAGGTTAAAGGAGAGGTATCCATTAATATTCAGCCATGATAGAAAACGGAATTTTGCAACGAGAGTGGAAGGTACTGCGTGGTGAGGGGTTAATTAAAGAATATAACCGAAAAAGAGTGGTTGACGGTGTCGATGTAGAGGTAAAAAGGGGCGAAGTAGTGGGTCTTCTGGGTCCCAACGGTGCTGGCAAAACCACCACTTTCTACATGATTGTGGGACTTGTCCGCCCTACAGAGGGGCGGGTTTTTCTGGATGACTATGCCCTGAATGGCGTGCCTATGTATGTTCGAGCCAGAATGGGTATCGGTTATTTACCACAGGAACCTTCTGTTTTTAGGAAGTTGAGAGTCAGGGAGAACCTGGATCTGGTGCTTGAGATGCAGGGCTTGTCGCACCATGAAGTTCGCAAAAGAAGGGATGCTCTCTTGGAGGAATTTGGCATTGCTCATCTTGCTCTGTCATCAGCAAACCTCCTTTCAGGAGGAGAGCGGAGAAGACTGGAAATTGCCAGAGCTCTGGCTGCAGAACCCTCTTTTATTCTCCTTGACGAACCTTTTACCGGTATTGATCCTATTGCAGTTGAGGAAATTCAACACATTATACGCTATCTGGCTCAAAAAGAAATAGGAGTTCTCATCACCGACCACGCAGTGCGGGAGACCCTGGCCATAACCGATCGCGCCTATATTATGTTTGAGGGCAAAATTCTGGTTGCTGGTTCTCCTGAGGAAATACTTCAATCTGACCTGAGTCGAAAGTACTATCTGGGAGAACGGTTTAACCTTTAAAGCATGAAAACTCTTGATAGGTATATACTCAAACAGCTGGTCGTTAATTTTGTTTTTGGCATTGGTCTTTTTCTTTCTATTTTGACAGCTTCAGACCTTATTTATCGCCTAACCAGTTTATGGTTGAAAAGTGGCCTCTCCCTGGTTCGGGTGGTTCAGATTTTTCTCTGGAATATTCCTTCTTTCCTGGTTTACATAATTCCCATGGCTGTACTTCTGGGATCCATTTTGACCACCAGCCGTCTTTCCTCGGACAGCGAGGTTATCGCTCTCAGGGCTTCGGGAGTGAGCTATTTCAGATTCACAATTCCTTTTCTGATTTTTTCGATTTGGGCCTGTTCGGTTACCATTCTGGTTCAGGAAGTTTTTGTTCCCATGTCTTCGGAAAAGCTAATGCAACTTACTGAGGGTACTTCGCTTACTGGTTTACTTTTTCAGGAGAATACTTTTTTTCGGGAAGAGGCCGGGGAGGGCGTGGAGCGCATTTTCTATGTGCGTCAGGTTGACTCTCGCAAAGGAGTACTCATCGGAGTTACCGTGCAGGAATATGGTAAAGAAGGCATTTTGCGTATTATCAATGCCCAGGAAGCTACCAACCAGGAAGGTAAGTGGGTTTTTCGGAAAGGGATTCTTTATGAAATGGGTCCCGGGGGTGAGGTTAGGAGAATTGTCCGTTTTGAGAAAGAGGAAATAGCTGCTCAACAGGGGTTGCGGGAAACGCTTCAGCAGCAGAAAAATCCCCGAGAGATGAGCTTGGCTCAACTCAAGGGCCACATTGAAAGGGAAAGCGCACACAACAAAGATACAACTCGCCTGGAACTGATTCTGTGGCAGAAGACGGCCATCCCTTTTGCAAGTATTGTTTTTGTCTTGCTGGGAGTTCCCCTGGGGATTATTTCACCCCGTTCGGGCAAGGGAGTAGGCATTGGAGTGAGCATCCTGGTGGTTTTTGGATATTACGTTCTTTTTTCAGTGACCGGTGTTCTTGCTGAAGGAAGGATTTTGGGTCCCTTTACAGGCGCTTGGTTTAGTAACCTGGTAGGAGGGATTGTTGGCTTTTTGCTCATTTTCTCCAAAGAAAGGAGTTAGCCTCTGTGAAAGGTTCTTTTTCCAGCTTTCTTTTGATTCTTTCCATAATTTTACTCAGTGGAATTATCGCTTATGTGGGTGATTTTTTGGGACGTCGCATCGGCAGGAAAAAACTTTCCCTTTTTAAATTGCGACCCCGTTACACTGCTTTTTTGGTAAGTATCGTTACCGGCATATTGATTGCTACAGTTACTCTTTTAGTTTTGAGTGCAGCTTCTGAGGACGTGCGGACAGCCCTTTTTGGCATGCAGGAGTTGCGGGAACGGTTGGATTCACTGAATCGGGGGGTGATTACCCGAAGCTTAGAGCTTGAAAACACCAAAAAGCAACTCGAAGATTACCAGTCAAGAGTTCAGGAATTGGAAGCCAAGGAGAGGGAGTTACAGAATACCAAGGTTGCCCTGGAAGAGCAAGCCCGATTGCTCGGGGAAACAGTAACTCAACTTGAACGACAAAGAGACGAACTGCAGCAGGAATTAACCTCTCTCCGGGCGGAACTGGCCCGACTTCGCTCCAGCATAGTGGCTATACGTCAGGGGAGGATCGTTTTTCAGGACGATGAGGAAATCTTACGGGCCATATTACCAGGTGGAATGAGCGAGAAAAAGGCTCAAGAAGCATTGCTTGCTGTGATCCGCAAAGGAGATCAGCTCGCTCTGCAGAAGGGTGCGGGTCGCCACTCGGAAACCGGACAGGCTGTTTTTGTTCCGGAAGAGGATTTTCGTCAGGCTGTAGATAAAATTTGTAATGCTTCTAATGATGTGGTAGTCAGGTTGGTTGCAGCTATAAACAGTTTACAAGGAGAACCGGTGATCGCCCGCATGTATGTGGATGAGAATCGGAAGATTTTCTCGCGGGGAGAGATTGTCTATCAAACAGAGTTAATCATAGATGATGGAACTAACGTTGATGCCCTTCTGGGGAAAATATTGCGAGAGCTAAATGCGGTTGGTCTCAAGAAGGGCATTCTCCCCCAGGAGGGCAAGGTGGGAGCCATCTCGGCCAGCAACTTGACTGAAGTTTTTCAGGAGCTTGAAGGAGCCCGGGGGAAGATAATACTTTGTGCTATAGCTGAAGAAGACGTGTTTACTGCTGGTCCCCTGCGAGTGCATCTGGAAATTTCAAAAGAGCAGGCCCCAGAGGGGCAAAGTGCCCAAAGCAAGCAAGGTAGTTAAAACGATGCCGCTTGATACCAACTGGGCGTCAAGGCGATACAGGGAGGCTATGATGTAGGAAGTCATGAGGGTGGGCATGGCACTTTCCATGACTAGGGCTCCTCGCTCAAGGGGTGAAAAGGAGAACAGTTGGGATACCCCAAGGGTGACCAGAGGGAGAAAGAAAAGTTTTATCAGAGCCGCTCCGAAAAGCGGTTTCAGGTGACCACGAAGGTTTTGAGGGGAAAGGGAAATGCCTATGGCTACCATGGTCAGAGGAACGGTTACTTCAGCCAGACGGTTGATGGTTTCTTCAATTAAGTGAGGTAAGGTACCCAGCTCTCTGGTAACCAGAGCAAGCAAAAAGGCTATAAATGGTGGAAATTTTAAAATTTGGAAAAGCTGTTTCCAAGAGAACCTACTTTCGGTAACACTGATACAGAAGAAAATTCCCACTGTGAATACCGATAGAAAATTGGCCATCTGGTCGAAAAAAATAGCCGGAGGTAAAGCTTTCTCCCCCAACAAAGCCGTAACAAAAGGATAACCCAGAAAAGAGGTGTTCCCAAAAGCAGCGACCATGGCAAAAGAAACAGCACTTTTGGCGCTTAACTTGAAAGACTTGCCGGCTATGTAAAAGCTGGCTATGAAAGAAAGACTCACTATAGACCAGCCAAGAGGCGGGATTTTCCACAGCGAGGCTTGAGGAGAGGAATAAAAGAGAGAACGGTAAACCAGACAGGGAAAGCTGATGTAAAGTACGAAGCGGTTGAAAAGAAAAGCTGCTTCAAGCTCAAAGATCCGCAGGGTGCGCAGCAGAAAGCCAATTCCAATAAGAATAAAAATGCCTGCCAGAACCTGGTACATGGTTAACCGGCTTTTACAGGATTGGATAAAGTGCCTATACCTTCGATGTAAACTTCTACCAAGTCGCCGTTTTGCATAGGTCCCACACCCTGAGGAGTTCCAGTAGCTATGACATCTCCTGGAAGGAGAGTCATTATCTCAGATATGAAAGAGACCAGCTCGAAAACCGAAAAAAGCAGGTTGGAGGTTGAGGAAGACTGTTTTATTTCCCCGTTGAGGCGGCACTCTATGCGGCGTGAGGAAGGGTCGAGACTGGTGTTTATCCAGGGGCCAAGTGGAGCGAAAGTGTCAAAGCTCTTAGCACGAGTCCACTGCCCGTCTTTTTTCTGAAGGTCCCGCGCTGTAACGTCATTGAAGCAAGTGTAGCCAAGGATGAAGGAAGGGGCTTGTTGAGGGGTTACTGACCTGCATTTTTTGCCTATAACCACAGCCAATTCTGCTTCGTAGTCAACTCTCTGTGAGGAAGAGGGGAGTATTATAGCTTCTCCCGGACCGATTACCGCTGTTTGAGGTTTCATAAAAATGATGGGATTTGGTGGTGGGGTGTTGCCCATCTCAGCAATGTGGTCTGCATAGTTCAGGCCTACTGCCACAATTTTGCTCGGTTTAACCGGAGCCAGGATTTTGACCTCATTCAGTTTAAAGGTCAAGCTGTTTTTTTCTTCTTCCGGATGAAAAGGGGAAGCGATAGAAACAATAGTTTCTTTTCCCTCAAGACGTCCCCATTGGGGAATTTTCCGTTCTGGGTGTATGAAGCGAAGAATATACACGTTGCAATCTCTCCTTCCAGTAGTGGGTTTCTTTCATTTTGGCCAGAGGGGGTATGCTGGTTGACATGATTTTTTTGAGCATAGAAAAAGCCTGAGGCAGGTAGCGCCATTCTCGGTAAAACTCGAAATAGGCTTTCCAGAGCAACTTCTTTACTTCTTCGGTGTCCAGAAAGTCACCTTTGAGGACCGGATGTGCGCCGTCAAAGAATCTCCAGTTGGGTTTTACGATTCGCCCCTCCTTGAGGAATTTTTCGTAGATCTCGGTTCCTGGGAAAGGGGTAAGGATTGAAAATTGCACCAAATCCGGAGCAAGGCTTTTAGCAAATTCGATAGTGCGCAAAATGGTTTCCCGGGTATCCCTGATGCTTCCCAGGATGAAGGATGCCCAGCTTTTAACGTTGTATTTGCGGAGGATGTCTACTGCTTTTTTGGCTATTTCCGCAGACAATTTCTTTTTATAATCGTCGAGGATGCTTTTTTCGACACTTTCCACTCCCAGATAGACCATACGCAGACCAGCCCTGGCCATTTTTTCTACCAGAGACTCATTCTGGACAATGGCGTCTGCCCTTGAAAAGCACCACCACTTTAATTTCAGACGGTTTTGCTCTATTTTTGAACACAGTCTTTCCACTCGGTTTGGGGAAAGGGTAAAGTTATCGTCAACAAAAGCAATACCTCGATAGCCCAAGTCAAAGTATATTTTTTCTATTTCTTTAAAGATGTTTTCTGGAGACCGACTGCGCCACTTCCTGCCTGAAAACTGAGAGGAAGCACAAAACGAGCAGCCAAAGGGGCACCCCCGGCTGGTCAAAACATTCACTGCTGGTTCTCCTTCTACCTGGGTCATCCAGTATTTGGGGAGGGGCAAAAGGTCTCGAGCTGGAAGAGGCAGCTCATCGAGGTTTTCAGGAGGTGCCATTTTGGGAGTGCGGATAAGTTTTTCTTCTTGAAGGAAAGAGAGGTTAGGCACCTCAACCGGGTTATCCTTCTTTTCGAGAGCTTCAAGGAGTTTAACCATTGGAATTTCCCCTTCTCCCCGGATGACCCAGTCTACCCATCCCGAACGCAACACTTCTTCGTCTAAAAAGGTGGCGTGATATCCTCCCATGAGCACGGGTAGGCCAAATTTTTCTTTGGCTTCTTTTGCTATCTCCAGGGCTCGATGTACCTTGTTGGTTTCCGAAGTAATACCCACCAGGTCACAGCGAGAGAAAGCCTGGTACAGCTTCGACTTGGTTTCGACCTGAAGGTCAACTATTTCTACTTGATGACCTCTTTCTCTGCAAACAGCGGCGAGATAGGCAAGACCCAGAGGAGGCAGCTTCAGGCCAATAAAGTTATATATTCCCGGAGAAGGAGGATTTACCAGCAATATTTTCAATTAAACCATCTCCCTTAAAGGCTTTGGCGCTTTAGCTTTTTTATGATGGCTTCGCCCACTTCATAGGTTTTGCAGGCAGTGGGATCATCGGGAGTTGCCTTCATATCGTAGGTCACTTTCTTGCCTTCTTTGATAACTTCGGCTACTGCTTTTTCCAGTCGATCAGCCTTTTCCTCTTCTCCCAGGTGGCGAAGCATCATCACTCCAGAAAGTATCATAGCAATAGGGTTAACTTTGTAAAGACCCTTATACTTGGGAGCGCTCCCATGGGTTGGCTCGAAAACTGCATAGTCTTTTCCAATGTTGGCTCCAGGAGCTACTCCGAGCCCACCGACCAATCCGGCACCAAGGTCTGAGATGATGTCTCCATAAAGATTGGGAAGTACCAGGACGTCGTATAGCTCTGGTTTCTGCACCAGTTGCATGCACATATTGTCAATGATGCGGTCTTCAAACTCGATGTCCGGATAATCTCTGGCTACGCTTCGGGCTACTTCCAGAAAAAGGCCGTCGGAATACTTCATGATATTGGCCTTGTGCACTGCCGTTACCTTGCGGCGCCTGTATTTGCGGGCGTATTCAAAGGCAAAGCGGACTATTCTTTCTGAAGCAAACACGGAAATAGCTTTAATGCTTATTCCCGAGTCTTCACGAATTTCGCCTGCTCCCAGATCTTTGATAGTCTTTATAATCTCCTGAGTTTCAGGTTTCCCCTTTTCAAATTCTATCCCCGCATAGAGATCCTCAGTATTTTCGCGCACTACCACAAGGTCAATATCAGTATATCGAGACCTTACGCCAGGATAAGTTTTGCAGGGGCGAACACAGGCATAGAGATCTAAAACTTTGCGTAGGGCCACGTTAACGCTTCTGAAGCCCGTACCCACCGGGGTGGTAATGGGTCCTTTAAGGGCCACTTTGTTTTTACGGATGGACTCGATGACCTGTTCAGGAAGGGGAGTTCCATACTTTTCAAGTACATCTGCGCCTGCTTCCTGAACGTCCCATTCTATTTCCACTCCAGTGGCTTCAATCACCGCTTTGGTAGTTCCAGTAATCTCTGGTCCCGTGCCATCACCTGGAATCAGAGTTACCCGATATGCCATGAGTTTTTCTCCTTTCTTGGGTGGTATTTTGGAGAATGATAATTTAAAGGCCGCTTTTTTGCAACTGCGGTGATTTGGCAGTGTTTTTTCGGGAATGTTGGAGCTCTAAATAAATCTTATAAAAATTTGGGAGAGCAGCAAATAATCATTGCAAAAAAAAGTTGTAAAATATATACTTTGCTCTGGCATTTTGGAAAAAGAGGCGATGCTAAATTGAAGGGCCTGGTGATTTCTAAAAAACTTCCCTTGGAAAAAGAAAGAATAGTTGAATTAGTTAAAGCTTATGATACACCTCTTTTTGTCATTTTAAAAGAGCGACTGGTTGAAAATTTTCTGGCCTTTACCAGGTTTTTGCCCGGAGTGGAACCTTTTTACGCTGTTAAGGCCAATTCTCATCCGGAAATAATACGGACCCTAAGTGCTTTGGGAAGCAGCTTTGATGTGGCTTCAAAGCAGGAAGTACAACTTGTTCATGAGCTGGGAATAGAGCCGGACCGGATGATATTTGCCAACACTATAAAGCGCAAAAAAGGCCTGGCCCTTGCCCGAGAAATAGGGTTAAGGTTGATGACCTATGATAACCTGAACGAGCTTTATAAGATAGCGAAGGTGCATCCAGAAGCGGAACTTCTTTTGCGCATTACCTCTCCTTCCAATGGAAGTGGGGCCAACCTTTCTTATAAATTTGGGGTGGATCCAGATGAAGCTCTGTTTTTACTTTTGAAGACCAGAGAAATGGGTCTGCAACCCGTAGGAATCAGTTTTCACGCTGGTTCTCCCTGCTATCGAGTAGAAAGTTACTTAGTGTCTCTGCAGGCTGTGAGAAAAATTTTTAGCGAGGCTCGCTGTGAAGGAATAGAACTTTCCATCGTAGATATTGGGGGTGGTTTCCCTCTAAAGATATATCAGGAGGAAGGGGAAGAGAAGAGTTTGGAGAGCCTTTCCAGCAAAATATATCCCCATATTGAAAGTTTCCTCCAGGGAGGATACCGGGTTATCGCTGAGCCAGGAAGGTGTATTGTGGGAAGCGCCTGTTTTCTGGTGACCAAGGTAATCGGTAAGGCTCTGCGCAGAGGTAAAATCTGGTATTATCTTGATGAAGGAATATATGGAACCCTCTCTGCCATTCCTTTTGATAAGGCTTCTCCGGAGTTTGTAGCCCTCAAAGAGGGAGGCGAGTTCAAGAAAGCGGTTCTGGCTGGTCCGACCTGCGATTCGCTGGATGTGATAGCCAAAGATGTTTTACTGCCAGAGCTTGAACTTGATGACCTGATCGTGGTGCCTAATATTGGTGCTTATTCCATTGCTTCAGCTACCAACTTCAACGGTTTTGAGAAGCCGACGGTAGTGATGGTATAGTGGTATAATGATATGAATAAGTGTTAGTGTTCTTGAGGGGTAACCGGATGCTTAAAATAGAAGACTTGCAGGTTGCGGTAGATTCAAGAGTTGTCCTCCGCGATATTAATCTGGAGATAGGTGAAGGTGAAGTTCACGTTTTGCTGGGTCCCAATGGAGTGGGCAAGACCACTCTTTTGTTGAGCATTATGGGAATGCCAGGTATCAACATTGTGGGAGGAAACATTCTTTTTCAGGGAAGAGACATTACTCATCTTCCCCTTGAAGAGAGGGCTCAGCTGGGTATAGGTATTGCCTTTCAGAGAATGCCAGTGGTCCAGGGAGTCAAGCTGAAGACTTTGGGAGAGATTATTCTGGAAAGACATTTTCGGGAGGTTTCACTCGATGAAGTGGCAGAAAAGCTCAACTGCAAGTATTTGCTGGAACGTGATCTGGGAGCAGGTTTCTCCGGTGGGGAAGCCAAAAGGGCAGAGCTTTTTCAGCTCCTCCTGCAGCGACCTCTGTTTGCCATGATCGATGAACCTGAATCCGGAGTGGACCTTGACAATATCGCCCTGGTGGGTAGGACTCTAAACGAGCTTTTTGAAAGAAATCAGGTCCGCAACAAAAGACGTTCTGGCCTCATCATCACTCATACTGGACACATTCTCGACTACGTTAATGCTGACCTGGGTCATGTTCTCATTGGGGGAACCATAGTTTGCCGGGGTAACCCTCGAGACCTTCTCGAGGATATTAAAAAAAGTGGATATCAAAACTGCTTGAGGTGTGAGACTTGAAGGCCAATCAGGGTATTAATATTAAAGAGGATTTGCAGAGGAGAGCTCGGGAGGCATTAAACAAAGAAGCCTCTCTGGGACCAGATATCGACCTTTCTCGCTTTACGGTGTGTGCCGAAAAAGAGGCTGTGGGAGACCCCAGGGAACTTAACAGGCAGCTTAAAGAGGCTGCGCTTTACGCAGGCGTTGATTTAGAGGAGAATACATCAGCAGGTGTATACTTGCAGGTGGATCGTTCTGCTGTCTATGAACGTATTCAGCGTGCTTTCGAGGGCAAGCTCGAAATAATGAGTATTTCCAGAGCTCTGGAAAAATATCCGGAACTCTGGGAATATTATTTCAGTTTGGTGCCGGTTGATGCTGACAAGTACACTGCTTTTTCAGAGCTGTGCCGTACCGAAGGATATTTTATAAGGGTTTTTGCGCATCAAAAAGTTGAAATTCCCTTGCAAACCTGCCTTTTGATTTCTGAAAACCAGGCTGTGCAAAGCGTTCATAATCTGGTTGTTATGGAGGAAGGCTCTGAAGCAAACTTGATAACTGGATGTGCCGCGGTGCACAATGAGCAGGCTGGTTTGCATATCGGAGTGAGTGAGTTTTTTATAGGAGACAACGCCCGCTTGACTTTTACCATGATTCACAATTGGGGGGAGAACTTCCATGTTCGTCCCCGAACTGTGGTCAGGTTGGGCGAGAACGCTTTTTTTGGAAATACTTATGTTTTACTGAAACCCCTCCTCTCCCTGCAAACCTTTCCCAGGGCTCTGCTTGAGGGTGAAAACTCGAGTGCCGTGTTCAGGAGCATAATTTTTGCCAAAGGTGATTCCTATATCGATGTTGGCTCTACTTTGGTTTTAAAAAATCGAGGTTGCAGTGGAGATTCGATATCCAGAGTGTGTGCTCAGGATCGTGCTCAGGTGTTTGCAAGAGGCAGGCTTGTTTCCCATCACGATGAGGCTCAGGCTCATCTTGAGTGTAAGGGAATACTCTTTTCCAAGGAGGCCAGCATAGTTTCCGTTCCTGAACTTGAAGTGCATGGTGCTCCCAGGAGTAGGCTTTCTCATGAGGCAGCTGTAGGTCCCATTGAAGAAGAAGTAGTTAATTACTTACGGGCTCGAGGCTTGAGAAAAGAAGAAGCTCTGTCTTTGATTACCCGGGGTTTCTTGGGAGTTGACATTCCGGGTATTCCTCCTGCTTTGAAAAAGTATATTGATGAGATTATTGCAGTTACTTCTCAAGATGTGCTTTAAAGGGGGTTTATAGCTTTTTGGCGGTTGAAGCCTATATACTTGTGCAGGCTCAAACTGGAAAAGCGCAGTCTATTAAAAAAGAGATACAACTTGTACCCGGGGTGATACGAGTTGACCGGGTAATGGGTCCTTTTGACCTTGTGATTTTGGTTCAGGCTGAAAACAATCAGGAAATAGGGGAAAAAATTCTTAGGGAAGTGCAGCAGATAAATGGCGTGAAAAGAACGCTTACCTGCCCGGTTATTTAGCATCCTATGAAAGATAGACTTTCCGAAAAAGAGAAACAGATTATACTTTTTATTAGCTCTTTTTTCGAGCGCAATGGTTTTCCTCCTACAGTGCGAGAAATTGGCAAAGGAGTAGGTCTCAAGTCCTCCTGCACCGTGCATTATCACCTTAAAAAGCTCGAGCAAAAAGGTGTTTTAAGGCGTCGCTCCTGTAAGCCCCGGGCCATAGAGCTGATTATGGACGAGCATGCTGGTCAACCCACCTTTGATTCCAGCAACAGCGAGGGGGCAGTTCAAATACCTCTGGTTAAGGAGGTCTATTGCGCTAACCAGAAACCGGTTTTTGAAGAAGTAGAAACCCTTCTTTCTTTCCCCCGTTCTCTAATTGGCAGGGGCGAGTTTTTTGCTTTCCGGGTTCCTGATAATCGTCTGGTCAATCTTAACCTTTTGAAGGACGATTGTCTCATTGTCAAAAAGGGAGAAACGCTTTTTTGTGGTGATCTGGGTCTCTTTTTCATTGACGACGAAGTTTGTATTCGAAAAGTAAGAGACAACAGGCACTGCTCTGAAAAAAAGAGGTGGTGGGAGATTGATTTTTGGGATGACCGCTACAGCGTTATAGGTAAAGTGGTTGGAGTATGGAGGAAGCT
>CAZMZG010000014.1:34707-38754 GCA_964570785.1 uncultured Atribacterota bacterium | reverse complement strand
ATTCCTGGCTCTTTCCTGTGAAAAAATTTTTATTGTTCCTGACGGGAGCATGGGGGCCAGTGAACCCCGCTCCGGACAGGAAGACGTGGAAAAACCGGACCCCAAAATTGTCTCCGCCATCCGTGCTCAGATAGAAGCACTGGCCCAGGCACGGGGGCGAGACCCCACTATCTTTGCCGCCATGGTTGACCGCAACGTAGAAATCGAAGGACTGAAGGAGAAAGGAGCCCTTCTGACTCTCCCCGCTTACCTGGCTTTGGAATGGAAAGCCGTCGATGGTGTAGCTCGTAATCAGGAAGAAGTCTTAAAGCAGCTTGGACTCGATGGCCCGGTAATTACTCTTGTTCCTTCTTGGTCTGAATCTCTGGCTCGGATTTTGACCCATCCCGCAATAGTTCCCCTACTTCTCTTACTTGCCTTTGGCGGCATCTTTCTTGAAATCATGACTCCTGGTTTTGGTGTACCTGGGATAGTGGGCATTACTGCTACAGCTCTATTTTTTGGAGGAAGGTATATAGCGGGTCTCTCAGGGTGGGAACCTTTGCTTCTCTTTATTGCTGGAATCATCCTCTTGGCCATTGAAATCCTGGTAATCCCAGGTTTTGGAATTGTCGGAGTATCTGGTATTACTGCCTTAATCATTTCACTATACCTTGTTTTAAGGACTACTAAAATTCTTTTTCGGGGAACAGCTATTCTGGAAACATTCCTCTACCTTGCCATCATGGGAATAATTTTTCTGATTGGGCTATTTTTCCTTCCTAAAAATCCAATATGGAATAAATTGGGACTTCAAGAAAAAAGCTCTTCCTCACAAGGAATCCAGGAGATCTCATCATATCAGCGACTTTTGGGCAGAATAGGCATAGCCAAAACCATACTTCGTCCAGCCGGGGTTATAGAGATCAATGGTAAATCCTACGATGCTATCAGCAGGGGAGAGTTTATCAATGCCGGTGAAGAAGTGGTGGTAGACGAGGTGCAGGGTAATAAAATAATAGTTATTAGAAAAAAGGAGGGTTGAACAATGAACTTTAGCTTGTATCTCCTGCCAGCGATAATGATTCTGATACTTTTGGTGGTGTTCTTCACTCTGGTACCTTTGGGGCTCTGGATTTCAGCGCTGGCAGCAGGGGTAAGAGTGAGTATTATTACTTTAATCGGGATGAGGTTGCGAAGAGTTCCCCCGGCAAAAATAATTTTACCTCTCATCAAAGCCACCAAAGCCGGTTTGGACCTCGGCGTGGAAGCGCTGGAGGCCCATTACCTTGCTGGGGGAAATGTGGATAGAGTGGTCATCTCACTTATTGCCGCAGAAAGAGCCAATCTTCCTCTTTCCTTTCAGAAAACCTGTGCTATAGACCTTGCTGGCCGGAATGTCCTGGAAGCAGTCCAGATGAGCGTCCTTCCTAAGGTGATTGAAACACCGGTAGTGGCAGCGGTAGCCAAAGATGGTATTGAGCTCAAAGTTAAGGCCCGGGTTACAGTGAGAACCAACATAGACCGTCTGATTGGAGGAGCAACTGAGGCTACGGTAATTGCGCGAGTTGGAGAAGGAATTGTTACTACTATTGGTTCTTCCAAAACTCATAAGGAGGTTTTGGAAAATCCGGATATAATTTCCAAAACGGTTCTGGATAAAGGTCTTGATACGGGGACAGCCTTTGAAATTTTGTCGATCGACATTGCAGATATCGATGTAGGACAGAACATCGGTGCCCGCTTACAAACTGACCAGGCTGAAGCCGACAAACGCGTAGCGCAGGCCAAAGCTGAGGAAAGAAGGGCCCTGGCGATTGCGAGAGAGCAGGAAATGAAAGCCTACACCCAGGAAATGCGAGCAAAGGTGGTCGAAGCAGAAGCGGAAGTTCCTCGAGCTCTTGCTCAAGCCTTAAGAGAGGGAAAGCTCGGAGTAATAGATTATTACTCGCTCCAGAATCTACAAGCTGACACGCAGATGAGAAAAAGGTTGGGGGAGGAAGAGAAAAGTGAATAACCTTAAAAAAGACAGGAAAGATGTTTTGCTCTTTGATATTCTCAAAAGAGAACTAAATTCTTTTTATCTTTTTCATGAAATAATTTCTGAACCCAAATCATTCAAAATCCATCCCTTGTTGCGGTTATGGAGTAAAAAGTTTAACAGAAAAAATTTGTAAAATGACATTAACTCTAATATTCCAGCAAGAAACTAAGTTTTGTTTTTAAAAAGATTAATGTTTGGTTTTCGAGGTAAAATGGAGAGCAAAGTTGAGAAAAACTTATGGCTTGCCTGGTAGAGGAGGGATGTTTTTGTGTTCTCTTGTATGGCAGTTTTTGGACCACTTCTCTCAGATGAGTCTTCGAATGTCGAAGAATGCAGTTCTTTGAGTACAAACTCTTCCCTTAAGAGCCTGGAAATTACGGGTGAAAAGCTTGCGCGGGAAGGACTGGGTTTTCTGGAGATATCCTTCAAATTTAAGAGAAAAGGCATAGCCTCAAGTCAATATGCAATATGGATAGAAGACAAAGCCGGCAATCTAGTAAGGACCGTTTTCGTGACCAGCTTCACTGGAAAAGGTGGTTATGCCTTCAGGAAAGATTGCCTGCCAGTGTGGGTAAATAAGGCAAAGCTTCAGTTAAGGCGACTCGAAGTGGATGCTGTGTCAGGAGCAACCCCGCCCAGCGGCAAACAGGTATATATTTGGGACGGCAAAGACCAGTATGGAAACCCAGCTGCTCCTGGCGAGTATCGTTTTTATCTCGAAGCTACTCTTTACTGGTCAGATAGAGTGCTCTACAGGGGCAATTTTTTCCACGGAGGACTACCTCAAGAAGATATTCCTGTTTTAGTTTCCTATTTCGGCGGACAAAGAAACAAAGACATGATACAGGAGTTCAAAGCAAGGTACGTTACTACCCAGGCTTAAAAGACTGTTTTCAGATCAAGAAGGAGTGTTAGGAATGGAGACAGGAAAGATTTTTTGGACGGTTTTTTTGATTGTGGTTGTTCTGCTTCTGTTGTTAACGAGCGCCAGTATTGCAGAAACAAACCGTGATTTGTCGATGGAGTCAACCGATGTTTGTACGGAGGAAAAAGCAGTGGAAGATCAAAGTTTGGAACTCAGAGCCGAGCTCATCAACGCTACTTTGAGTGCGATCTCCATGGAAATAGGTCGTTATCAGAGAAGGGAAGACGAGCAAAAAGAAGAGAAAATAAGCTATCTTGAGAAGATGCTGGATATATTCCAGAGTATGAAGCCCGAGGAGTATGTTCTCGAAGGCCAGGAAAGAAAGCTAGAACTCTTTAATGAAGAATTTGGAGTGCTCATGCCGCCCGAACTTCGAGAAGTGGAAATTGTTGCTCCTCCTCGTGAAGCAGGTTCAATTCTTGAAGTTGTTGGGATGACCCGTTCCGGTCCTTTCTATCACGTTGCAGGTGTGAGGGGAAACAATTTTGACGAGTTCAAAAATGAAACCCGTTATAGGTTAAAAACTTATCTCGTCTACAAGAGAGAGTATTTATGGAACATGCCCGACTACTACGTCTATGTCGCCGAGTGGCAACCCATTGAAGAAGAAAGCTCAGCTTGTTTAGAGTGAGTGAACACAAAAATGCGGTTTTAACAGAAAAACTCCTGGATTTTGGAAGAGGGGCTAACTATAAGCCTGGTCAATTTTTAATGATAAGTTCCATATGAAAGAGCTTCTTCGTACATAGCAACAATATTTTGTGGGGGAACATCTGCCTGAATATTGTGCACTGCGCACAGGACATATCCTCCACTGGGAGCTAGTTCATCTATTTTGCGCCAAACCTCTTTCCGTACTTCTTCGGGTGTTCCAAAGGGAAGAGTTTTCTGGGTATCAATACCGCCCCAAAAAGAAAGCACTTCTCCAAAGTTTTTTTTTGAGCCACTTCGGATCCATACCCCTGGCGGCAACCTGAACAGGATTGATTATGTCAACTCCTATCTCCACAAGGTCTTCCAGAAAATCAGCTATTGCCCCACAAGAATGACAGCTTTCTCCTTTGCTTTGAGTATTTTTGCCTTTTCTCGCACCGTTTTG
>CAZMZG010000014.1:0-34607 GCA_964570785.1 uncultured Atribacterota bacterium | reverse complement strand
AATGACAGCTTTCTCCTTTGCTTTGAGTATTTTTGCCTTTTCTCGCACCGTTTTGAAAAAATTAAGCGGTGGTTCAGGTGGTACATATTTTTTGAGCTCTTCGGAGGTGGTTATTCCACTTAGAGGGTGTGAGATCATGTCGTAATAAAGTCCGGTAAAGCAGCGTTCAACACCCCAGTCGTCCTTCCAGACGGTTCCTTCTCTGTCCTGAAACCATATACTGTAGGGTATTTCATCATATACGTAGCGGGTGTCGATGCCGAATGATTCGAGAAGCACTGAGGCCGGCTTTACCAAATACTGGACTCGATCAACCAGCGTTTCTTTTTCCTGAATACCCAGGAATTTACAAAGATTGCGATGTGCATTAAGAGTGATTCCTGAAACTATGCTTCCTAAATCAAGAGGCACTCTGTCAGGTTCCTTATGGGCCAAAGCCGCTTGCAGACGTTCCAAAGAAGTCATTTTTTATTCTTTTCCTTTTTGGTATGAATCTTGAGAGACAATCAAAATTGAGATGAAAATCTTTCTCAATAGAGTGTAGAACTTTGAACTTTGACCTGTTCACTTGATTTGTTGAAAAATCAGGTTCTGCTAAAAAACTGCAAACAACCAGAAAAGGTGCCTGCAAAATTTAAATTTCTGGTGGGCGAAGGAGGACTTGAACCTCCGACCCCTTGCTTGTAAGGCAAGTGCTCTCCCTCTGAGCTATTCGCCCACTCTTTTTGCGCTAAGCATTATATCATAAAAAATCTCAAAAGACCAACGAAATTAACCGTTGCGCCGTGCGAATTCCTTCATGAAATCCACTAGCACTTCAACTGCTTCCAGCGAAACACTATTGTATAGAGACGCACGACAACCACCCACTGAGCGATGCCCTTTCAATCCTATCAAGCCCTCATGCGTAGCTTCTTCAACAAAAAGCTTCTCCAGCTCTGGAGAGGGAAGATTAAACACCACGTTCATCCAGGAGCGATCTTCGGGATGCACCGGGTTGTGATAAAAATCCTGGCTGTCTATATAACTGTAAATCAGGTTTGCTTTTTTACGGTTTATTTCTTCCATTGTAGCTATACCACCAATGCTTTCTTCCAGCCAACGGGCCACTTTTTCCACCACGTAAATTGCGAAACAGGGAGGAGTGTTATATAAGGAATTCTTTTCCACAAAGGTAGAATAACTAAGCATGGTAGGTAAACTTCCAGGAACACGTTCCAGCATGTCCTTGCGGATGATCACGATTGTTACTCCTGCAGGTCCAGCGTTTTTCTGAGCTCCAGCATAAATAATTCCAAAAGGTTGGGGATCAAAGACTCTACTAAAAATGTCAGAAGACATATCCGCTACCAGAGGAACATTTCCTGTTTCGGGGAATTTCCACCATTGAGTTCCCTTTATGGTGTTATTGGAAGTAATGTGCAAATAGGAAAAGTCATCGTCTATGGGTATTCCTTTGGGAATATAAGTATAATTTTCGTCCTTTGATGAAGCTACAACATGCACGTCGTCAAGAATATTTTGAGCCTCTTTAATAGCTTTGGTAGACCAGTACCCGGTATCCACATAAGCAACAGGCTTTCCGGGCTGGGCACAGTTCATAGGAACCATAGCAAACTGAAGGCTGGCTCCTCCTTGAATAAAAACTACATGAAAATTGTCATCGAGTTTTAATAATCTCTTAATCCTTAAAACGGCGCTATTCAAAACTTGCTCAAATTCTTTGGAGCGGTGACTCATCTCCAGAATAGACATTCCTGTTCCCCGGAAGTTTAGCATTTCTTCTTTGATTTCTTCCAAAACAGGAAGGGGTAGAGCTGCCGGCCCAGGGTTGAAAACAAAAACTCTTCCTTCTTTCATGGCTTTTTTCATATCTTTTCACCCTTTAAGTTATAGTTTGGGACCTGTCATGTTGATAACCCACACGAAACATTTCTAAATTATATCAAAAAGCCTGCTTTGGGTTAACTTCCGGCATCAAAGAAACTTGTTAAATGCCCAAATTACCTGGAACGTATGGTTGCCGTCATGGTTATTACTTGTCTCCATGCCCTGGGTTTGGCTACTCCTCCTGTGGTTGCAGTGTTTACCAATATGTCGGCATGCCAGGGATTACTCTTAAGGGACCGTACTGTTTTTGAAAACGCCAAAAGCGTTGAAGCAGTGGTTTTTGACAAGACCGGGACTTTGACTTGAGAGTAGGTTTGGGGTGACTGACCTTGAGCGATGAGGAAATCATCGGTCTTGCAGACAGTCTGGAAGTTTTTTGGTACACCCTATTGCTCAGGGAATTGTTCAAGAAGTCAAGAGGCTAAGTCAAAAGTTTATGGAAATCAGAGATTTTCGCCACTTCCCGGGCAGGTGAATAAAGGGCAACATAGGACAAAATACTTATCGTATAGTCAGCCTTACTTAAAACCCTTCCGTGCTCAACTCTCCCTTTTATGAGCACTGGATTCAACAAAAAAGAGGCATTTTCAGGGAAGGGTGGAAATAGCTGAAAGGTACTTCAGAAGCACTTCTGGGGTGAGCGAGGGGACTCGAACCCCCAACCCCTGGAGCCACAGTCCAGTGCTCTGACCAGTTGAGCTACGCTCACCACAGCAAGAATATTGTAGCAGATTTTGGTTGATAATCAAGTAATTCTTATTGTAAGAGTTTACCATTGGTAGTGAGAGTTGCTTTCTTTTTCTTTATCTATTGAATTTCCTGGTAAAGCTCTTCAAGCACAGCGAGATAATTTTTTTCTCCTTTTTCTATCCCTATCTATCAATTCCTCAAGCAACCTACTGTGTTGCTCAGACAAGAACTCAGGGAACTCCCAAAGGAGATATTCCGCAACTTTCTGTCCCTTCTTGGTAGGTATGAGTCGGAAATTTTTCTCAAAAATGTATCCCCTTTCAAAAAGACGATTGATCAAAAATGAATAAGTAGAAGACCTCCCTATGTGTTCTTCTTTCATGAGTCTTATCAAATCTGCTTGTGTAAGAAGTGGTTCTTTTGGGACTCTTTTCACTAAAATAACTGCCTCTTGAGAACCTTCACGTAAAGGTTTTTCAATTGAAGTGATTTGCGGATAAAGCTCGTAAGCCTTTTCCTCAACAGATACGATTCGCTCTATTTCTTTCACCAATTTTAAGTCCTTAAAAAATAACAAGTACCGAACAATTAACAATTGTAAGGCTGGACACTGACTAGTCATAAACCTTCTAAAGATCAGGTTGTAAAGCTTAAGATCTTTATGAGAAATGACATCAGAAGTCTTTATGACACCTTCCCTGATAAGTTCTTGCAGGGTTTTCCAGTCTATTGCCTTGGTTGGGCGAATGCACTCGTGAGCACCTTCTGCTCCCCCTTGCCATTTTCTTCTCACAAAGTGTTCTTTAAGATAGAAACGTGCTATCTCCAAGCCAGCATCGGAAACGCGAGTGCTGTCAGTACGGTGATAGGTTATAAGCCCATTCTCGAAAGGTTTTTGCAATATACGCATAATTTCACCGGTATTCATCTTAAGCAGGTGGAAAGCATATCCTTTTTATACTCCAGATGGCCCTGCCCTGCGGTTAAAGTACTTGAGCCATGACGGAGAAGAGGGTTTTCCAGGGAACCTGAGCGTGACGGTCACCTACACTTTGACCAACGATAACGCTTTACGTATCGACTACCTGGCGACAACCGATAAACCAACGGTTGTAAATCTTACCAATCACAGTTATTTCAATCTCAAAGGGGAAGGGAATGGAACCATTTTAGAGCATGAGCTGATGCTCAACGCTGACCATTACACACCGACTGACGACACCCTTATTCCCACTGGAGAAATAGCACCGGTTGAAGATACTATCTTTGATTTTCGAACTCCCCACACTATCGGGGAGAGAATTAAGGAACTTGCTGAACCACCCTTTAAGGGGTATGATCACAATTTCGTTCTTAACAACCCGGAAGGAAAACTCATTCTCGCTGCAAAGGTAAAAGAACCGACTTCGGGTAGAGTAATGGAAGTATATACTGATCAACCCGGCGTACAGCTTTACTGCGGTAACTGGCTGGATGTAACAGGTAAAGGTGGTAAATACTATGGTCAATATTATGGCTTCTGTCTTGAGACTCAACACTACCCGGATTCTCCCAATAAACCTAACTTTCCTCCTGTTTTGCTCCGTCCTGGAGAGACTTATAAAACTACCACTACTTATAAATTTCTTGTAGAGTAAATTTGGATTGGGGCTCTTCGAAGAGCCCCAATCCAAGCCGTCACTTTTTGACTCCTATTCTTTTCTTTTTATCCCTTCCAATCTACAACCTGTGCTAAGCGCGCTCCTGTATATAAATTTAAAATTTTGTTTCCGTGTCTCAAGATTTGAGGTAATATAAGGACACAAATATCCTGAAAAGAAAGGAGCATGCGTCGATGCAAAAATTGGAAGAACTCGAGCTTTTGCTTGATGATTTCGACCTTGAAGTTCGCAAGAAAGCTTTCTTAAAAATATGTGATATGGAAAAGAAAGGGGAAATCTTCTTCGAATCTCCTTTACCCATCTTTAACCTCCACTTTCACACCTTTTTTTCCTTCAATGCCTATGGTTATTCACCCCTCCATATCATTTACAAAGCAAAAAAAGAACGGCTTGAGATGGCAGGAAGTGTAGACTTTGACGTTCTTGATGCCATGCCCGAGTTTTTATGGGGGGGTCTTACTATGGGCATTAAGGTAGCCTCGGGTATTGAAACCAGGATTTACCTGCCCGAATTTAGAGATAAAGAGCTGAGTTCTCCCAATGAACCTGGTGTAGCCTATTATATGGGTAACGGCTTTACCAGATTGCCAGCACAAAACAGCGCGGCAGGAAAGACTCTAAAGCATCTTCATGAGATTGCCCAAAATAGAAACCTTAAAGTTATAGAAAAGATAAATGCCTATCTACCAGAAATTACTATTGACTATGAAAAAGATGTGCTTCCTCTTACTCCAGGTGGCAACCCTACCGAGCGCCACATAATTAAGGCTTACGATTCTAAAGCCGAGGTTGTATACCCTGAGCTGGAGGAGAGAGTAGAGTTCTGGTCGCAAAAGCTTCACACCGATCCTCTAAAATTAAAAAATTTGATCAAAGATAAACCAGACTTTTATGACTTTCTCCGTACAAAGCTAGTAAAGTTTGGTGGTGTCGGATACATTAAACCTGACGCTGGAGACTTTCCAACCCTGGAGGAGGTAAACTCCATGATCTGGGAACTCGGGGCTATCCCTTCCTTCTCCTGGCTTGATGGCACCCGGGATGGCGAGAAAGATCCAGAACTTTTACTCAATTTTTGCCTTGAAAGAAACATAGAAAGCATATTTCTTATTCCTGACCGTAATTGGAACCTTAAAGATACTACAGAAAGAGAAATAAAAGTAGCCAATCTTTATGCTGTAGTAGAGGCAGCTAAGAAAAGAGCAATGCCCATCTTTGTGGGAACCGAACTTAATAAGTACGGTCAGAAGTTTGTCGATGACTTCGACTCCCCTTACCTCAGACCTTTGGCTCCTTATTTTCGCGAAAGCGCTATGATACTCTGGGGCCACACCGTTTTAGAAATGACTTCCCAGCGTGGTTATATTAGTGATTGGGCCACCAGGAACTTTCCTAGCCGTTTGCACAAAAATAGATTTTTCGCTAGATTAGGGGAAAGCACACCCCCGGACAAAGAGTTAATTGACGAAATAAGCCAAAAGAGTACCGCAAAGCTATTACAGGAATTTGGGAAATAAACAACGAGAGCCAGGTAGATAAAACCGTTTCATTCATAGAATAAAAAATATCGTCAACCCGGATTTCCTTAATCATCAGGCAGCTACAGGATTGCTTTTTTGGAAAATATAGCCTTGGTTGAAAGAGGGGGGCATCAGGAATGGACCTTGTAGTTGGTATAGATGTGGGCACTCAGGGGGTACGTTGCGTTGCAAGTGATTTAAAAGGCAATATCCTGGCTGAAAGTAGGGAACCCATAACCCGTTCCTGGCTGGAAGGAGTGTTTTTCGAGCAAGATCCTGAAGAATGGTGGGATAGAACATCTGTTTGTTTAAAACGATTACTATATCGTTTGCATCAAAAAGACATAAAAAATACCTCTATAAAGGCTCTGGCCGTGGATTCCACTTCGGGTACAGTGATCCCGGTCGATGAAAAAGGAAGAATTTTGAGAAAAGCAATAATGTATAACGATACCAGGGCAAAAGAGGAAGCTTCCTTGATCAACCAGCTTGCGAAATCTTTCACTGAAGGTCTTGGTTACAAATTTGGAGCCTCTTTCGCCTTATCCAAAGTGCTCTGGATAAAGAAAAACGAGCCTTCTATTTTTGAAAAAGCCCGCTTCTTTATACATCCTACAGACTTTATAAATGCCAAACTAACTGGGGAATGGGGTGTCTCCGATATTTCTAACTGCCTCAAAATGGGGTATGATCTTGTCAATGATTGTTGGCCAGAGTTTATTGAGAAAGATTTAGGTATTCCTCTTTATAAATTGCCTCGCGTGATTCTTACTGGTGAAATTATAGGCGAAGTTTCCGCAGGGGTTGCTGAAGAACTGGGACTATCTCCCAAAACCCTGGTTGTAGCTGGAGCTACTGATGGCACAGCTGCTTTTTATGCCTCTGGAGCAAATAGTTTGGGAGATCTTTCTTCTACTCTGGGAACCACGCTGGTCCTGAGAGGAATATCAAAATCTCTAATTAGAGATCCCCTGGGCAGAGTTTACTGTCACCGCCATCCCGAAGGAACGTGGCTGCCTGGTGGTGCCAGTAATACCGGTGGAGAGTGTCTGCAAAAGCTTTTTCCTGGAGAAGATTATCAAGCCTGGGATAGAAAAGTCAGTAGAAGCGTCTCTCTTCCCACCAGGATTGTTTTTTATCCTCTAATGCGGGAAGGAGAAAGGTTGCCTTTTTCCTGCCAAGAAGCACGTTCTTTCAAGATAGGAGAAGAAAAGGACCGGGAAGAGCTTTACGCGGCTTGCCTTGAAGGAGTAGGGTATGTAGAGCGTTTTGCTATAAAACTACTGGAAAAGCTTGGAGTTGATAAAATAGAGAGGATATTTGCTTCAGGGAGTGGGGCAAAAAGCGAACTTTGGTGTAAAATCAGGGCTTCCATAAGTGCTTTACCACTTTATGTTCCAGCATCAGCAGAAGCAGCAATGGGAGCTTGTGTAATCGCCAGCACCCAGCACTGGGGAGGAATTAATAGAGCGGTTAGAGAAATGATACGTATTAGAAGGGTTTTCGAGCCTGAACCTGCTCTGCAGGCAATATACCAGGAAAAATACGCCTGTTTTGTCGAAGAATGCGAAAAAAGGGGGTATGTTCTTGACTGAGAAGAGGCTGGAAACCGCACTGGAAGTTGTCCAACGAATTGGGAAGCTCCTGCTTTCCAGAAAAGAATCGATTTTGAACATTCGTCAAAAGAGCAGTTGGGCAGATTTAGTAACCAATGTGGATCTGGAAGCCCAGGAGGTAATTGTCAATCTCTTGAAAGCCTCCTTCCCAAATGATGTTTTCTTTGGCGAAGAAGGTTCTGTTTCTCTGGAGCACTTAAACAGAACCTGGGTAATTGATCCAATCGATGGTACAAGTAATTTCATATATAGGCTTCCTTTCTTCTCAGTATCCATTGCCTATTTTGAGTTTGGCGTACCAACTATTGGCATAGTCCATATACCCGATTTAAAAGAAACTTTTTGGGCCGAAAAGGGTAAAGGAGCTTTTTTAAACGGTAACAGAATTTACGTTGGCAAAAAGAAAACTCTGAACAATGCGCTGGTTGCTACTGGCTTTCCTTATGATATTGAGCTGAGGAAAAGGAGTGCTTCCCTCTACGCCCGACTTCTTCCTGTAGTCAATGATCTAAGAGCCTATGGGGCAGCCTCGATCGAACTTTGTTATGTTGCTTGTGGTCGTCTTGATGCTTACTTTGAACCTCAGGTGGCCCTTTATGATATAGCCGCCTCTCTGGTTATTTTGAGCGAAGCTGGTGGAGAATTTAAAAGTCTTGACGGAGAAGAATGGGAGCCTACTTCCACTTCTCTTATTGCTGCCAACCACCATCTTTTGTTGAAACTGCTCGCTTTTTTGCGTCAGGAAGAACGGTAAAGTAAATGGGAACCTGCAAAATATGTGGTCGCAAAGACGAATTTATAAGTGAAGTGCTTGCTCTTTGTAGGAATTGTATCCTGCAATATCCTCAAAAAGCCCTGGAAAGAGCAAACCGGGTACACCGGATGGTCCGCAGAGAGCTGGGTCTTCCTGAGCAGCCGCCACGCAAAGGAAAAGTAATATGCTCCTTTTGTTTCCATCGATGTGCGATGCGTAATGGAGAACGTGGTTACTGTGGGCTATATGAAAACCGCAAAAATCGTTTCTGCTATCTAACTGGTGATCCCCAAAAAGGACTCCTGCACTGGTACTATGATCCTTTACCGACCAATTGTGTAGCCTCGTGGGTCTGCCCCTATGGGAAAAGAGAGGGTTCTTCTCTGCCCAGTTTGCGAAAATACCACAACCTGGCCATATTTCATGGTAGTTGTTCTCTAAATTGCCTTTTCTGCCAGAACTGGCACTACCATCACCTGGTACAAAGAATGGAGCCACTTTATAGTGTAGAAGAGATACTCGAGAAGGTGACCAGACAGGTGGCCTGTATCTGTTTTTTCGGAGGGGATCCTGTGCCACAACTTCATCATGCCATCAGACTATCCCAACTCGCAATCCAGAAAGCAGAAGCGGAACAACGCTTTCTCCCTCTGCGTATCTGTTTTGAAACTTGCGGCAATATGAATGAGAACCTGCTGCGCCGGACTTTCGAGATTTCTGCAAAGAGTGGAGGATGCATTAAGTTTGACCTCAAAACCTTTAACGACACCCTGCATCGGGCTCTCACTGGTTTCTCCAACCAGAAGACCTTGGAAAACTTTGCCAGAGTTGCTGACTGGCGTAAAGAGCGAAAAGAAAACAATCTTCTCCTAACTGCGAGCACTCTCCTAATTCCGGGATACGTAGAGGAAGAGGAGGTATATAACATAGCCCGTTACATCGCCAACCTGGACCCGTCGATTCCCTACGCTCTATTGGCTTTTTCACCCCAGTTTTATTTCTATGACCTACCACAGACCAAAAAAGAAATTGCCTTACGTTGCCTGGAAGCAGCTCAGAAAGCAGGATTGGAAAGGGTAACCATAGAAAATTTGCTGCTTCTAATCTAAAAAATCGGACAGGACCTTGAAAATCTGGTGAACTTAGTTCAATCTTGCTCTTCAAAAGGGGAACTCAACGCAAAAAATTGAAGACGGGGAATAAATATGTTATTTATGAATTATTATTCAAAATCAAAAATTTTTTCGAAAAATCTATAAAGATATGGAAACAAAAACCGATATATTAAGTAAAATACTTTCAAATAAAAATTTAAGGGGTGAAACTCTGGCAATGTTTTCAATTGGAAGTTTCGTTAAGGTCAAAAGCAATGGCGACCATACCGCCTCCTGGGAAGGAAGACTTCTGGAGCTCAGGGAAGGAATCGCACTGGTACAACACGGAGGAAGAAACACTCCTGAGTCTTTGCGTTCTATGGGGATGAAAGTATGCGTTCCTATCGGTTGTATAGAGCCCCTTGACGATGGAGGAGAGAATAACAATTTCAAGTGATAGGTTCACTACAGTTCTGCTTTGAAAAAGCAGTATTGAGACGATGCACAATATTAGTGGAAAAAGACTTAAAGTTTTAGCATGCTGCTCCATGTGGCGCGAAGTTTCCTTACTCGCCTCACAATCGTGCAATGTGTGTGATGTGGAATTCCTTCCTTTAGGACTTCATAACGATCCTCAAAAGTTGCGTCAAACGCTCCAAGAAAAAATAAATGCTACCTCGCCCCAAAAAATTAGCTACCAGCAGGAAAACCTTGAGCTTGAGCGCGATTACGATGCAATAGTACTCGTCTATGGCCTATGCAGCGGCGGTACTGAAGGACTCACCTCAAAGCATTACCAGTTGGCCATCCCCCGGGTTCATGATTGCATAAGCCTGCTCCTTGGTTCCTCTGAGTTATATCACCACTACTTTGAAAAGTACAGGGGAATCTACTGGTACTCATCAGGATGGATTGAACACAGTCTACAACCTGGCAGGGAACGCAGGGAGCTAATATACCAGATTTTTAGAGACAAATTTGGCGAAGAAAATGCCAGCTTCTTGATGCAACTCGAAGATAACTGGCAAAAAGAGTATAGCAGAGCCATTTATATTAGCTGGGGGTTCTCGGTGGACAAGAAGTATAGCTCATTTACTCAAGAGTGTGCAAATTTCTTAGGTTGGAAATTCGAAGAGGTCAGAGGCAACACAAAGTTGCTTTCTGACCTCTTAAACGGAGTGTGGGATGAAGAAAAATTTTTGATAGTGCAACCTGGAGAAACGATAGAAGCAACTGGCGATAAAAACATTTTTTGCAAAAAGTGCTTAGCTAAATAACAAGGCTGCGCAAAATCGGCAGCTTCTTCCTTAGCTAACATTAGAGTTGTTCACTGTTCAAAATCAAAAACTACTTTACCTCCTGAACCTTCTTCAGCTACGTGAAAAGCACTTTTGTATTCTTCAATGTTGAAACGATGAGTGATAACTTGTTTTAAAAATTCACTGTTTTGTTTTACCAGAGTAGATACCTTCTCCCAGGTATCCCAGATTTCTCTGCCAAAAAATCCAACAATTTCCAGCTCTCTCAGTACGATTTCCGGAGACAATTTCAAGGAAAGCGCTTCCTGACTGTGACCAATGCACATCACCCTTGCTCCAACCCTGGTAGCAGTAATTGCTTCTTTAAGCGTTTTCACACTACCCGAGGCCTCGATAATCACGCCCAAGCCTTTCTCAAAGCCGGAAGCTTCCCTGATCACTTCTACAAAAGAAGACTGCTGAGAATTAACGCTAATATCTGCACCTAACTTTTTAGCCAGCTCCAGACGATAGGGATTTATATCGGCAGCTATAATTCGTGAAGCGTCCAGAAGACGCGAAAAAGCAATCGCAAAAAGACCTATAGGGCCACAACCTATTATTAAAACAGTTTCTCCCTTCACATTTCCTCGTTCCACTGCGCGGAAAGGGATACCCATGGGTTCAAAGAGACAGCCAGTTTCGTAATCTACCTCATCAGGAAGAGCAAAAACGGCCCTTTCTGAAACGGCAACATACTCTGCAAGCATCCATTGACCTGATGTCCAAAAAGGAGCATATTTTCACAGGTATGAGCTCTTCCGTTCAAACATTGCCAGCATCTACCGCAGGAAATGTGAGTATCCACGGCTACTCGATCGCCGGCTTTAAACTTTTTGACATTTCTTCCCACTTCCACAACAGTACCCGAGCATTCATGCCCAGGAACAAAAGGGAATTTTTCGATCAAGGAATTTACTGGGGGCATCCAGTGAAGAATCTTTAAGTCTGATCCACAAATAGCGCTCTTTTGAACCTTAATGAGCACTTCGTTATCGGAAGGTTTAGGAGCTGGTATCTCAGCAATTTCAAGGCCTGGGCCTCGCTGGGTCTTGAGAAGAGCCTTCATGAACATCCTCCTTTTTTCAAAAGATGAAAGTTAACCGAATGAAGGGGTGGCTTTCCTTGAAGCACCAGAATCACGTTTTTCGCCGATACTTCATCCATGTTTTTCACTGCTTCCTTCGTATCGGCACCTATATGAGGTGTGGTTATAACGTTAGGAAGTTTTAAAATGGGGTTGTTGAAAGGTGGCTCCTGCGAGAAAACATCCAGCGCAGCACCTGCGATTTTACCTTCTTTTAAGATTTCGTAAAGTGCTTCCTCATCAACTATCCCTCCTCTTGCAGTATTAATTAAAAAAGCTGTCTCTTTCATCAAAGCCAATTTCTTGCGATCGATTAGTTTCCTGGTCTCTTCGCCTAAAGGAAGATGTAAGGTGACAAAATCTGATTCCCGCAAAAGCCGTTCTAAACTAACATACTGGAACTGTAGATAACTGGAAAGTTCCTGGTCATGAACAATGTCATATCCCAGAACCTGCATACCCAGAGCCATTGCCTTCTTGGCTACTCTTTTTCCAATGCGTCCTGTACCAACAACGCCAAGAGTTTTGCCTTCAAGCTCAATTCCCACCATTTTTTCCCATTGCTTTTTTTGCAAACTTTCGTGCAGCTGAACAACGTGACGGGCAAGAAGAAACAAAAAACTGACAGCCAGCTCAGCCACTGCATTTTCGTTGCTACCCGGGGCATTGGCAACCACAATACCTCTTTTGGTAGCTGCGTCAATGTCCACATTATCTACACCCACTCCATGTTTCGAAACAACTTTCAAGTTCCTCGCCTTTTCAAAAACACGCTCAGTCAATGGCTCTAAACCAAAGATCAAAGCTTCAAACGGAGCAATTATCTCTATAAGCTGTTCCTCGGTCAGCGGATGAGGGTAAGGGGAAAAAACAGGTTTTATACCATTCTCTCGCAAAAGCTCTTCCGCTTGCGAAAACTTACCAAAAGAAGCCTGAGGGGTAACAAGAACCTTGGCTTTATTCATCGTGTTTCAGCCCTTTACCGCTCCAGCAACAATACCCATCCTTACAAAGCGTTGAACAGTCAGGTATAGGAGAGCTGGAACCAACCCAGCAAATATGGTAGTCGCTGCCAATGCACCAGGATCAACAATCTCACCACCATAAAGAAAGAATCCGATATGCAAGGGTAGGGTGTACTTATCAACATCGTTTATAAGGACTGTGGCGAAAATGACGTCTCCCCAAGATAGTACAAACGAAAAGATGGCTACGGTTACCAAGCCCGGAGCTGCTAAAGGAAGAGTGATTCTTAAAAAAGCCTGAAAACGCGAACATCCATCTACCATCGCTGCCTCATCAAGCTCTCGAGGTATGCCCATAAAGTAACCACTCAGCATGTAGGTAGCAAAAGGTATGGTATAGGCAAGGTGTACTATGCTCAAGCCAAAGAGAGAATCAGTCAGGCCTACTCTTTTCAGAATAAGGGTCATGGGTACCATCAAAATGAAAGGAGGGAAAACGTAAGCGAAAAGGATCAGTGAAGAGGCAAATTTCTTGCCCGGGTAGATAAAACGTGCCAGGTTATAGCCTGCAAGGCTGGATACCACCATGGTGAAGGTTACCGCAAGAACTGAAACCCAAAGGGTGTTTAGGAGGGGTCGATTAATGGTTGAAGAAATTGTTAAAGACACTCCGGTGACTTCTTCCATAGACACCTCCCCAGGGGCTAATCCCCCTTTTCCAGAAAAGATCTTTTTAAAATTATTAAGGCTCAAATTGCTTGATGGTACCAGGTTCCAGGCTTCTTCTTCGGGAGAGAAAGCAGTTTTAACAACCCAGTATACTGGTATAAAAATCCATAGAAGGAGAATAAAGCTAAAGACAATGATCTGGATGCTTTTGGAGAGCTTTCCTTTGTTCATTGCGAAACCCCCATCTGGCGGAGAGTGAAAAAGATAAGAATCGCAAATATGGGTAAGATACTAACCGCGTAAGCAGAAGCTAGAGGATAGTTCAAACCCAGCAAAAAAGCTATTTTGTAAGTAGCTATAGGGATGGTTAAGGTAGCATCTGCAGGACCACCTCCAGTCATCATCTTAGGAATGACAAAGTCTCCCATAGTCCACATCAGCGAGAGACTACAAACGATCCAGAAAACAGGTTTTAAGATGGGGAGAGTAACGTATAGAAATTTCTGCCACGAAGAAGCCCCATCAATAGAAGCGCTTTCATAAAGCTCTTCTGGGATAGCCTGTAAGCCTGCTAAGAAACCAAGATAAAAGAAAGGCCACCCATGCCACACATTCACAAGAATTATAGAGGGCATAGCATATTCGAATCCAAGCCAGTGAACAGGTCGCAAACCAAAAAGGGAAAGCAAAAAATTGCCTACACCTCGGTAGTCGTAAATGAACCAGAAAAGCACAGCGCAAATAAAAGGGGGAAGAGCCCAGGGTAGAATAGAGATAGCTCTCAAAAAACCTCTGCCCCGAAATTTTTGATTTAAAAAGACAGCCACTGCCAACCCAATTACTGCTTTGATACCGACTGCCGGAAAAGCATAGAGAAAAGTATTTTTCAAGCTTTTATAAAAAAGCGAATCCTTTAAAATGCGAGCAAAGTTTCCAAAACCAATAAAAATAGGCTCTCTACCCAGGGGCATTTTATAAAAACTCAAGGTAAATATGTAAATAAGAGGTATTATCAAAACAAAGGTAAGAAAAAAAAGAGCTGGCAAAAGATAAAACCAATCGTCTAACCTTTTTAAAAGTCGCAACCCCATCAACTCCCTTGAAGGGAGGGAATGATATTCCCTCCCTTCAAACTTTTCGGTTAATCATTCCCCGTAATTTTCTTTGGCCATCTCTTTGAGTTTAGCGTCATACTCATCAATCAACTTGTCGGGGTCTTCTCCTCTAACTACGGCTCGAATTACCATATCATTGATCATCCAGCCGTTTTCAAAGTCTTCCATTACCGAAGTAGCCTCGCCAAGTGGGTAGGTCATTGGCCACTCGTCAAACTGAATGCGCATCGCTGCTTCGTAAGGATCCATAAGCATTACCGGGTATTTTCCCTGTTTCCAGTTTTCACTCAAAACCTGCATCTGGCTCTTAAAAATAGGTAGATTGTAAAGTTGGGATTGCTCACACCATCCCTGGCGATATTTTTCTTTGTCGCCAAGTATAGCCATTAATGCCTCTTTAGCAAGCTCCGGATTTTTAGTGGATTTAAAAATGAAGCTCGATTCCTGACCCAGGTTAATGGGGAAAGCATCGGGAACTATCAGGGTTTTGGGAACCAGTTCTGGTTTTCCAGTCATGATAGCATACCAGATGCTCATGGGGTTCGAAGTCATAGCAACTCTACCATCCAGAAAGGCAAGATTGTTGGAAATATCCACCCATTCTCCAGAATCAGGAGGAGTAAGTTTTCTTTCATAAATGTCTTTGAAAAACGCAAAAACCCTTTTAGTGGCTGAGCGATAAGGTTCCTGTCCAAACACAACTCCTTTGGAGGAACGCTCAGCCATCATGCCCCCACCGAAACCGTACCAGTAAAGGAGGAAGGTCCAGGCACAATCATAACCCGTTCCACCCAGGGGAAGACCAATCCCATAAACTCCTTTTTCTATACCGGTAAGTTTTTCAGCAGCCTGAAGCACTTCTTCTTCGTTGTCAAAAGGCAAAAGATCCATCACACCTGCTTTTTCAAAAAGGTCTTTACGGATATGGAGCCAGGTTATCTCCCAACCCATGGGAATAGCGTAGATTTTTCCGTTTATGGTGCCCATCTGGAGTATGAGTTCAAAGAAGTCGTCCCGACCCAGCTGGTCGACAACGTCGTCAAGAGGCAAAAGCAGTCCTGATTCAGCAAACTTGGTATAAGGCATACCACCAATAACCATATCGGGTTCCGTACCTGAAGCAACGGCGGTAACCATTTTCGCCGCAATATCACCCACTGGAATCCAGGTAATCTTAACATCAACGCCTTTTTCTTGAGCCCACTCATAAAGCACCGAATTCACCCAGTAAGCTTGAGCAGGGGCAAAGGAAGCTCTTCCCCAGATATTCAGCTTTGGTTTTTCCTGGGTTAAAGCAACACTTCCGGTAAGGATTGCCAAAACCACAACCAATACCACCCATATTTTCCAAGACATCACAATCCCTCCTTACTTATCATAATCAAAGAGAGTTAAACTTAAACATAGCGGTAATTAAAGTAACTACTCGTTTCCGTGGTTTTTTGCGGTCTTCTCCACCTCCTTCCTTAAGAATTTGTACTATTACAACTTTATACCATTCATTGAGAAAAAATAAATGCTAAGGAAGTTGTCGTGTTTTCTTACTGTTTGGTATCCTAAAGTTTGCTACCACAAAACCGGCCTTTAGGAAATAATAAACCCTTGTTCCTACCCTGTCAACAAAGCAGGCTATAGTTGAAAGCACACAAGAAATCAGGTAATGCGCGAGGCAGTTTTTTTCTGATAATAATTGCGCAGAAATATTGAGAGTGAATTTAGAGAAAGAGTTATAGCCAAAAGCACCACAATCCCTGCTGCGGCGTTGGCATGGAAACCTTTTTGAGGGCGTGACACCCAGTTGAAAATCTGAATGGGTAAAGCGGTGAAGGGCGCATTAAGGCTATCAGGAAGAAAGGCTATATAGGTTAAAGCTCCTATCATTATCAAAGGTGCAGTTTCTCCTATGGCACGGGACACAGCAAGAATTACCCCGGTAAGCATACCCGGAATAGCTACCGGTAATACCTGATCTTTAATTACCTGCCAGCGGGTAGCCCCCAGAGCAAAGGCTGCTTCTCGCAAGGATAGTGGCACCGCCCTAATGGCTTCACGAGTGGAAACGATAATAATCGGTAGAACAAGCAAGGTAAGAGTAAGCGCTCCTGCCAAAAGGCCCCTTCCCAAGCGCATAGTCCGTACGAATAGCTCAAGTCCTAAAATACCGTATATTATTGAAGGAACTCCGGCCAGCGTGGAAACATTGATCTCTATAAGCTTGCTTAACCAATCCTTACGCGAGTATTCTTCAAGATAAATCCCTGCCCCAACGCCCAAAGGTACGGAAAAACAAATGGTTAAACCTACCACATAAATACTACCCACCAGAGCAGGTAATATGCCTGCGCGCTCTGGACGACGGGAGGGAAAGCTGCTCAAAAACTGCCATCCAAGGCGGGGAAATCCATCGTAAAAAACATCGATTAAAAGAACAAAAAGAGCAACCAGAGAGAGAAGTAAGGCGCTCGTGGCAAAAGCAAGAAAGATCTTTTCCTTAGTTTTTTTGCGCTTCAAAAGTAAATCTACTTTTAAAGATTTGCCTTTACTCATAAGCCTCTCTAAACCTCTTGCGCAGCCATTGAGCAACCAAATTAAGAATCAAGGTTAACAAAAAGAGCACTATTCCAACTGCAAAAATGGTTTTGTACTCAAGACTTCCTGCAGGAGTATCGCCAAGGCTGACCTGGACAATGTAAGCAGTCATAGTCTGAATGGGGACCAGAGGGTTAAAGGTTAACTGAGCCATCTGCCCAGCAGCAATGGTAACCAGCATGGTTTCACCAATGGCACGAGAAATTGCCAGGATAAAAGAAGTGGTAATCCCTGAAAAAGCAGCCGGCACAACAACCTTAAGAGAAGTTTCCATTTTTGTGGAACCCAAAGCATACGCTGCTTCGCGTAAACCCCGAGGCACCGCATACATAGCATCTTCACTAAGAGAGGAAACAATAGGCAATATCATGATACCCATGACTATTCCTGGAGATAGTGCATTAAATCCCGAAAGAGAGGGTATTATTTTTTGTAAAAGAGGGGTAACAAAAAGCAAGGCAAAATACCCGTACACCACGGTTGGGATCCCGGCCAGCACTTCCAGTATGGGTTTACAAATACGTCTCACTCGAGGGGAAGCATACTCACTTAAAAATATTGCAGTAAGCAATCCTAAAGGGCCTGCAACCAACATGGCAATTAGGGAAGTAAGCAGCGTTCCACAAAGGAGGGGCAAAATCCCAAAGTGCTTTTCATAAAAGAGGGGCGTCCATAAAGTATCAGTTAAAAAGTCTAATATGGAAACTTCCCTGAAAAAGCCAATTGCTTCAAAAATCAGAACAAAAATAATTCCCAGAGTAGTAAAAATGGAAATCAAACTGAAAACAAAGAAAATACCTTTAACGAATAATTCTTTTCTTTTGGCTTGCAAAACAACTAAATCTCTGTTCTTTTTTGAATAAGCTGTTTTCAACATTGTCTCCTCATCACTTAGATGCCAGGAGGTTGTATTCCTCCTGGCATCTAAGTGATCCTTGAAACTAACTCTTTTTAGATTGTAGTCATTCTAACTTTCATCTGTCAACCAAGATACGGAGATTATTCTCCTTCCATTTGTAGAAGTTCCTCGATTGAAACTCCTATCTTTGCTCCTTCACCACCAAAAACAGTGCCGGTTTTACGCTCTTCAAATCTTTTCAGAGCCAGCTCGTAAGCACTGTCAGGAAGAGCCACATAACCTATCTCTTCAACCAGCCACTTAGCATTTTCAAGGTAAAAACGCACGAACCTTTGAACTTCCTCACGGTCAGCGCTTGCCCTGTTGACATAGATAAAGAGGGGTCGAGAAAGCGGTTGATACAGTCCTTTGCTGATAGTTTCGAAATTAGGCTCAATTGGTCCTTCTCCATTTTCAGCGATTTCATCGTTGATAGGCACGGCCTTCAGAACGTCCTGATTTTCAAGGTAATAAGCAAAACCAAAGTAACCCAGTGCATACTTATCTCTGGATATCCCCTGAACCAGAACGTTGTCGTCTTCGCTGGCGATAAAATCTCCTCTGGATGCTCCAGCTTCTCCAACTATAGCCTCGGTGAAATAGTCAAAAGTACCAGAATCTACTCCGGGACCAAATAGGGTCATCTTTTTTTTAGGCCATTCAGGCCTTATATCACTCCAGTAAAGAACCTTGCCCCGAGCTTGGGGTTCCCAGATTCTTCTGAGTTCTTCAACTGTCAGGTAATCTACCCAATCGTTTGCTGGGTTAACCACTACAGCTATTCCATCAAATGCTATAGGCAACTCGATGTATTCGATACCGTTTTCTCTGCAAAGCTCCATTTCAGAAATCTTAATGGGTCGAGAAGCACCGTTAATATCGGTTTCACCTCGACAAAACCTTTTGAAACCACCACCGGTTCCGGAAATGCCTACCACCACTTTAATATCACGATTCTCCATTTGAAATTCTTCTGCTACTGCTTCGGTAATAGGGTAAACAGTACTGGAACCATCTATGCTGACAATCTTATCTGCAGCGGTTGCCACCTGCAAACTGAAAAGCACAAAAAATAACACCATAACCACAGAGAACTGTCTCACTGCTCAACACCCCTTTCCGCTTTTGTTTTAATTCGCATTTCACAACTAAACACACCCAATAACACAAAAGACCATACTTATCCCAAATCCTGGTATTCTCTCCTCTTTTCTCTTTTACCTCGAACTTCGAGGAGGAGTATACATGAGCAAGATTAAAGCTTTTTAAAATAAGTGTAAAGATCTTTGAGCTTGAAACATTTTCTAAAGTAAATCTGAAGAAAAATCGTTGAAAAACTAATAAACTTCCTAATTTCTGCCTTGCATTGTATATGTCAGAATGGTATAAAATCTAAGACTACCGCATAAGGGGGGTTAGTAAAATGAGGAAATTTGTGTTAGCTTTAGTAGCATGCTTTGTGTTTGCTTTTCTTTTCTCCACGCTGATTTATGCACAGGAACCCATAAAAATAGGAGTAGTAATGGGTTTAACCGGTCCCTGGGCTTCCATCGACACACCAGCTCTCAATGGAGTAAAGCTCGCTGCTGAAGAAATAAACAAGCAAGGAGGAGTCCTGGGAAGGCCTATCGAGCTTAAGGTAGTGGATACCAAAGCAGATGAGGGAGAAACTGTGGCTGCAGTAATCAGGCTAATTGAGAACGAGAAAGTTTCGGCTTTGATCGGATATTGCGACACCCACTGGGTCAATATTGCAGCTCCACTTGCCCGCGAATACGGTGTCCCCTTCATAACTCCTGGTGCAACTCATCCTCGTATTCCAGAGCGCACTGGAGCCTGGCTGGCCTGCTTTGGAGATAATGCTCAGGCCGCCGCTATAGCAGAGTACGCAGTTGAAGACCTGAGCCTCAAGCGAGGAGCAATCTGGGTGGATACCGCTGTTGATTTTTCAGTAGCAGTTTGTGCTTATTTTGCAGATGCACTCAAAAACTACGGTGGAGAAGTGGTTTACGAAGACTACTTTGAAACCAGCTGGACAGACTTTTCAGGCATGGTAGCCCGACTGAAAGAATACCAGGACCGGGGAGAGGTAGATTTTGTATATGTAGGTGCTATACCTGGAAATTGTGGTTTGATAGTCAAACAAATCCGAGAGGGTGGAGTAACTATACCTATTCTGGGCGAAGATGGTTTCGATACACCCCTTCTGGTTGAAACCGGTGGAGAATACGCCGAAGGAGTAATTTTTGCTACCCATATGTCCCTGGAAGATCCTGATCCCTTGATTCAAGAGTTCAAGAAAAACTATGAAGCGATGTCCGGCAACCCTCCCGAGAACGCGTTTGCAGCTCTGGGTTACGACGCAATGAAAGTTCTTGCCAAGGCTATTGAAATTGTGGGCACCGACGACCCCGCCAAAATTCCGGAGGGCTTAGCTCAGATCAAAGGCTTCAAAGGAGTGTCAGGAGTCATTTCTTATGAAGAGGGAAGTCAGGTTCCGAACAAGTCAGTAGCAGTAATAGAAGTTAAGAATGGAAAGTTTGTGACCATAAAGCAGGTAACTCCCAAGTATCTCCCAGATCCCAAAATAGCTAAATAAGTCTATATCAAATATAACCAGAAGAGGTGGAGATATCTCCACCTCTTCTGGTTATTGACCAAAGGTGGGAAAATGGACCAGACAATACTGAAGGTAGAAAACTTGTGGAAACACTTTGGGGGAATAACCGCTGTAAGTGGATATGAGCTCGAGCTGCCAAAAGGTGCAGTTTTTGGTCTTATTGGGCCCAATGGTGCTGGTAAAACAACCATATTCAATCTTATGAGTGGTGTCTTAAAGCCGGATAAAGGAAAAATCTTGTTCAAAGGAAAAAATATTACTTACGCCCGCCCTGATGCTATCGCCGCAATGGGCTTAACCCGCACCTTTCAAAACCTTCGTCTTTTCCCTAACTTGACCGTAGAAGAAAACCTCAAGGTAGCTGCTCATATTCACACCTCTTACAGCTTTGTTCATACTTTACTAAGTTTGCCCCGTCTTTATAGCGAAGAAAGAAAAATCCTCAAGCGAGTGGAAACCATGCTGGAGCTTTTTGATATGCAAGCGCAACGCAAGGAAATTGCCTCTAGCCTTCCTTACGGCTTACAGAGAAAATTGGACATTGCCAGAGCACTTATGACCAGTCCAGAGGTGCTTTTACTTGACGAACCCTCAGCAGGCATGAATACCCAGGAAGCTGAAGAACTGGCACTGACCATCAAGAGAATCAAGGAAGAGCTTGACTTAACCATGATCATTGTGGAACATCGCATGCCATTTGTAATGGGGCTTGCTGAAGTCATCCAGGTTCTGGACTATGGCTCGGTAATTGCAGTTGGTCCACCTTCTGAAATTCAAAACAACCCAAAAGTAATCGAAGCTTACCTTGGGGCTGGTGATGTAGTTGCTTGAACTTAAAAATGTAGGGGTAAAATACGGAATTATACCTGCTATCCAGAGAGTGAATATAAAAGTAGAGCAGGGGAAAATAGTGTCGTTAATAGGAGCCAATGGTGCAGGAAAAACGACCACTCTAAAGAGTATTATTGGTGTATTAAAACCTTTTCAGGGGCAGATTTTCTACCAGGGAAGGGAAATAACCAACAGGCCTGTCCCCTGGAGGGTGCGCCAAGGAATATGCCTGGTACCTGAAGGACGGGGAATTTTCAATCGTCTCTCGGTGAAAGAGAACTTGCTCATTGGCGCCTACCATCGCCAAAGCGAAGCAGAAATCCAGAAAGATCTCGAGCTGGTATATAGCCTTTTTCCTCGTCTTAAAGAGCGTGAAAATCAGGTTGCTGGAACCCTTAGCGGTGGAGAACAGCAAATGCTTGCTTTGGGTAGAGGATTGATGTCTCGCCCTCAGCTAATGCTACTCGATGAGCCCTCTCTGGGTCTTGCTCCGTTGGTCGTCAAGGAGCTTTATGAGCTAATTAAAGAAATCCGTGAAAAAGGGGTGACCATTCTTCTGGTGGAACAAAACGCCGTGATGGCCATTAAAGTTTCTGATTATATTTATGTGCTTGAAGCAGGAGAGGTAAAAATGGAAGGACCCCCGGAGAAAATCGAGTCACTTGAAGATGTAAGACGAGTTTACCTGGGAGGATAAATATCCATGTTTTCAATAGGTTACTTAATGCAACAAAGTATGAATGGAATCATCTTAGGATGTATTTACGCACTACTTGCTCTCGGGATGACTGTAGTATACGGAATTTTAAGGTTAATAAACTTTGCACACGGAGCCCTGATCACACTGGGAGCTTTCTTTTTCTATTTTGTTTTTTTTAAAGCAGGGCTTCCTTTTGTAGCTACCATTTTCTTGCTTCTGGGATTTGGAGGAACAATGGGAATAGTACTCGACGCCGTGGCTTACCGAAAACTCAGAGGGGGACCTGAAGTAGCTTTGTTGATCACCTCTCTCGGTTTTTACACCTTTATAGAGAACTTTATGAAAATGCTGGTTTCGCCTCAACCTTATGCATTCAAAGTCCCTCCATACCTGGTAAATCTTTATCGTACTTCTTACCTCACTTTCCGCACTATTGACATTTTCATCATTGTAGCTTCAATTTTCATTATGTTGCTTTTTCACCTCTTTGTGAAACATAGCAAAATGGGTATCGCCATGCGGGCTACCAGCGAGAACCTTGAAGTAGCCGAGATGATGGGTATCGAGATTAACAAAGTTATATCCATTGCTTTTCTAATTGGATCAGCAATAGCTGCTTTCACAGGTTTTATGTGGGGTGCTAAGTATGGACAAATCTCATATGATATGGGTTTTTTGACCGGAGTCAAAGCTTTCGTGGCGGTAGTGGTTGGCGGGGTAGGTAGCATTCCCGGAGCAATGCTGGGAGGATTCATTTTGGGTCTTGCTGAAATCCTCTCCATTGCTTTCTTGCCAACAACTTTCGCCGAATATAGGGACGCCATTGTTTTTGCCATACTCATACTGGTCCTGCTGGTACGTCCCTCTGGGATTATGGGAGTGAGAGAAGAGGTAAGAGCATGAAAGCAAACAGGATTCCAACAGAGATTTGGTTTGTTATCGGCAGCCTGGTGTTATTTTTGGCTCTCTTCGGTACTACTAAGCTTTTGAACCGCTACATCCTACACATAATAATCCTGATTGGTATTTATTCTGTCGCCACCGTAAGCCTGAACCTTACCAACGGATATACCGGTCTCTTTTCTCTCGGACATGCAGCCTTTATGGCCGTAGGAGCTTATACTTCGACTCTTCTCACTTTCCCCCTTACTTTACGCAAGGCCTATGAGCTACCTTTATTGCCTTCGTTGCTTGGTGGGCCTGAGGCCGCCTGGCCCTTCCTGCCTGCACTCATAGCCGGTGGGCTAATGGCCTCCTTTTGTGCTATTTTAATAGGAGCTCCGGTCCTACGGTTAAGGGGACATTACCTCTCGGTGGCTTCTCTTGGGTTTATGGTTATTGTAGTAACCCTTGCCAAAACCCTACGGGGCGTTACCAGGGGTTCGATGGGCATCAACGCCATACCCTCCTACACCAACATCTACTGGACCTATTTCTGGCTTATCATAACTGTCTACGTTGTGTGGCGCATCGTTAACTCTCGCTTTGGAAGGGCAATGATTGCCATTCGAGAGGACGAAGTAGCCGCTCAGGTCCTCGGCATTTATCCCATGAAATACAAACTTCTTTCCTTTGTAATCGGTGCTTTTTTTGCCGGTGTGGCGGGAGGGCTTTACGCTCATTTCACAAAGGCTATTCGCCCTTTTGAATTCTCTTTCTTTCTCACTTTCCAAATAGTGGTTATGTTGATTATCGGGGGTATGGGCACCATGAGTGGACCCATAGTGGGTGTCGCCTCTCTTATCACGTTGCGTTACGCGCTTAAGCCCGTTGAAGAACACTTCAAGGTTTACGGACTTATAGAGCTGGTTTATGCAATACTTCTCATAGTGATAATGCTCTGGAAGCCAGAGGGAATTATGGGAAAAAGATTGAAAAGATGAGGGGGTTACACTATGGCCAAAAAAATTTTTCACCCTGAAATTAGCTATTCGGATTTCAAAGAAAACCACTTTGATAAAGCCATCCTGGCGGTGGGTTCTGCCGAAAATCACGGTTTCCATCTACCCTTCGGGACCGATACTTTGGTGGCTCAGGCTTTGGCCATGGAAGTCGCAAGAAGGGTAGAGGGAATGCTGGTGCTTCCACCCGTTCCTTACGGAGTCAGCTTTCATTACCAGGATTTTCCCTTCACTCTTACCCTGCGCCCGGAAACCTTGATTGAAGTGCTTAAGGACGTTCTCTCTTCAACGATTGAGCAGGGCATAAACAGAATCGTAGTCTTGAATGGACATGATGGAAACATTGCGCCAATCGAAGTTGCATCAAGATCCGTTAAGGTAAAATATTCCGAAGCAGTGATTGCCACTCTGGATGCCTGGTGGATAAAAGCGGGAGAATTGCTTCCTGAAGGTACTTTTGAAGTTTGGGGTGGTTTGGGACATGCTGGAGAAGGAGAAAGTTCTATCGCGCTTTTTCTGTATCCTCAGCTCTGTCGCATGGAAAACGCAAGGGGGGTGGTGCCCGAACTCCCTGAGGGCCCGGATATCAAATGGAAGTTTAGCGAGTTGACCCCCTACGGTGCCACGGGAGATCCCACAAAGGCTTCTACAGAGAAAGGTAAAAAAATGTTTGAGGCCCTGGTCAACTATGTAGTTTCTTTTGTAAAGGAAATGGACAAGGAAGGCTGGAAGTACGGCTTAAAGAAAAAGATATAGGAGGGGAAATAATAGTGGGAATCCCCTGGGTGTCTATAGAAAACTTGCCTCAATATTTGGGCAAAAAAGTGGAAATTCGAGGGTGGCTTGCTAACAAGCGTTCAAGCGGTAGGATAGCTTTTTTGATTTTGCGTGACGGCACGGGCTTTCTTCAAGCTACAGCCTTCGCAGGTGAGCACTTTAGCAGTGAAGAGGTTAAAAACCTCAAGCGTATACCTCTTGAGTCTTCACTCATAGTCCAAGGTAAAGTTAAGGAGGAAAAGAGGGCTATCGGTGGATACGAACTGGAACTTGAAAAGCTGGAGATTATTTCTGAAGCTGAGGAATACCCCATTCAAAAAAAGGAACACTCCATAGAGTTTCTTATGGAAAACCGACACCTCTGGTTACGCTCTCGTAAGCAAAACGCTATCTTACGCATCCGCAATCAGGTCATTATGGCCATTCATCAGTTTTTTCAGAAACGAGGCTTTACTCTCATCGATCCACCTATTCTTACTCCCGCAGCTTGCGAAGGGACCACCACCCTTTTTGCTCTTGACTATTTCGACCTGGGTAAAGCCTATCTCTCTCAGAGTGGTCAACTCTATATGGAAGCAGCCTGTATGGCTTTCGGTAAAGTATATTGCCTTGCTCCAACCTTCCGCGCTGAAAAGTCCAAAACCCGCAGACATCTTACCGAATTCTGGATGGTGGAACCGGAAGTCGCCTTTTACAATTGGCAAGATAACATAAAATTGCAGGAAGAGTTCGTTTCTTTTGTGGTACAAACGGTACTTGAAAAACGCCGGCGCGAGCTGGAAGTTTTGGAGAGAGACCCAAAACCCTTGGAGCGGGTTATCCCTCCTTTTCCTCGCATTTCTTACGACGAGGCCTTAAGCATACTCCATAGAAAAGGTTTCCAGATTGAATGGGGAGACGACTTTGGAGGAGATGAAGAAACAGCTATTTCTGAGGAGTTCGATCGCCCAGTTTTCATTCATCACTACCCTAAAAAGGTAAAAGCTTTTTATATGCAACCTGACCCTGAGAACCCAGAAGTGGTTCTCAACGATGATCTAATTGCTCCCGAAGGCTACGGTGAAATAATAGGCGGAAGCGAGCGCATTCATGATCTCAGTTTGCTTAAGGAGCGTATTAAAGAGCATAATCTCCCCGAGGAAGTATTTGGTTGGTATCTGGATTTGCGGCGGTTCGGAGGCTGCCCCCATTCAGGTTTTGGCTTGGGAGTGGAACGGACTGTAGCCTGGATATGCGGTATTCACCACATCCGCGAGGCTATCCCCTTCCCTCGCCAGATCTACCGGCTTTATCCATAGCCGCTTTGGGCTAAGCCCAAAGCGGCTATGGCCACATTAGCTAAGGAGTAACCGTGCAGGTTGGAAGGCTTGCAACTGTGTTGAACTGGTTGCCAGCCGCATCTTTGATGTCCATCAGAGGATTATAGGTAAACACCACCATAATCTGATCGCCAGCTACCAGAAAGTCAGTTGTCCAATTCCCCGTCAAGGTCACTGTTTGATTGTCGGCTCCCAGTGTGACCTGAGTCACAGTAAAGACCGATCCACCAGGGCACACAGTGCAACCGACATTCCAAAATGCAGGTGTTTCGAAAAGATTAATATCGCCTACGGTAACCGGCTCGTTGAACTGGACAGTGATGGTCGGTGCACTTCCCAGGGGAGTGTCTGCTTTAGCAGAGCAGGAAGAGCCAAGATAGGGCGGTGTTATATCCACCACAATCTGGAACTGGTCCTGAGTGCTTTCGGGAAGCTCCCCTGCTTCTGCTGTAAAACCAAAGGTAAAAGTACCTTCAGTGGTCCCACTGGTCCAGGTCCAGGTGAAGCTTCCCGCATCGTCGGTAGTGGTGCTATCGAGGAGTGTTCCGTTCAAATACACTCTTATGATGGCATTGGCTGGTCCACTTCCGGTAAAAGTAACCGTAATACCACTTCGTATGGAATCACCACTTTGCAGGTTTCTTACTCCATCATTCACAGTGATTAGCCGAGGCGCTTGGGTCTGATTGGGAGTAGGTGGGGTAGTGGTTCCTGAAGGAGCACAACCTGCAATAAAAGCAAGAAACACACTCAAGGAAACAAACAAAAGTATTTTTTTCATAAATCTTCCCCTCCCCTTTAAGCTTGGTGTTTTTTATTTTACACTTTATCATCTCAAAAAACAAGCTTCATAGCTTGTGTAACAAGTATCTGACAGTTTGATCCAGAGTGAAAAGAAAATTTGCTTTTAAAGAAGCACTTTCCCGTTGACAAACCTCTTTGAAAGTGCTACGCTTAGTACAAGCTTGCGCAGGCGGTAATTTTTGATATTTCAGGAGGTTTGCATTTCAATGGCAACAGGTAAGGTTAAATGGTTTAATGCCCAAAAGGGCTACGGGTTCATCGAATCCGACGAAGGCGGAGACGTTTTCGTCCACTATTCTGCTATTGAAGGGAGTGGCTTCAAAACTCTTGAGCAAGACCAGCTGGTTGAGTTTGAAGTCCAGCAAGGGACCAAAGGTCCTCAGGCAGTAAAAGTTAAAAAGCTTAGTTGAAAGCAAAATGTGTTGGAAAATTAAATAACGGATGATAAAAAAACTCGGGTGTTAAAACACCCGAGTTTTTTGTTGTGAAGCCAAGCTTTCCACTTTTTGAAAGCCTTCCGTAAGATTTGTGTTTCACCAAAAATTATGTTTGCCGATTATTCATGGTAAAGAGGGCCGGCTGGTGAAAGTAAGCCTCGCTCAGGTAACGCTTCATCATGCGATGGCTGTTAAAATAAGGAGCCAGCTTGCCAATAGCGTTTTTCATCAGTTTTATCCACTCTTCCCTGTGATTGCGGAAAACAGGCAGAATAGCATACTCAAGCTTTCCATAAAAATCCTCAATCTCTCTTTGAACTTCGTTCTCGCTTTTTTCATCAGGAGGAGAACCAATAGACCAGCCGGTTATACCTTCAAGACAACCCTCAATCCACCATCCATCAAGGACACTGAAATGCAGGACACCATTGTGAGCAGCTTTCATACCGCTCGTTCCCGAGGCTTCAAAAGGTTTTTGAGGCGTGTTTAACCAAAGGTCTACCCCTGAAACCATCCTTTTGGCAATTTCAAGGTCGTAATCTTCGAGAAAAGCAATCTTGAGATGAGGACTTAGTTCTTTTACCTGTTTAAAGATTTCCTGAATGAGCCTCTTGCCTTCCCAATCTTGGGGATGTGCTTTTCCCGCAAAAACTATTTGAAAAGGCTGCCTCTTAGCAATTCTAATCAATCTCTCCCGATCCGCGAAAACAAAAGTAGGGCGCTTGTAAGCAGTCATTCTCCTTGCAAAACCCATGGTAAACACTTCTTCATCCATAGATATACCAGTTTTCTCGAAAACCAGGTCAATAAGAACTCTTTTCTCTTTCTGATGAGCCTTCCACAACAGTTCATCAGGAATTACGTCAACACGAGCCAGTAGTTCAGGCTCATGAGCCCATCCCGGGATGTAAAGGTCATAAAGTTCCCTAAAAGCTGGTGAAGTCCAAGTAAAAGTATGTACACCGTTGGTTATAGAATGAATTACGTAGCCGGGGAACATATTTCGAGAAACTTCGCTGTGTCTTTTAGCCACACCATTTACATAACCACTCAAATTCAAGGCCAGAAGAGTCATATTTAGTTCATTTTCTCCACCTAATTTCTGAAGCAAAGCAAAGGGCAGTGGTTCTCCAAGAACTTCTCGAACCAGGTTGTAGGGAAATCTATCGTGACCGGCTTCCACAGGAGTGTGGGTAGTAAAGACGCAAAGGTTTCTTACTTCACGCAAACACGCTTTTTCTCCCTTTTGGCAGCTCACCCTATCTTTAAAAAGTTCCAAAGCAAGCAAGGCAGCATGACCCTCATTGATGTGATACTTGCGCACCGAAAATTTCAGTGCTTTAAGCATCTTCACTCCGCCAATACCCAGAACAATCTCCTGCTTGAGTCGATAACGTTTGTCGCCACCGTAAAGATAGTGGGTGATTACCCTGTCACTTTCCGTATTTTCCGGCAAATCTGTATCCAGAAAAATTACCGGTACCTTACCACCAGTGACGCTTCGCCATACGTAAACCCAGGCACCAATCACGACTTCTCGACCTTCAATGGTAACTTTGACTTTGTGGGGAAGAGGAGTCAGTAGACGTTCTACGTCCCAAATGACAGGATGCTCTATTTGATTACCTTCTGGAGTAAGCTCCTGACGAAAATAACCCCTACGATGGATAAGGGTAACTGCTACAAAAGGCAAGGAAAGGTCAGCTGCGGAACGTACTGTATCTCCAGCCAGCACTCCTAAACCTCCGCTGTAGGTTGGTATTTCCCTAAAAAGGGCTATCTCCATTGAGAAATAAGCAATAATTTCTTCTTCCTTCAAATGATTAAGAATTTCCATAAAGATTTCCTCACCTTCCCGTTGAGCCAAGTCCGCTTGTTCCCCTTGAGGAAGACGACAGAACCTGAGCCTCAACTATAATTACCCGTGGCACTTCACGCAGCGCACCCTGAGCTATTCTATCTCCCCTTTTAACCTGATAAGCACTGTCTCCCAAGTTGAAGAGCCTAACAAACCAGCTTCCTCTATAGCCAGAATCAATGGTGCCAGGATGAATAATAATACCATACTTAATACCCATACCGCTTCGCGGGCGAAGAACTACCTCGTAACCCGGTGGAAACTCAGAAGCTATCTTGAGGTCTATCACAACACTACCTTGGGGGGGGATAATCACGTTCTCAGGGCTAAAAATATCAAAGCAAGCATCGTCAGGATATGCAAAACGTGGTACAACAGCCTCTTGAGAAAGCCTTTTGAAGCGTATAATTACTTCTTTTTTCATCTCAACCCCCGTTTTTACTAACAGAATTTAGCCTGAGAAAACTTTTTTGTCAAGCTCGCCAAAAGCTTGTTACACAAGCATTGTTTGGGTTAAAATAATTAAAAGGGTTAAAAGCTACTTGGCAATGAAAAAAACACTTTACTTTAATAGTCCCACCCGGGGAAGACTATCATTTGAAGAAGTGGTTAGTTCAATCATATCTTTTATGCGGGAAGAACCCGACTTCTCTTATCGCCTTATAATCGGGACAGACTCCCGCGAACATTGGAAAGGTTCCTCCACCCAAGTTTTCGTAACGGCACTAATCATCCACAGGGTAGGGCTTGGTGGTCGATATTTCTGGAGAAAAACTTTTCGCAAAGGGACCCGGAACATAAGAGAAAAAATATATGCAGAAGCCATGCTCTCTCTGGAAGTTTCCCAGCAGTTTCTGCAGATTTTTAACAGTCTATTCAAAGATGAACTTTCAGACTACAAGATAGAAATTCACATAGATGTGGGCAACAACGGTCCCACCCGACACCTCATTCGCGAACTGGTAGGCATGATTGAAAGCTTTGGCTTTATCGCCTGTGTAAAGCCGGAATCTTTCGGTGCTTCACGCGTTGCGCATCGCCACACCTGAGGAGGGAGAGCTCTAATGAGTTTTTTGGAAAAATTCAAGAAGGAATTTGCCAAAGAATGGAACTCGCTTAAAGAACACTCTTTCCTAAAGGACCTTGCCCAGGGAACGCTTCCCAGGAGATGCTTTTTCTACTACTTGAGCCAGGACGACTACTACCTGGAAGATCTTCTCTCTGCAATAGGAATGCTGGTAGTTAAGGCAGATGAGAAAAGCCTTAAGTACTTTGTGATAAAGCTCCTTAAGGAGACAGTAGATGGAGAGTTGGCAATGCACGAGTTACTTGAGAAAGATAACGAGTTCAGCAAGTCATCAAAGGGGAAAGTAGCTTCATGGTATGGCGATTTCTTGATAAATATTGCTTTTAGAAAAAGCACTTTCGTGATTATTGCTTCAATACTGCCTTGCTTTGTGAGCTATCTCGAAATTGGCACTCACTATTTGAGCAAGGCATCATCTGGCATACCAGCCCTCTACAGGGCCTGGTTGGAAAGCTATGCGGGAGAGGCTTATCGAAAGCTGGTCGAAGAGCTGTGTTACTGGTTTGAAAAAGAAGCCCAGAAAGCTACAGACAGAGAAAGGCAGGAAGCGAAAAGCGTCTTTAAGCAAGCTATTGAGTTAGAATGGCTTTTCTGGGAAGAGAGCTACAATTGTGGAAAGTTGACTCTTAAAATATAATTTATTATATTGACTAATTGATATTGAAAAATTGGGGATGGAGTCCCCCTTTAAGTGCCGTTCAGGCTGACGACTCCTGTACCATTAGGTACAGGAGTTTTTTGTTTTATTGCTTTATGTATCCCAAAAGGAGGCCAAATGGACTATTTAGCTTCAAGAATAAGAGAGTATCTCGACAAACCTGGATGTCCTCTCTGCGCTCTGTTACGCGAACAGGACAAAAGGTATCTCGATACACTTTTTTGGGAAATGGTCAATGACCCTCAGGTGCGCACTCAACTAACAAAGAACGGAGGGCTGTGCAGTGACCATTTGCGCCTTGTATTTGAAGAGCGTCCCTCGGTTCTCGGCATTGCCATTATCTTTAAAGACCTGCTATTGCACTATCTTCGCGGTGAGTTACCAGATCCTGAGAATATAAGATGTCATCTTTGCCTCAGGAATCGGGAACTGGAAAAGGAATCAAGCAAAATCCTCAAAAAATACTGGCCAGAGTGGAAAAGACAGTGGGGAAAGTACACTTTTCTATGCAGGCAACACCTTCATCTTTTTCCACCAGAAGATGAAATGTCAAGGGAAATTTGCAGCTTTTCCGAGAAGACTTTGCATAGAATACTGGAACTTGTTAATTCTTTCATAGAAAAGTTTGACTACCGAAAAGCTACTTCTCGCTTTTCTGAGCTCGAGAAAGAATCCTGGCAGTATCTTCTGGAGTTTTTCGCTTCTAAAACCTTTCGCAAAATTTACTGAGGAGGTAAAACTCTGTGAAAGAGCTAATACTGATCGCCATAGGTGGAGCAATTGGCGCAGTGGCACGTTTTCTTTTAAGTGGTTGGTTTCAAAACCTCATAACTTTCTCCTTTTTTCCTCTGGGGACTTGGTTAGTCAACCTCATTGGTAGCTTCTTCGTAGGCTTCATCATGTATACAGCAGAGATAAGCGGAATAGTCAGCCGCGAACTGCGGATTTTCCTCAGCATAGGTTTTCTGGGTTCTTTTACCACATTTTCAACCTTTGAGTACGAATCGTTCCGACTCCTTGAAGATAGAGAATATTTTTATTTTTTGCTAAATTCAGGAGGTGGTTTTGGAGCAGCTCTCTTTTCGATTTTTCTGAGTAAAATAATAGCAAACTTTTTAGTGAGGTAAACCATGAAAAAGGAAGAAAAAGCTATACTGTTGCGCATTTTTCTTGGAGAATCTGATAAATACAACGGTAAGCCGGCCTATCAGTACTTACTTGAAGAGTTCAAAAAACTCAAATTAGCTGGAGCCACGGTATTAAGGGGAATAGCAGGGTTTGGGGGAAAAAGCCACCAAATTCAGACTACATCGGTCCTCAGGCTTTCTTCAGATCTTCCAGTAATTATCGAAGTTGTAGACACAGAGGAAAAGATATCTCAACTCAAGCCCCTACTGGATAAAGTAGTTAAGGAGGGGCTAATTACTGAGGAAAAAGTCACCGTTTATTTCTATGGAATTGAAAGTTAGACAATTTTAAAAATTAACTTCCAGCTTTCTTTTTACATTTTTCCTCCAGATAACATATAAACTCCCGATAGGGCAAGAAGGCAAGGCCAATATACCGGTCCGCAGCACCATAGTAAATACGTATTTGATCATTTTCTTCGTCGACAATTGCTCCAGTTGGGAACAGGACTCCAGGAACATCTCCTAACCATTCAAAGCTTTCTCTGGGGCTCATAATCCATTCGTCAGTTCTGCATATGACCTGAGTGGGGTCTTCAAGGTCGAGTAAAGCTGCCCCAACTCGATAAAGACTTCCTGAAGCAGTTTGTCGCACCCCATGGTAAAAAATCAGCCAACCCCGGGGAGTTTCAATGGGTTGAGGGCCAAGCCCCACTCGAGTGTGATCCCACCATCCTGGACGAGTGGGTATTAACACTTGGTGATCACCCCAGTGTTTGAGATCGGGAGAAAAAGAAATCCAGATATGAGCTTCTCCCCTGATGATGGGGCGATGTATAAGTGCATAGCGCTTCCCACGGTCGGTTTTAAACCTACGAGGAAAAAGACAGGCATCTTTGTCTTCAGGAGGGAGAAGAGAGCCGTGCTTGACGAAGTTTTTAAAATCTTCAGTAAGTGCCAGAGAAACTACGGGGCCACCTCTACTAAAAGAAACATAGATAATCGCATACCTCTCTTCTTCCTCAAGCCATGTGATTCTCGGATCTTCTAGGCCCCACTGTTCCTCATTTATGTGAGCCTCTGGATAGAGAGCAGGTTCTGGGTCAATTCTCCAACCTCCTATTCCATCTTTGCTTCGAGCAAGAGTAAGATGAGAAAAGCCCCGGCAATCCTCAACTCGTACCAAAAGCAGAGTCTCACCCCTAAAAAGAGCTGCTGCAGGGTTGAAAGTGGCATTGGCTGGGTAGGGCCATTTTTCCGGAGATAAAATTGGATTTTCCTCATAACGCCTGACAAAATTATTAAGCCCCAAAAAATTATGCTTTGACAAGGTTATCACCCTCAAACGTAAATTTCTAATCCTGGAAATGACAAGTGAGTTTATTATAGTATAATTTTACTGGCTTTATCCAGCTATACTACAAAGAGGAGGTAAGCAAGTTGTTCAAAATACTTGAAAAACAAGTATTGACCCCCGAGATCAAGCTGATGGTAATCGAGGCTCCACGCGTAGCTCGAAAAGCAAAAGCTGGTCAATTTGTCATTCTCAGAATTAATGAAACAGGAGAACGGATACCCCTCACTATTGCAGACTTCGATGCAGAAAAGGGTACAGTAACTATAATCTTTCAAGAAGTAGGAAAAACCACCATGATGCTTGGCGAGATGGAAGCAGGTGATACAATCCTGGACTTTGTCGGTCCGCTGGGTAAAGAAATGGAGGAAAAGTACTTTGGCCATGTGGTATGTGTTGGGGGGGGAGTAGGAATCGCTCCCACTTTTCCCAAGGCCAGAGCCCTTAAAGAAGCCGGCAACAGAGTAACCTCCATAATTGGTGCCAGAACAGCAAGTATGCTTTTTTGGGAAGATAAAATGCGAGAAGTTAGTGACGAGCTCTATGTGACCACCGATGACGGCAGTTACGGAGAAAAAGGATTCGTAACTACCGTCTTGGAAAGGATTCTCGAGGAAGAAAAAGTGGACCTGGTAATAGCTGTTGGTCCAGTTATGATGATGAAAATGACCAGTTTGTTGACCAAGAAATACAACGTACCCACTCTGGTCAGCTTAAACCCTATAATGGTTGATGGAACTGGAATGTGTGGTTGCTGTCGGGTCAGTGTAAATGGACATTGCAAGTTTACTTGTGTTGACGGGCCTATTTTTGACGGACATGCTGTTGACTTTGACGAACTCCTGTCTCGTCAAAGAATTTATCTTGAAGAGGAAAAACGTGCTTTAGAAAAATATTTGGTAACCAGAGCAAAGGAGGAAGCACATTATGCAGAATAGACTTTCTGGTCGTCCTAAAATGCCCCAGCGCCCCCCTCAGGAGCGCATAAAAGACTTTGCAGAAGTACCTCTGGGCTTGTCTGAGCGGGTAGCGGTTGAAGAAGCAAGGCGCTGCTTACAGTGTAAGAAACCGCAATGTGTACAGGGTTGTCCAGTAGAAATAGACATTCCCGGCTTTATAAAATTGGTTGCTGAAGGGCGTTTTGAAGAGGCAATCGCCAAGATTAAAGAAAAAAACAGCCTACCAGCCATCTGCGGAAGGGTTTGTCCTCAAGAAACCCAGTGTGAAGAAAGATGCGTCCTCGGCAAAAAGGGACAACCCATTGCCATTGGTTACCTGGAGCGTTTTG
>CAZMZG010000013.1:0-39567 GCA_964570785.1 uncultured Atribacterota bacterium | reverse complement strand
CAAAACGATGATAGTGGAGGAGAATGCCTAAGATAATGGCAAAGAGGGAAAACCACAGCGACTGTATCGGCAAGCGTCCGGGGAGGCTTGCCGTTAGTATTTTCCCAAATGATGATTCTGAAGGTACATATTGGCGAATTTCCAGGGGCATCATTTTTGACCATACATAAAGTACTCCCCTCCAGAACATCAGCGTTCCCAAAGTGGTTATAAAAGAGGGCATACGGGTTTTTACTGTAATGAAACCATTAAGCCACCCCATGGCGGCACCGGTGAGTAAAGCAAAAACGAAACCCGCAAGTGGAGTAAAACCCGCGTATAAAGATCTGGCAAAAATGTAAGCGCAAAATGGGAGCACTGATCCTATGGAGAGGTCAAATTCTCCACAAATCATCAACATTCCCACACCCAAAGCTACGATGCCTAAATCAGGAAAAAGTTTTCCCAGAGCAGCGATGTTCCGTGGATGAAGGAAGACATGTCTTGGACTGAATAGGGCGAAAATGATAATTAATCCTGCGAGTACCAAAAAAGTGTTTACCGCTTTCTGCCTGAACAGGTTGGTTGTCATCTTCATATCTTGCGCCTCTTTTTTGGGGGTGGTTTGGAACCACCCCCTGTGATTTTTAGCGGATGTGTAGGGGCGAAAGTTTTTCAATCAAGGATATTTTTTCGGGAGAATCTACCAGATAACCTCCAGTGTCAATATTGGGAGTGAAACCATATTTGTTGTGAAGATAAAGTACGTACACTCCAAAATAACCTTGCAGGTATTGCTGTTGGTCTATGGTAGCAGTTACGTAGCCCTCACGAATGCCATTCAGGGTGTCTGGTGTGGTATCAAATCCTCCAGCAATTATTTCGCCGGGTTCGAAACCTGCTGCTTTTAATGAGGCAGTTAACCGGTCTGTGCAGATGCCACCTAGGCCAATAAGGAAAGTAGTTTCGGGATGCGCCAGGAGGTAGGATGTTTCTCTTGACTCTACTGTGGTCATTTCCAATCCTCCGGCATCTATGATTTCGTAAGAGGTGATACCATATTCTTTCATAGCTTCCAGAACTCCGCTTGAGCGGATTTTAGCATAATTAGCTCCCGGTACTTCGGCAGCCATCGCTACGTGTGCTTTGGAAAGATCTATGCCTTTTGCTTTTGCTTCCTCGAAGAGTTTTATAGCCAGACGGTAAGCAGCTGCTTTTTCGCTTTGTCCTATGTAACAGAGTCTTTTATTGCCTTTGGCTCCTTCGGAATCGTCATTGTTAATTCCGATTACCGGAATGCCTTGTGCCAGAGCATCTTCTACAGGTTTATCCCAGGCGGTGTCATCATTGATGACCAGAGCAATGCCGTCAGGTTTCAGGGCTACTGCCTCTTGAAACCGTTTTTGCTGCAGAGCCAGGTCCCCACCGCAGAGATCAAAGTCCACCTTACAGCCTAACTCCTTCGCTACATCAGCGGCTCCTTTTTGTCTAATTGGTAATAGGTAAAGCGAAATTGAAGAGACGAGTTTTTTCACCTCCTTCCCTTGTTTTTATTTATTTTTGGAGCAATTCATGAGGAAAGAGTTTGGTTTAAGTTGTGTATAGGAAGTGCAAGTTTTGTAAACATAAGAATTCATGAAAATCCTCCTTAAAGAAGCTTCTTAATAATAGTATATCAGTATTTTTGTTGCGTCAATAATTTTGGTGTTTACCACTTCTGTCTGAATGAGTCTTGGGTTGTATGTATTCCTCACAGAAAGAGCTTATGGGTTTTGATTATTTTGTGATAAGACTCTTGGTCGGATATAACCAAGCAGAATACTTGCTGGAAAAACACTTTTAGCTGTTTTATTTGCCTTCTCGCGGTTTCCCTGTAGAACCCTGGCATATTAGTATAGATTTTAAGGGAGGGTTGGCATTGACATCTTTGTCTTTTTATGGTTATTTTACGTGAGGGGTTAAAAGGTGATAGAGTTTTTTATACGCGGATCTGTTCAAGAGTCCATTTTTTCCTTAATTAAGGAAAAAATGGACTTTTTTTATATCTTTTGGGGGTGAGTTGCTTGGAGTGGACCCATAAACATCTTTTAGGAATTAGTGATCTCTCAAGAGATGAAATATGCTATCTTTTGGAGAAAGCGAACGATTTTAGAGCTTTTCTGGGTAAATCTCCCAAATATTTGACCAATCTCAGGGGCTATTTTCTGGTTAACCTTTTTTTCGAACCAAGTACCAGAACTCGTGTTTCTTTTGAAATGGCGGCGAAACTTTTAGGGATGGAGGTCATAAATTTTTCGACTTCGCTCAGCAGTGTTCAGAAAGGCGAGAACTTGAGAGATACTGTGTTAACTCTTTCCCAGATGAAAGTGGACGTTTTGGTGGTTCGCCATCGGGAAAGTGGAGTGCCTCTTTATTTCGCTGAGTTCTTGCCCCTCCATATTGTAAACGCTGGAGATGGCATTAGAGAGCATCCTACCCAGGCACTTTTGGACCTGCTAACCATAAGGAGGAAATTTGGAAAAATTTCTGGTTTGAGTGTGGCCATTGTTGGAGATATACTGCACAGCAGAGTTGCTCGTTCTCTCTGTATTGGCCTTACTAAACTGGGTAACTCGGTAGTGGTTTCGGGGCCAGTCACGCTGGTACCTCGTAGTATTGAGGGAGTGGGGGCTAAGATTGTTTTTCCTGCGGAAAAAGCGGTTCAGGGTGTGGATGTTGTGTATCTTTTACGCATCCAGCGTGAGCGGCAAGAGGCTGGTTATTTCCCGAGCCTGAGAGAATATTCGACTTTTTATGGCTTTGGTGAGGAAACGACAAAGTTGCTCGGGGGTAATTTTGTGCTTATGCATCCTGGACCTGTCAACCGTGGGATTGAAGTTGCTTCCGAGCTTGTTGAAGCACCTTTTTCCCTTATTCAGGAACAGGTTACCTGTGGTCTTGCTGTGAGGATGGCAGTTCTGGATACCCTGATAAGGAGTGACTGAGATGAGGCGAATTCTTATTAAAAGGGGAACTTTGGTTCTGGTGGACAAGGGCGTCTTAATTGATAGGGATCTGTTAATCGAGGGCAACCGTATTTTGCGGATAGATCGAGGAATCCAAGATCCCCAGGCTTATGTCATTGATGCTTCGGGTTTTTTGGTTGGACCGGGACTGGTCAACATGCACGTCCACTTTAGGGAACTCGAGAGCATTACTGGAGAAGATGACTTACTGGCTGAGATACGTGCTGCTTTGAAAGGTGGTTTTACAAGTATTGTGGTCATGCCTAACACCACTCCTCCTCTTGATGAACCCTTGGTGGTACGTTATCTTTATTACCGATGCCGAGAGATAGGACTTGTGAATGTTTATCCTGTTGGCGCGATAACTAAGGGTCTTGAGGGGCAAAAGATGAGCGAGATAGGTCTTTTGAAGCAAGCAGGTGTTGTTGCATTGAGCGACGATGGTAGGAGTGTTATGAATTCGCACCTCCTCTATCTGGCCATGATTTACTCTAAATATTTCGATGTTCCTTTTATCCTCCACGAGGAAGATGTTTCGATAAGCGGAGGGGGACAGGTTCATGAAGGTGCGGTTGCTTTTCGTAAAGGTTTAAGAGGCATTCCCCGGGTTGCCGAAGATTCGCCGATGGCAAGAGATCTCGTGATGAGCTATTATACCGGTGCCAGGGTTCATTTTACTCATATCTCGACTTATTTTGCTGTTGAGCTACTGCGCTGGTTTAAAGGTAAGGCGCTGATAAGCGCTGATGTAACTCCTCACCATCTCTTATTGACCGAAGAAAGCGTAGAAAAAGAAGGGGTTTTTGCGAAAGTAAAACCACCTTTACGCGAGAAACGCGATGTTGAAGCTCTTAAAGAGGGCATTAAAGATGGTGTTATAACGGTTCTTGCGTCTGATCACGCTCCTCATAAAGGGAAAAGTAAGGACGTAATTTTCTCTGAAGCAGCATTTGGTATTTCGAACCTGGAAGTAACCTTTCCACTTTACGTTAAGGCCTTGATTGATGAAGGCGTTTTAGATTGGGTTGGTTTGTGGAAAAGAATGAGTCTGGACCCCATGCGGATTTTGGGAATTACGGAAAAAGGTTTTCTCGCTGAGGGGGCCGAAGCCGATATAACCATTGTCGATCCGGAAACAGAATGGGAAGTCAATATTGATAACTTTGAATCTCAGGGAAAAAACTGCCCTTTCAATGGCTGGTCACTTCATGGTTGGCCAGTATACACTATTATGGGTGGTAAGATTCTTATGAGGGAGAGGAGTATTTTGGAACTATGAACTTTGCTGATCAGGTTTGTAAAATTGCCGAAATAAAGGGGCCTCTGGTGGTGGGCATGGATCCCCATCTTGAGTTGCTACCTCCTTATCTTCTTGAAAAGTGGGTACGGGAAAGAGGTAACAACTTACAGGCGCTTTCTTACTGTGTCATGGAGTTTGGGAAGCTGGTTATTGAGGCTGTTCATGACGTAGTTGGATTTGTGAAATTTCAGATGGCTTTTTATGAATTGTTGGGGATCCCAGGCCTGATGGTTCTGAAAAACCTTATTGAGTGTGCCAGAGAAAAGAAGCTTAAGGTGATACTTGATGGCAAAAGGAATGATATTGCCAGTACTGCTTCTTGTTATGCCAGAGCTTATCTTTCGGGAATAGAACATCCCCTGGAAAAAAGCATTCCCTCTTTCTGGGATATAGATGCTCTAACTGTAAATCCCTATTTTGGCAAAGACGGGCTTGCGCCTTTTTTTGAAGAGGCCAAGAAGGTCGACAAAGGAGTGTTTGTTGTATGTCGCACCACCAATCCTTCAGCTCCTTTTTTGCAGGATGAGGGAAGAGACGAAAAGGTTTATTTTAAGGTTGCCCGCCTGGTGGAGGAGATGGGCGAAGAAATAATTGGAGATTCAGGTTTCAGCTCGGCAGGTATAGTGGTGGGTGCTACCTATCCGGAAGATTTAAAGATCTTGAGAAAAGAGTTTCCTTCTTTACTCTTTTTGGTTCCCGGAGTTGGTGCTCAGGGTGGAGGAATAGAGTCACTACGATTTGCATTCCGAGAAGACGGTTTGGGAGCCTTGGTTAATGTTTCTCGCGGAATACTCTTTTCCTATCGTGAGGACGGAAGCTCAGACGGCAGGGGTTTCGAGAGATTGGTCAGGATGAAGAGCATCGATTATCAGGAGAGACTTAGAGAACTTCGGAAATGAGCAAAGCCAGGATTGTAGAAAAGAAAGAATTGGGCAAGGATTATATTTACTTTGTTTTACGGGAACCAGGCATTGCTTCTTTGGCTTCTCCAGGACAGTTCGTTATGGTGAGGGTGGGTGGAAGTTGGGATCCCCTATTGCGCAGACCTCTAGGGATATTTTGGGCAGAAGGAGAGCATTTTGCTCTGCTTTTTAAAGTAGTGGGTAGGGGTACCAGCGCTTTGGGGAATTTGAATTGTGGAGATTTCGTAGATGTAATTGGACCTTTGGGAAATTCTTTTTCTCGGAGAGATAACGGGCCTTTTCTAATAATTGCTGGAGGACGAGGTTTGGTCCCGCTCTATTTTCTGGCGCATTCTTTCTCCAGAGTGAAGTTACCCTTTGTTTTCTGTGTTGGTTTTAAGTTTAGAGAAGAGTTGCAGTTACTACGATTCTTAGAAGGAAAGAATTGGAAGATTTTTGTGGCCTGCGAAGAAGAGGGTGAGAAGGTTTTTTGTGGGACAGTGCTGGATGTTGCCAGGTTGTGCCTCAGACAGGGCTCTTTCTCCAGGATTTATGCATGTGGTCCTCACGAGTTTTTGCGTTCGATGGCAATGGATAACGAGTTTAAAAACTTGCCGGTTGAAGCTTCCTTTGAAGCGCTCATGGGTTGTGGTTGTGGATTATGTCTGAGCTGTGCAATCAAGAGAAGAGATGGGAAGGGATATTTTCACGTTTGCAAAGAAGGACCGGTTATGGCTCTGGAGGACGTGGAATGGTAGATCTTTCGGTGCGCATGGGAGACTTACAATTAAAAAACCCCATAGTTTTGGCTTCGGGAACCTGTGGATACGGCAAAGAACTTGCTGAGTTTATGAACCTGGAGATGGTTGGGGCGATTACTGTAAAGGGCTTGAGTGTGGAACCCTGGCAGGGCAATCCTCCTCCTCGGATACACGAAGTTTATGCAGGGATTCTTAACTCAATCGGTCTTGAAAACAAGGGCCTTGAAGGCTTTCTTCGTGAGGATCTTCCTTTTTTTGAGACAATTGAAACTCCCCTGTTTGTTAATATTTGGGGTAAAAACATTAAAGAATATGTTCTTTTAGCCAAAAGCCTGGATATGGTGGAGCGAGTTACAGCTATTGAGCTCAATCTTTCCTGTCCTAATGTGGAAGAAGGAGGTATAAGCTTTGCTTTGCAAGAGAAAGTTTTTGAAGAACTAGTGGGAGAGGTTAGAAATTCTTTTGGGAGAAAAGTGATAGCTAAGCTTGGTCCCCAGGTTTTTAGCCTGGAAAAAGCCCTTCGGATTCTCGAAAGGGAAGGCATAGACTTTGTGAGCGCTACTAATTCTTTCCCCGCTCTGGCAGTAAATGTGGATGAGCAAAATTTTGTTTTTTCAAGGAGAATAGCCGGGCTTTCCGGGCCGGCAATTAAACCCCTGGCTTTGAAGTTAGTGTATGATATAGTTAATGCCACTCGCTTACCGGTGATCGGCATGGGAGGTATTGTTTGTTGGAAGGATGCTCTGGAGTTCCTGTTGGTTGGCGCAAGGGCTATTGGATTGGGAACTGTTAACCTGGTTTATCCTGACGCTGCCTGGCGAGTCCTTAAGGGCATAGAGGAGTATCTGGATCGGAAGAGAATTTCCTCTTTGGAAACAATTATTGGGAAGTTGAGGTGAGAAGGTTGGAAGAAAAAGAAATACTAGATCTTTTTAGAGAAGCGGGGGCTTTCCTGGAGGGACATTTCCTGCTTACTTCGGGATTGCATAGCCCTGTGTATATAGAAAAGTTTCGTCTTTTGCAATTTCCCCGTTATGTAGAAATTCTGGCGCAAGAAATTATCCAACGCATTGGCAACAAAGAAGCAATTGAGCTGGTAGTAGGTCCTGCAGTAGGGGGAATTGTGTTAGCTTATGAAGTTGCTCGCCAGCTGGGTGTGCGAATGGCTTTTACAGAGCGGGAAGAAGGGAAAATGTGTTTTAGACGGGATTTTCAGATTAATGAGGGAGGAAAAGTATTAATAGTGGAAGATGTGGTTACTACCGGTGGGTCTCTGCAAGAAGTTGTAAAAGCTGTAGAAGCAGAAAAAGGAGACATTATAGGCATTAGCGTTCTGGTTGATCGGAGTGGAGGGAAAGTACATTTTGATTATCCTTTCTTTCCGCTTTTGCAGATGGAGGTTAAGACTTATTCGGCAGAGGAGTGTCCCCTGTGTAGACAAAAAATAGAGCTTCAGAAAAGAGGAAGTCGCTATCTTCAGTAGTGGAGGGTCCGAAGACTTTGGATTGGAAAGCTGTTCTGGACAGCGAGTTTGATATTTTCGAACCCATTGAGCTTGCTCAACAGTTGGTTCGTATTCCCAGTGTTTCTGGTGAAGCTGGAGAAGAGGAAATTTCCAGGTTTATTGCCAATTACTTCATAGATCGGAAGATCACCGTGGAATGGCAGGAAGTAGAGAAGAGCCGTGCTAACGTTATTGCTGAGGTAAAGGGAACACTGGGGGAAGGGCCAACCTTGCTCTTTAATGGCCATATGGATACCGTTCCCGTAGGTAGCGGATGGACCTATCCTCCTTTGGGAGGGCAAATTGTAGGAGACAAACTTTACGGGCGCGGTGCATGCGATATGAAAGGTGCTCTTGCAGCCATGATGTATGCTGCGTATGTGGTGTCGCTCTTTGCTTCTCAACTCTATGGTAGTTTAAAGTTACTTTTTGTAGTAGACGAGGAACGCGACAACCTGGGTATAAAAAAGTGGCTTGAAGACTATCTTGAAAGCAGCGAGGTTATAGACTTTGCAGTTGTTGGTGAACCAACAGGCTTGAACATAAGTCTTGGTCACAGAGGCGTGGCTGCTTATCGGATTACTGTGGAAGGTAAGGCCTCACACGCTGGATTAGCTGAGGAGGGAATTAATGCAATTTATCTTGCTGCTTCAGTTATTAAGGTTATTGAGGACAAAAACGAGTTACTTAAGAAACATGTTGACCCCGATCTCGGCTATCCAAGTCTTATGGTGGGCTTGATCGAAGGCGGGATTTCACCCAACGTGGTGCCTGAGCGGTGTAGTTTCGAAGTAGATGTCAGAACACTTCCTGATTTTTCCTTAGAAAGAATGGAAAAGTTGCTTCGAGATATTATTATTGAAGTCAAAAACCACTCTAACTCGCCCTTCTCTTACCAAATTTCTCAAACCGTTCCTCATTTGCCTCCTGCTAAGGTGTCTCGGGACCTTCCGGCAGTTGATGTACTCGCACGCTCTATTTCTCAAATCCCTGGAGAAATTCCCATTTTTGCTCCCTTTCCGGCTTCATGTGAAGCCTCTTTCCTTTTCAATGCGGGTATCCCTACGGTTATTTTTGGCCCTGGTAGAATCGTTGAAGCTCATTCTGCCAATGAATTTGTTTCTACTTCGCAGATTGTTACAGCAAGCATGATATATGCTCTGCTGGCGTTGCAATTTTTAAGTGGTGGTTGATTATTTTCCTTACTTAGTGAAAATGCCTGTTATAATGTATGGCGTGGAAACGAAAATTATTTTTGTAAAAAATTGTGCTTTGTTTGGTGGGATGGTTCTTTCGAAAATTTTTGTTTTTAGTCAGGAGAAACCATGCGTGAAGAGTCCATTGTTTTCTGCGTGCTTTCTTCCCTATTTTTATTTTTAGTTCTTCTCAAGGAGGCCTGAAAAGAGGAAAATGGAGTATCTGGGCATGATCTTTCTTATTTTAATCTTGATTGCGATCAATGCTTTTTTTGCTGCTTCTGAAATTGCCATTATCTCGGTTCGCAAGACCATACTGCGCTCTTTAGGAGAGAAGAAGGCAGGCGCCACTAAATCTGTTGAACGCCTGTTGCAAAAACCGAGTGAGTTCCTGGCAACTATCCAGGTAGGAGTTACTCTGGCTGGATTTTTTGCTAGTGCTACTGGAGCGATATCCTTGGCTCAAGATTTAGGAGAAAAACTTGAAAGAAGTGGTCTACCCTTTCTGGAGACGGCTGGTAAAGAGATAGCCTTTGTTCTGGTTACGGTAATCATTTCCCTTATTACCTTGGTTTTGGGGGAGCTGGTTCCCAAAAGAATTGCCCTGGCTAACCCGGAACGAGTTTCATTTCTGGTTGCTCGACCTATTGAAACCCTTTCTCTGGTTTTTCGTCCGGTAATTGTTGCTCTTTCCTTTCTTACTGACTCTATTTCCAGATTTTTGGGGATAAGTCAGGATAAAGCAGGATTGGTTACTGAAGAAGAGCTCAAAATATTTCTCTCTGAACAAAAGGCGCTTCCTCCTGAAGAGAGACAGCTGATTAACGAGGTTTTTGATTTTGGGGACACTATGGCTTATGAAGTGATGACGCCCCGAACCGACATTGTTGCTGTTGAGGAAGAAGCCACCATTAAGGATGTTCTGGAAGTTTTCAGAAAAAATCACTATTCGAGAATACCGGTTTTTCGCGAAGATATAGACCATATTGTGGGATTTGTCCATATTAAAGATATTCTGGTACTTTATGAGGAAGGTATGCTGGATAAGAAAGTTAAGGAAATACTGCGCCCGGTCTACTTTGTACCTGCAACCAAGAAAGTTATAGAGCTTCTGCGTGAAATGCAGCGTAGAAGAGTGCACATGGCAATTGTTCTTGATGAATATGGAGGTACGGCAGGATTGGTTACCATTGAGGACCTTCTTGAGGAGCTGGTTGGAGAGATACGCGATGAGCACGACCGGGAAGCTGCTCCCTATCGCAAGGTTGGTGATAATGAATATCTGGTAGATGCTTCCATTCAAATAGAGGAACTCAACGAGCTTTTGGGTTTCGATATACCGGAGAGCGAGGAGTTCGAGTCTATTGGTGGTCTGGTGATGGAGCTTTTGGATAAGGTGCCTGAAGAGGGAGAAGTCGTTAAGATTGACAGGTATTTACTGAAAGTGGAAAGGATGCGGGGTAAGCGGATTGTTACTTTAAGGCTGGTTGTGGAAAATGGTGAGGAGGAGAGAGAGGAAAATGTCAAAACTGATACTCGCTCATGATTTGGGTACGACGGGTGACAAGGCAAGTATTTTTGATGTGAATGGGAAATGCCTGGCAAGCACCGTATATCAGTATGACACTTATTTTCCTGATTCGCTTTCCGTAGAGCAAGACCCCCTTGATTACTGGAAAGCTGTTGTGTGCTCCACCCAGGAGCTCCTTTCACGAGGTAAATTTAAGGCACAGGATATTGGGGTAGTCACCTTTTCAGGTCAGATGATGGGCGCTTTGCCGGTAGACGAAAAAGGCAATCCCTTGTATCGCATTCTTATCTGGGCGGACCGCCGAAGCGTAAATGAGGTGAAATGGGTTAGGGAACGAGTTGGTGAGGATGTCATATATGAAATAACTGGACATCGTTTGAGTCCCAATTATTCGCTGGCTAAGATTCTATGGATACGCAATAATTTGCCCGATACTTACCGCAGGACACACAAGTTCCTCCTGGCTAAAGATTACGTGGTTTTTAAGCTTACTGGTTGCTGGGCTACTGATTTTTCAGATGCTTCGGGGACTAATATGTTTGACCTTAAAAAGGAAACCTGGTCAGGAGAGATTCTGGAAGCAGTAGAGTTGCCTGTAGAGAAATTACCCCCAGTTTTTCCTTCCACGGAAGTGGTTGGAGAGATAACTGACAAAGCTTCTCAGGAGATTGGACTTTTACCGGGAACTCCCGTGGTCATTGGTGCAGGAGATGGTTCTTGTGCCGCTTGTGGGGCAGGAGTGGTTCAGGAAGGGCAAGCCTATGCCTATCTGGGTTCTTCTTCCTGGATTGCGCTTGCTTCTCGTGAGCCTGTTTATGATCCGCAAAAAAGAACCTTTACTTTTCATCACCTTATTCCTGGCCTTTACATGCCTGCTGGGACTATGCAGGCTGCTGGTGCTTCCTACCAATGGTGTCGTGATGCTCTTTGTGGTAGAGAGAAGCAACTTGCTGTAGAATGGGGAATAAGTCCCTATGAAATAATGAACCTGGAAGCTCGGCGGGTGTCTCCAGGTTCTGAAAAACTACTCTTTTTGCCATATCTTATGGGTGAGCGGGCCCCCTGGTGGAATCCTCATGCTCGAGGAGCCTTTGTAGGCTTAACGCCTCGTCATGGCAAAGCGCACCTGATCAGGGCGGTTTTGGAGGGAGTAAGCTTTAACTTAAGGATTATTCTTGATGCTTTCAGAGAACAGGGCGTTAAAATAGATAACATGCGCATTATCGGGGGCGGTGCGAAAGGGGATTTTTGGGCTTCGTTGCTCGCCAGCATGTTTGGAATGGAGGTTCTGCGACCAGCGTTGCTTGAAGAGGCCACTTCCTTAGGCGCAGCTATAGCCGGGGGTGTGGGAATAGGTATTTTCCCGGGGATTGAAACCGTGAAAGATTTGCTCGAAATCAAGGATCGCTTCTTCCCGAAGGAGGAAGAACGCCGGGTTTACGAGAGTTTGTATCCTGTTTTCAAAAAATGTTATCTTTCTCTTTTAGAGGTTTATGAATCTTTAGCCTCTCTTGACTGAAATGAAAAACAATGAGAAGTATTTGTTGATTATTTCCAACGGTCATGGCGAGGATGACATTGGCGCACTTCTTGCCAACAAGTTCCATGAAGACTTAGAAGACAAGATCCTGGTGAAGTCCCTACCCTTGGTAGGAAAAGGAGCTGCCTATTCAAAGAGGAATATAGAAATTGTTGCTTCTTTTCCCAGCCTCCCCAGCGAAGGACTCACTAAGTACGGGATCATGAATTTCTTTAGGGATCTCAAGGCTGGGCTCATTGGCCAAATTAGGGAACAGGTAAATTTTTTGCGTGGCATCGGGGAAAAAGTTTGGTTACCTTTATGTGTTGGGGATGTATTTTTGGCTTATTTGGTTTTCCTGGGGTTGAAGAGAAAAGTGTTTCTTTTACTTGTGGGAAGAACGGTGCGCACAAGACCCTTTTCTATTTTTGAAAAAGCTATTCTTAAAAAGTGTACTCAATTGGTGTGGACCAAGGATAGGGAAACCTGCCAGGTTCTTTCAGGCTTTTTGCCTTATACTGTTTATGTAGGTGATCCCATTATGGACCTTGGTGGAGACGTTTCTCAGAGATGTGACTCTCTATGGCAAAGAAAAGGTGGCTTTCGGGTAGTACTTTTGCCTGGTAGCAGGAATCTACAACTTGAAAAGCTTTCCGTGCTTCTCGAGGCTGTTTTTCTGGTTTCTCAAGAAGTTCCTGTTGAGTGGATTCTAGTAAAAGCCCCAGGCCAAAGCCTGGAAGAGCTGGTCTCCTTTGTACCTGATTGGTACTGTGATGGGGATTGTTTCTGGAGGAAAGACCTGTCGGTGAGGATTTTCTGCGGTCCACTTGCCAGTGTAATGGAGGGAGCGGACCTTGCAGTTGGTTTTGGGGGAACCGCGAATCAAATATGTGCGGGTTTGGGAATTCCTGTTCTGGCAGTGGGTGGTAAGGAGAAGAAATCCCAGAAAAGGATTTTGGGAGAAGCCGTGAAAGTTGTGCCGCCAGAGGTAACAGCTATTAAGAGAGAACTTTCGTATCTCCTCAGTGATTCTGAAGAAAGGGTGAAAATGGGCCAGGCTGGTAGGGAAAGAATGGGACCACCTGGAGCTCTGGACTGCATTGCTAATCAGATTAAAGAATTTATGAGGGCAGAGGAGAGCTTTCGTAGAACTCCTCTGCCCAGCCATCCATCAGGGTAGATTTATGACTTCTATGCTGGCTTCATCGTTGTTAATGACAAAAAGCTTGTCTCTGTCTGGAGAGATGGCCATTGCCCAGGGTTTAAAGTTGAGGTTAATTTCCTGGATGGACCTTTTTTCTTCAAGATCGATTATGCTCAAGCTTCGGGAGCCATTATTTGATACGTAAGCATGTTTTCCGTCTGAAGAGATTTCCACAAACCAGGGCCATTCTCCGACACCAATTGAGCCTACTACAGTCAGACCTTGAACATCAACGAGGGTTATATTGTTTGATTCACTGTTGACCACTACGGCGAAGTCGCCAGAGGTAGTAATTTCGATATCCCAGGGAGCCTGGCCAGTGGGTATTTTCTTGATTTCTGTCCAGGAGGTGGTATCGATTACTGAAAGGTTCGCTGATCCATAGTTGGTTACTAAAACGTACTTTTTGTCCGGGGAAACAGCTATTCCATAGGGAGATGTTCCAGTTTGAACTTGTTTGATGACCTGCTGACTCACTGTGTCTATTACCAGCAGGCTGTTGTTGACCCAGTCACTTACCAAGAGCGTTTGATCGTCAAAGAGGGCTATGTTTTGGGGTAGGGCTTCCAGGGTTATTTCGGCAGTTTTCTCAAGGTTAAGGAGATCAATTATTGAGATGCTATTTGATCTATAATTGACAACGTACGCAGTTGAGCTGTCATTTGATACAGCAATACCCTGAGGTCCCATTCCAACTTCAATTCGAGTTTTCTCGGAAAGAGTGTTTGTGTCTAAAAGAGAAATAACGTTTGAGTCAAAAAGAGCTACCAAAAGGGTGCTCCCATCACTGGATAAGCAGAGGTTAGATGGAGTGCCGTTTAGAATAGTTCCTCCCCACGATGAAACACAGGGTAAACAACAGAGGACTATTACTCCTAGCAAGAGCATCAAGAATTTTTTGTTCATTTTTTAAACCCCCTTTTGATTTAAGAAAAATTTTCTTCCCAGTGGGTTAATCTGAAAACACCGTGAGGATCGAGTGGTGGTGGGTTGTCCAGAAGGTCCACATTGTAGGTTATATCTGCGTTACCTGTGAACTTGATTTCTTCAGCTACTACAGACCCGAATATTTGTGAATTACCGGCTATTTTTATGGTTCCATTGGGAGCAAAAAAAACACCGGTCACTTCTCCGTTGCCATTGATTTTAGATTCTTCTTCACTCAGGCTTACAAAAGCTACTGAGGCAGGTTGATTTAACACGTGTTCCATGTTGCCGTTAATGGTGATTGTTCCTTCAACTATAAAAATTCCTTGGCCTTGAACGGAAGCATTACCATTTATCTTTAAATTACCTTTTACATAGATTACTGCATCATCCTCAAGAAGTATGGAGGTGTTACCAGTGAGGTGTAAATTTCCATCTACAAAGGTATCGTCGAAACTGAGGTTGTTGTTTCCAGAATAAACTAGATCGTCGGAATAATTTGTGCCACTTTGAGCCTCTTCCATCCAGGCTTCTTGTGCTTCAGGAGTAATCTCTGGTATTTCCTGGTAATACATCTCTCCCTCTAAAATTCCCTGTTCGATAGTTGCGTTTCCTCGGATACTTACTGTACCGTAGGCTGAGATTGCATAACCTGAGACGTAAGTATTGCCTTTTGCGTTAATGTTTTGGTGGGCGTAAACGTTACCATGCATTCTATCTTCGTCAGAACTCTTGATAAGGGAATTACCGGTCAGCTCTAAGTTTGTTTCTGAAGCTAAAGCATTGCGAAAAACTGCTGGCATGGAGGGTTCTTCTTCAAAGGTGCAAGTTATAGTTTTGGTAACCCCTGAAGATATACCTGTAAAGTTCATGGTGCTGGCTGGGATTTTGGGGTATTTAAAGGTGAAGTTTTCTATTTGAAAGATGAAGTTGTCTGCATCTTCTCCTATCTTACCTTCGGAAAGCTCTATTCCATTATTTCTTTTGTAAAGGAAATCTTCGATGCCGGCTTCAGCAGCATAAAGAGCTTGTAGCTGGCGGGCAGTAAGGAGGGCCTTGCGGTATCCTGAGGTAGTAAGTGTGGATGTTGTGCCAAGAATAATTGCTACGGCTCCTACAAGCGCAAGCACTGCTACTATTACTGAGCCTTGGTTCTTAGGGAAGCCTTTTTCCTTCATGCTTTCACCTCCTCATGTGGAAAGAGGGTTGCGTACGGTTACCGAGGTGTGGAAATTCCTTATTCCTTCTCCCAGTGGTACTTCCACTTCTATGCTGATACTTTGGGAGGTCTTCTGCACTCTGAAAGAATGAACTTTTTCTATTAATACAGGCGATTTAACCAGAGAAGATTCTCGATAAATGCTTTTTCGGAGCATATATTCTTTTTCTCCTTTGCTTTCCCAGAGAGCTTCGTTTAGCACGATCTCATATCGTATCTCTAAACTTTCGCTTTCTCCTTCGGGATCGGGGATAGAGATAGTGAGTATAAGAAGAGGTTGAGGGTTTTCTTCGTCAATTTGGGATTCAAAATAGTCGATATTCCCTCCTTCTGAGTTTATGTTTACTGACAGAGCATTACGAATCTCTTGCGATACGCTTTTTAGTAAAAGATTTATTTGATCTGCTGAAATCTGTTTAGAAGCAGTGTTTCGACCTTGCTGATTGGCCAGCAATAAAAACTGGTACAGTGCTCCCAAAATCAGCCCCAGGGTGGCTATCACCAAGAGTAATTCAATCATGGAAAGTCCTTTCTCTTTGTTAATCCGAGCTTGGAGAAATATAGTCATTCAGCCCTCCCCTTACGATGTAGGTGGCTACCTTAAAGTTTCGCTCCTGGGTGGGACGATTTGTTGGTTCCTTCCAGATCAAATTGACTACTGTTTTTATTTTTCCTTCTGCTTCCTGAGTGAAAGTAAGGTAAGAGTTTTCAAGTACACCGGGTAATAAAGAAAGATCTGGTGCCGGGTTATCTTCGTTCCAGAAATCGGCTAAGCTTACCTCTAAATTGGGGTTTTCTTCCAGGTTATAGGTGTCAACTATTTCCTGAAAACTTTTATTTCTTAAATAATCTATAATATCCTGAGCTATAGTTGTAGCTGCAAGGAGTGCTTGGGCAGAGTGTTGAGTAGAAGTCGTCTGCCATAGTAAAAAGGCAAGAGCGCTTACTGCAAAGACTGCAATGGAAATGATGAATATAACCTCAATCAACGAGGAGCCCTTTTCTAAGAAGCTGTTCAACATATTCTTTTCCCCCTATTGAGGAAGATAAACTTCCACCAAAGACCCTGCTTTTGCTTTCAACTTTTCCCGTGCGTTTCCTTGATTAACGGCTATTTCCAAAAAACCCGAACTATCCCCGTGTAGCAGAATCTCACCTTGAGGAACATTGCCATAAGTTGGTACGTAATAGGCCATATACATTTTACCATTTATGTATATCGGCAATTTTTGGTAAAGCTTTAGCCCTTTTTGATTAGAGAACCATATTTCTGGAATGTTGGTTTCTATGTTTCCAAAGCGATCGAAAAAAGCGATTTCACCGGTGATTTTATCTTTTTCAAGTTGTGGCTTTTGATAGTTGAGAAGAGTGATTCCTGAAAGAGGAGGTCCGAAGCTTTCAAGAGGTGTGCCTTTACTCAGGAATGCAGCACAGGGGGCGAAAATGTCTCTTCCATGAAAGCTAGACGAGGGCTCTTTCTTGTAAAAGAAACTTGTATTGCTAAGTTCTCTCGCTTCACAGATGACATCTTCCTCTGCAATAAGAGTGAACAGTCCGTTATCCGGACCCACGAAGAGATAACCGCTTTTTGTGGAGAAAGCTATGGCCTTTCTTTCGGTGCCCACTCCATAGTCAACGACTGCCAGAAAAACAGTTTGAGGTGGAAAATTTCTGTACGCTCTATAAAGTATATGCATCGCCTCTCGGACACAGAAGGGTTCAATCTCGTGGGTAAGATCGATAACCTTTGCTTCTGGGTTAATGGAACAGATAACCGCTTTGCATACTCCCACATAGTAGCTCTTTAGTCCCCAGTCTGATAGGAAAGCAATAAGCATTTGATTTTTCCTCTTTAGAGGTAAAACTACCCATTTTTCCCCGAATAAAAATTTTATCACTTGTTCCGATTAATAGATAAAATTAGAGTTAGAAGGTGGCCATTTGTTCTAATGTTGAAGCATACCTGAAGCTTGAAAGAATTCCTACTTTAAGCTTTTCAGGACATTTTGTGCGATAATTGAAGTAAATGTCTTTGTTTCTTGGTGAAGATGGGGTTCTGGAACGGCAGGAAAGTAGTTTATTCGGGCGTCTTTACGGGTATTGCTGTTGCACTGCATTTTCTGGAGAGTAGTTTTCCTCCTTTGCTCCCTTTACCGGGGGTAAAAGTGGGATTGGCCAACATTGTTACTCTGTTTGTGTTTTTTGCAATTGGCTCTCGAGAAGCTCTATTGGTTTTGCTGGCCCGTATCCTGATAGGCAATCTCCTGGGGGGCACCTTTTTAAATATCGGTTTCTTTTTAAGCTTGAGTGGAGGAATTGCCAGCTTTCTGGTTCTTTATGTTCTTTCGAGGAGGTTGCGTTCGGTGGTCGGCCTCAGTGTGGTTTCGGCAGTAGTCCACAACCTTGCTCAGCTGTCAGTGGCTTTTTTGTATGTAGAAAACAGGGCTATATTCTTGTATTTGCCTTTGCTTGTTTTTGTAGGAATGTTCTTTGGTTTCTTTTGTGGATATGCTGGTGCTTTTTTAGTGGATGTTTGGCATCAGCGCTTTGCCAGAAGCTAAGGTGATGTCTTGACAATAAAGGGGGCTTTCTATATGGTATTTTGAAAGTTGATAGGCCGTTTTGGGAGGCGTAAAACTATGGAGAAGAAAATCAGCGACGGGAAGGTTATTTTAACCCGTAAGGGTTATGAAAAACTTGAGGAGGAACTGAAATTTCTTAAGTCTGTGAAACGCAAAGAAGTGGCCGAAAAAATCCAGCATGCCCTATCTTTTGGAGACTTGAGTGAAAACGCAGAGTACGAAGAGGCAAAAAACGAACAAGCCTTTATAGAAGGAAAAATACTGGCTCTTGAGGAAAAACTGCAGAGGGCAATTATTATTGATGATACTGAAGAAGACGTTGAAAAGGTACATCTTGGAGTAAGAGTTTTTCTTAAAAACCTTAACCGGGGCACTGAAACCGATTACACCATAGTTGATTCGGTGGAAGCTAATCCTTCCGAGAAAAAGATTTCTTTCGAATCACCTCTTGCACAGGCTCTTCTTGGCAAGAAACGGGGTGATATAGTTGAGCTGAAGGTGCCGGCTGGAGTAGTCAAGTACCGAGTTCTGGATATCAAGAAAAGGGAGGAGTAGTGCTTTGACTTCTGCAGGAGAAAACAAGGATCAATCGTATTTTGAAAGAGTCGAGAAAATTAGCTTTTTCAAAGAAAGAAGTTTGGATCCCTATAATGGCCGTTTTTCGAAAACGCACTCTATTTTTGAAATAAAAGAGCGGGAAGTTGATTTTCTGGACAAAGACATAGAGGTTGGTGTGGCAGGCAGAATAATGGCGCTCAGACGCCATGGCAAGGCGGCGTTTTTTGACCTTCAGGACTCAAGCGGTAAAATCCAGGTTTATGTTAAAAAAGATATTTTGGGAGAAGAAAAGTACCTTCTATTCAGCAAGCTGGACGTGGGAGATCTGGTTGGAGCGAAGGGTTTGGTCTTTAAAACCCGGGCTGGAGAACTTACGGTGCTGGCCAGAGATCTCGTGTTACTGAGTAAGTGTTTGCGCCCCCTTCCCGAAAAGTGGCATGGTCTTAAGGACGTGGAAGTCCGTTACCGTAAGAGATATCTGGATCTTATCATGAACGAGAAGACTCGTCAGGTGTTTTTCACTCGCTCCAGGATTTTGAGAGAAATTCGTGCTTTTCTCGACCAGAGGGGCTTTTTGGAAGTAGAAACTCCCATGATGCAGGTTATCCCGGGTGGTGCACTGGCACGTCCTTTTAAAACTTTTCATAATGCTCTTCAGATGGAACTTTACTTACGCATCGCGCCCGAGCTGTTTTTGAAGAGGTTGATAGTAGGGGGATTCGAAAAAGTTTATGAGATCAATCGTAATTTTCGCAACGAAGGTATTTCTACGCGTCATAATCCGGAATTTACTATGCTCGAACTGTACGAGGCTTACAGTGATTATCAGGGCATGATGGAACTTTGTGAAGAATTGCTATCCAGCCTGGTTTTTAAGCTTACCGGGGGTTATAAGGTGGTTTACCAGGGCTTGGAAGTCGATTTTACTCCGCCCTGGCCAAGAGTCTATCTGGTTGATTTTTTGAGGGGAAAATTAGGGCTTAATGTACTCAATGCTTCTTATGAGGAGTTGAAAAATAAAGCGAGAGAACTGGAGATCGCTTTCGATGATAAATGGGATAGAGGTAAGTTTATTAACGAATTTTTGGAAAAACTTGTGCAGCCTGAGCTAATCAATCCCACTTTTGTGCTGGATTATCCGGTCGAAATTTCTCCCCTTGCCAAGGCAAAAGTTGATGATCCGAGAATCGCGGAACGTTTTGAATTGTTCATTGCTCGGGAAGAGGTGGGTAACGCCTATAGTGAGCTGAACGATCCTTTTGAGCAGAGGAGAAGATTTGAGCAACAACTTCTGAAAAGGGAAGCCGGTGATGTTGAGGCACACCTCATTGACGAGGATTATATAGAGGCACTGGAATACGGCATGCCCCCCACCGGAGGTCTTGGAATAGGCATAGATCGCCTGGTAATGATTTTGACTGATTCTCCTTCCATCCGGGAAGTAATTCTCTTTCCTATTTTGAGGACACGTTTGGGTTGACAGTTTAAGAAAGTTGGGTATAATCTTATTTGAAGGTCAAAAATAGTCAATGAACCTGAGATATGAAAGAGTGATCAGAAATGAGATCCCTCTGTGACGCTATCGAAAAATATTTGATGAGGATGATAGAAACTTCTCCTGATCAGGCGATCGTTGTTCAACGGGGGAAGCTCGCCATAGAGTTTGAATGTGCTCCTTCCCAGATAAACTATGTGCTGGCAACCCGCTTTAGTGTTGCACGGGGTTTCATCGTGGAAAGCAGGCGTGGGGGCAGCGGTTATGTGCGCATAAAACGCATTATCCTGGATCGGCTGGAACCGATTATCAGGTATGTGGAAGAAAGAGACAAAGGCTTACGAGAGGTAGAAGTGGAGGATCTGGTAGAGCTTCTGAGAAGAGAAGGGTATATCACAGGGCGAGAAGCAGCGCTTATGAAAGCGGCAACGATTAATGCTCTTTCCAATTTAAGGGAAGATAATGGCAATCTGGTTGCCGAAAAGAATGTGTTGAGGTCTCATATTTTTAGGGAAATGTTGCTTCGAGTTTTGGGATGGAGAGAAAATGAGGTGTAGTCTTTGTGGTCGCTCTGAGGCTTCAATAGCTGTTTACGTAGTTAGCCATAAAAAAGTAAGGCAAAAGCTCTTTTTATGTAAGAACTGTGCCTATAAGATTTCGGTAGCTTACTTTACCAATGTTAACCTTAGTCCAAGCGAGTTTTCTGGGGTTTCTGAGTTCGGGTATTCTCTGGATGCTTCTTCTCAAAAGTGTAATTTTTGCCAGATGAGCTTTGAGGATTTTTTGCGGAAGGGCGTATTGGGTTGTCCCTATTGCTATGCTTCTTTTGGTTCTTTATTGGAGCCGTACCTGCGTGCCTGTGGCTCTTACCATGTAGGTAAAAAGCCTTATTTATGGCTTAAGCGAAGAAGATTGGAAAGAGACTTTCAGAGGTTGAAGAGAGATTTCGAGAAGTGTATTCTTGAAGAAAATTATGAGCGGGCTAACTATCTCAAGAGGGCCTTGGAGCGCCTACAGTCGAAATTAAAATGAATTTCTTTCCTGCGTTGAGATTTACTCAAAAAAGATATTCCGACAGTTTTGGATGGCAAAGCTGTGCTATGCGAGCTGGAGTTCTGTGTGTGCGTAATTTAGCGGGTTATCCTTTTGCTTCAGGTGCCAGCGGTATATGGAAGGAAGAAGTTATTTGCAGATTCCGAGAGGTTTTTGAAAAGTACCTTAAAAGAAGAGGCTTTAACTGGCTGTTTTGGGACGAAAAAAACGAAAGAGTTTGGAAGCGGTGGGAGCAAAGTCTTTTTGTGATGCCCGCTTTGAACGATTTATCTAAAGGCAAAGTCCTGATCTTTAAGGGAGATCAAGGAATTTTAGTTAACTACCAGGATCATTTCAGGATGTTTGCAGAGGCAGAAGACTTCACTCATCTTGATGCCTGTTTTTTAGGGGTTAGTCGCTTGGAAACTTTGCTTGGTAAACACCTGGAGTTTGCTTTCGATGAAAAAATTGGTTTTTTGACTGCTTTGCCCGAACAGGCAGGTACTGGTTTGCAAGTGGTGGTAAGAATCCATCTTCCAGCGATTTCTTTTCTTTACGGTGTTGATAAACTTTATCAATGGTTGAAGGAAAAGGAAGGGGTCCTGATTAGGGGATTTGGTGGAAATGATAGGATGCTTGCCCACGTTTTTGAGATTTCTAATTATTTTGCGCTGGGAGTGGCCGAAGATGAGCTGGTAAAAATAGTAAAAGAGCTTGCTGGTTCTCTTTGCCGTTGGGAAAGAGAGGTTCGTGCTTCATTTCTTTCTGATCCTCAGCGCAAGAAAAAGTTGTTGGAGCGAATACACTTTCTTTATTCTCTTTGTTTTGAGGAAAACAAATTGGGTTGCTTTCCGGAGTATGTTTCTTTGCTTTTTTTGGCGGAGCAGTTAGGAATAATGACTGGAACTGAGGGTTTTAATCTATTGAAAATCGATAAAGTGCTTAGAAGGGAGTTTTTGCCAATTCTGAGCTTTTTGAAGAGTAAACGAGGGAGGATTATTCAGTATGTTTGAAAGGTATACCGAGCGAGCAAGAAAGGTCATTATTCTTGCTCAGGATGAGGCAGTACGCCTGAAACACGATCATATTGGAACAGAACACCTTTTACTTGGCTTGCTCAGAGAGCGGGAAAGTATTGCCGCTAAGATTCTGGATAGTTTTGATATTTCCGCAGAACTGGTAAGAAAAGAGTTAGAGAACTGGGTTCCTCGTTCTGAGGCACAAAGTACTAAGGAGGTGGCTTTTACTCCTCGAGCCAAGAGGGTTTTAGAGCTTGCTCTCGATGAAACCAGAAGACTCGGCCATAACTATGTAGGCACCGAGCATATCCTCTTGGGCATTCTTAGAGAAGGAAGTGGAGTAGGAGCGCAAATCTTGAGGAGATTTGGGCTTGATATAGATATGGTTAGGAGCAAACTTTATGAGATTTTGAACGAAACTTCTTCCGCAGAGAGAGATTTTTCGAGTACTCCTTCTCGTAGGGAAAGTAGAACGCCGGTTCTTGATGAGTTTAGCAGGGATCTTACTCGGATGGCTGAGGAAGGAAAGCTTGATCCGGTAATAGGCAGAGAAAAGGAGATCGAAAGGGTTATTCAGGTTTTGAGCCGCCGTACCAAAAATAATCCGGTGTTGATTGGAGAGCCGGGAGTTGGGAAGACAGCTATTGTGGAAGGCTTGGCTCAAAGGCTTGTTAAGGGGGAAATACCTGAAATCCTGAAAGGTAAAAGAGTAGTAGCTCTGGATCTTGCCGCAGTGGTGGCGGGGACCAAATATCGTGGTGAATTTGAGAAGAGATTGAAGAAAATTATTTCCGAAATTGTTCAGAGCAAAGAAGTCATTCTCTTTATAGACGAAGTGCATACTCTGGTGGGAGCTGGGGCTGCAGAGGGGGCAATTGATGCTGCCAATATTCTCAAGCCAGCACTTGCCCGGGGAGAACTCCAGGCTATTGGGGCAACTACTCTTGTTGAATACAGAAAGTATATCGAAAAAGACTCGGCTTTAGAACGGAGATTTCAGCCGATTTACGTTGATGAGCCTTCTGTAGAAGTCACTCTGGAAATCCTTAGGGGGATAAAGGATCGTTACGAGGAACATCATAAAGTGGAAATCACTGACGAAGCTATTGAAACAGCGGTTAGGCTCTCTAAACGATATATCGCAGATCGTTATCTGCCTGATAAGGCTATTGATGTTGTGGACGAGGCGTCTTCCCGAGTCAGGTTAAGAACCTCCTTGCTCCCTAAAGATATCAAGAAAATTGAAGAAAGGATAAATGAAGTAAGCAAAAGTAAAGAGTGTGCGGTGCGCGAGCAAGACTTTGAGGAAGCAGCCCGTTTGCGTGATGAAGAGGAAAGATTAAGAGAGGAATACAACCGCCGAAAGGAAAAATGGTTTGAAGAAATTGATGCCTTAAGACCTCAGGTTCTCGCGCAGGATATAGCTGAAGTGGTTTCAGTTTGGACTGGCATACCTGTTGTGAAGCTGGCTACTGAAGAGAAGGAAAAGTTGGTGAATATGGAAGCAGAGATTCACAAAAGGGTCATAGGGCAGGAAGAGGCTGTTAAAGTGGTTTGCAGGGCTGTTCGGCGTTCTCGGGCAGGCCTGAAGGATCCTCGCCGGCCCATCGGTTCTTTCCTGTTCTTAGGACCTTCGGGAGTAGGCAAAACAGAGTTAGCCAAAGCTCTGGCTGAGTTTCTTTTTGGTAAAGAGGACTCTTTAATAACCCTTGATATGTCGGAGTACATGGAAAAGTTTACTGTTTCAAGGTTGATTGGTTCTCCACCAGGTTATGTTGGTTATGAAGAAGGAGGACAACTTACCGAGAAGGTGCGTCGTCGTCCCTATTCAGTTGTGTTGTTTGACGAGATGGAAAAGGCGAATCCCGAGATTTTCAATATTCTTTTGCAAATAATGGAAGAGGGAAGATTAACTGATGCTCAGGGAAGACCTGTTGACTTTAAAAATACTATTGTAATAATGACCTCTAATTTGGGAGCCCGTTTTATAGCATCTCAAAGAGGCATTGGTTTTGGCGAAAAGCAAGAGGGGCTCAGTTACCAGGAAATCAAGGATAAAGTCATGGAAGAAGTTAAAAGAGTTTTTCCTCCAGAATTCCTCAATAGAATTGATGAGGTAATTGTGTTTAGGCCCTTGAAACAAGAGGAAATAGAGCAGATCATGGATATTCTGATGAAAGAAACAAAGGCTCGCTTAAAAGAGAAAAACATGGAAATCGAGCTTACTCCTGAGGCTCGTTCCAAGATTGCTCAGGAAGGTTACGATCCTAATTTTGGAGCTCGTCCGTTGCGTCGTGCTATTCAGAAACTGATTGAGGATCCCCTCTCGGATCTCATTCTCAAAGGAGTGTTTAAAGAAGGAGATAGGATTCTGGTCAGTTGTGAGGAAGGCAAGCTACGCTTTACGAAGCTATTGCCGTTGGAGCTAAGCTTGCAATCCTGAGGTTTATAATGGGTTATTTTTGTTCACAATGTGGGTATTCCACTCCCAGTTGGTTGGGCAGGTGCCCCCAGTGTGGGGAGTGGAATACTTTTTTACGTAAAGAGCAGGAGATAAAGCCTCAGACTCATTCTAAAGGGAAAATTCATAACCATGTTCAGGCAGTTTCTCTCTCGGAACTTTCGCATAAAGCAACCGAGATGGCTTCACGTTTCAAAACAGGTTTGTCTGAAGTTGACAGGGTGTTGGGGGGAGGAATTGTTGAAGGCTCTCTGGTACTTTTAAGTGGCGATCCAGGAATTGGAAAGTCTACCTTGCTTTTGAAAATCTCTCATAGTGTGGCTTCTTGCGGCAAAAAGGTTCTTTATGTTAGCAGCGAGGAGTCTGTTGCGCAGCTTTTTCTCCGAATAAACAGGTTAAAGATTGATTCTTACCGTGATTTATTCCTTCTTTCCACCAACTTTGCAGAAGATATTTTCTCCGAGATAGAGCGTATCGGCCCTGATTTGGTGATTATTGATTCTGTCCAAAATTTGGGATTTGCCGATCAACAATCTTCTGCAGGCAGTGCGAGCGTTGTAAGGGAACTCAGTTCTATTTTTATGAATATTGCCAAGCGAGAAAAAAGAGCTTTTTTCGTGGTGGGGCATGTTACTAAAGAAGGGGTTGTAGCTGGACCCAAGACTTTAGAGCACCTGGTTGACGTTGTTCTCTATCTCGAGGGGGATCCTCACCTTGCTATTCGCCTGTTAAGAAGCATAAAGAATCGATTTGGCCCCACCTGGGAAGTTGGTATCTTGGAGATGAAGGAAAATGGCCTGACAGATGTCGAGGATCCTTCTCATCTTTTTCTTGCTCCTTCAGACTTAAGTGGTGTGGGTGGTGCTCGTACGGTTTTGGTAGAAGGCAAGAGGCCTTTAATGGTGGAAATTCAATCTCTGGTGAATAATTCATATCTGGATTATCCAAGGAGAGTAGCGCTAGGTATAGAGTCGGGAAGGTTGTTTCTAATTGTGGCTATCTTGGAAAAGATGGTCCGGATACGTTTTGGTAAATGTGATGTATATGTAAGTGTTGTTGGGGGTATTCGTACCTATGAGACTTCTACTGACCTGGCTCTCTGCTTCAGTTTAGTTTCTTCTAAATTAGAAAAGCCAATTTCCAGAGAGACTGTTTTTATAGGCGAGGTTGGTTTGAGTGGAGAAATAAGACCGACCCCGCTTCTTGAGTACCGGTTGAGAGAGGCTGCTCGGAGAGGAATTAAAAGGGCGATTATTTCCCATTATGCTATTGCTGGTGAATGGACTCTTTATAATAAATTTAAGGGGAGTTTAGAATTGAGTGGGTACAAAAATATCCATGAAGCTTTAAAATTGGAGGGTCTGCTGTAATGTGGTGAGTAGATGTTATAATTGTCCGAGGAGGTGTAGCTAAGGGCAGGGAGCCACCTTCATTTCAATTTTTTGGGCAGGAAAGGAAGTGAGGCAGTTTGTCGAAAGGTGATTTGATTGCTGTAATTGTAGCTTTTTTTGTTGTTTTTATCATAGGGATTCTTATTTCAGGAGTAGGAGGTAATATTGTTTGGGAAAGGATTTTGGGATGGTCTGTAGTGGTGGGAATTTTGAGCTTGGTTATAAAAAGGATATTTACTCCTTTTTTAGAACAAGATGGGTGGAATGTGTTTGGATTCTTCAGTAAACTACAGGCTATCGATTTCCTGGTGGGCTTTGTAGGCTTGATTGCAGGTCTGGTAATAGGTGTTCTGCTGACTTATCCCATGTCTTTTCTGCCTTTTAAGAATCCCTATCTTCCTCTTGTGGTTACTGCTATCTGTGGTGTGTTGGGTTTTTCTCTGTTTTTTTCTCGCAAGGAAGACATTGTGGCTGTTTTTACCGGTATACCTCGCATGAAATTGTTGCGTGGTCAAGCTACTTCTGCCAAGATTTTGGATACCAGCGTGATTGTGGATGGTAGGATTGCTGATATCTGTAAAACTGGCTTTCTGGAAGGCGAGTTTCTTATACCCCGCTTTGTGCTAAGGGAATTGCAGCAAATTGCGGATTCTCAAGACCCCCTGAAGAGAAATCGGGGTAGAAGGGGGTTGGATATCTTGAATAAGATTCGCAAGGATAAGAGGGTCAACGTGCGTATCATTGAGCGGGACTTTCCTGAAATTAGAGATGTTGACGCAAAGCTTGTCAAATTAGCCAAGGTGCTGGGTGCCAAAGTAGTCACCAATGATTATAACCTTAACAAGATAGCCGAGCTTGAGGGTGTTGAGGTGCTCAATATTAATGAGCTCTCTAATGCTCTAAAACCTTACGTTTTACCTGGTGAAGAATTGAAAGTTCAGGTGATAAGGGAAGGCAAAGAGGCGGATCAGGGTGTCGGTTATCTGGATGATGGAACAATGGTGGTTGTTGAAGGAGGCAAAAAATACATAAATACTGTAGTTGATACTGTGGTAACCAGCGTTTTGCAGACCCCTGCAGGAAGGATGATTTTTGTTCGCCCCAAGACATCTTCCAAAAACTAACCTGGAGTGAGAGCCTTGTTTTTTGCAGTGATTGTTGCAGCAGGTAGAGGGAAAAGAATGAATGTTGATATTCCCAAGCAATATTTGCCTCTCCTTGATAAGCCGGTGCTTGCTCACACCATAGAGGCTTTTGAGCGTTCTTCTCTTATCCAGGAAATAGTGGTGGTTATACACCCTGATCATGAAGATATTTTTGTTAAGAACGTGTTGAAAAGATTTTGTTTCAGAAAGCTTCGAAAGTATGTCTTTGGTGGAAGTACCAGGCAGGAATCCGTGTATAGAGGGTTGGAAACACTGAGAGAGAGGAAAGATGATTTCGTATTTATTCATGATGGAGTAAGGCCCTTTGTTGGCGAGTCCATAATAAAGCGATGTGCTGACAAGGTGCAGGAAACTGAAGCTGTATGTTGTGCCATTCCCTGTGTGGATACTGTGAAGTTTTCGAAAGACGGAACTACTATAGAGAGAACTCTGGATCGCAGCAAGATATGGCGTGCTCAAACGCCACAAGTATTCAGAATTTCTCTCATTCTTGAAGCTATGGAAAAAGCTTTTCAAGACGGCTTTTGGGGAACAGATGATTCTGCCCTTGTTGAGAGACTGGGTAAGAAAGTTGCCCTGGTTTTAGGTTCCGAAAACAATATTAAGATAACCACTCCTTTCGATTTTATAAGGGCAGAAGAGATATTACGCTGGGAAAAGGGGATTGGCTGATGCGGATGCGGGTTGGAATTGGCTATGATATTCATCGCTTTGGGAGGGGTAGAGAGCTCGTTTTGGGAGGAGTTCACATCCCTTTTGAAAGGGGCTTGCTCGGGCATTCTGATGGGGATGTTCTTTGCCACGCTGTTATGGATAGTCTTCTGGGTGCTTCGGGTCTTCCAGATATCGGTTTCTGGTTTCCTCCTGAAGATCCAAAGTATAAAGGTGCGTATAGTCTAAAATTGCTTCATGAAGTAGGCAGTAAAATTCAAAATGCTGGCTGGCGGATTGTTAACATTGATACCGTACTGATTGCTGAAAAGCCCCGTTTGCAGGAATTTATTCCTTCTATTCGCGAGAGGGTGGCTAACGTCTTGAGCCTTGATGCAGGCAGGTTTAACGTTAAGGCTACCACCAACGAGGGTGTTGGTGCTTTAGGAGGGGGGGAGGCTATAAGTTGTTATGCAGTAAGTTTGCTGGTAAGCGAAAATTAATTGTGCTCCCGCTACTTTCATTTGTTTGCTTTACCTGGCTGGCAAGAGCAGATGCCCGGTATGCTTTTTCGGTAGAATTCGAGAAAAAGGCCTCGCATCTTTTTACAGTAAAAATAAACGGTAGGTTGCTGATGCGAGTTCGCTCGGCGGGCCGTTATAAAAGCATTGAAGAAAGAACTCAAGATCTAGTTGTGAGGCTGGAGCGTACTCTGAAGAGCGCTTTCGATCAACCACCAGATTTTCACCTCCTGGTTGAGGGTAAGTCAGTCAAAGCTTTTTGTAATGATGAAGAACTTTTTGAGGTTTCAGGAGAGGATGCTCAACTCAATAATTCTAACCTTCTGGATCTGGCGGCGTTATGGCTTAATAATTTTCAAATGGAGTTTTATCGCTTGAGGGGTTACTACTATAACCCAAGTGGAAAGGTGGCTACTGGCCTTGCCTCATGGTATGGTCCTCGTTTTAAAAACAGGACGACTTCGTCGGGAGAAGTATTTAACCCTTATGCTTTTACCTGTGCGCACCGTGAATTTCCTTTTAATACCGTTCTTCTGGTTACCAATCTTGTCAATGGTAAACAGGTTGTAGTGAGGGTTAACGATCGTGGTCCTGCACAAAGAGGCAGGATAATCGATCTTTCTATGATTGCAGCAAGAACCATTGGTCTTTTGAAAGATGGCGTTGAAAAAGTAAAAGTGGAGGTAGTAGATTGGCCTTAACAATAAGAACCCGTTTTGCACCAAGTCCGACTGGTTTTCTTCATATGGGTGGTGCCAGGACCGCCGCTTTTAACTGGGCTTTTGCCAGAAGAAACAGAGGTGTTTTTGTGCTGCGCATTGAAGATACTGATCGCGAACGCTCTCGAAAGGAATATGAAAAAGCCATCCTCGAGGATTTAAAGTGGTTGAGTATAAACTGGGACGAGGGTCCTGACGTTGATGGGGCTCCTTTTGGTCCCTATAGACAGTCAGAGCGCATGGAGTTTTACAGGAAGTATTTTGATTTGCTCCGTGCAAAGAATGTCTTGTATCCCTGTTATTGCAGCAAAGAGGAGTTGGAAGCAGAAAGAAGGTCCTTGCTCAGTCAGGGCAAGCAACCCCGCTATTCAGGAAGATGTTTCTATCTCTCTGAGAAAGAAAGGAAGGAAAGAGAGCGCTCTGGTATAATCCCTTCCTGGCGTTTTAGGGTGCCACACGGCAAAAACATAATTTTGCAAGATCTTATAAAGGGCGAGGTTAGCTTTCAGAGTGAGAATATTGGTGACTTTATAATCTGGAAGTCCGATGGGTGGCCCACCTATAATTTTGCTTGTGTGATTGATGATTTTTTGATGAAGATAACCCATGTTATCAGGGGAGAAGAACATTTGCCTAATACTCCCTATCAATTACTTCTCTACCAGTTTTTAGGTTGGGAGTCACCTAAGTTTGCTCACGTCCCGATCATTTTGGATGAAAATAGATCCAAGTTGAGTAAGCGAAAGAGTAGTTTAACCATAGGTGAGCTTCGCAAACAGGGTTTTTTGCCTCAGGCAATTCTTAACTTTCTTTTCTTGCTTGGTCATTCCTTCCCAGGTACTCGTGAGCTGGTCTTTCCTCAGGAATTGCCAGAACTTTTCTCTATGGAAAGAATTGCGCGCTCCAGCGCAGTGTTTGATTTTAAAAAGCTTGCCTGGATGAATGCCGGCTATCTCAGGATGATGAGTGTTGAGGAAATGAGAGCTTGTTTAAAAGAGTTGTTTTCTCCGGGAGAAGTTGAGTATTGGGAAAGAGAAGCCGGTGGTTCGTTGAGAATGGCTAAAATTTTAAGATTGGCCTCTGAGGAAGCGCTTACCTTAAAGGATGTGGGCGCAAAGGTCCAGGAAATTCTGTTTTTCAAGTTTTTGGCTACAGAGGAGGAAGAAAAGAAGATCATTAGTCTTTTCTGTTCTGCTTTAGGTGGATTGCCTGAAAGTTGTTGGGAAAACGAAGAGGAAATGCGCAACTTTTTGAAAGAAATTCAGAAGAAAAGCGGGTTTCCGGCCCGGAAATTTTTTCAAACCTTGCGTATAGCATTGATGGGCTGTAAAGAAGGCCCAAGACTTGACGCTTTGCTTATCGCACTTGGCAGAAATAAAGTGTATGAAAAACTATGTAAGTAGGGAGGATCTGATGAGTTTGGAGATACGTCTTTTTAATACGCTTTCCAAAAATAAGGAAAAATTTACCCTTTATGATAAAGATTGGGTGGGATTTTATGTTTGTGGTCCCACCGTTTACGATTATATCCACATAGGTAATGCTCGGGTTTTTGTGGTCTTTGATTCTTTAAGAAGATTTTTACAAGAAGTGGGTTACAAAGTTGTTTTTGTGCAAAACTTTACCGATGTAGACGACAAGATCATCAACAAAGCCAATCAGCTGAAAGTGTCTTTTATGGAAGTCGCAAACCGATTTATAGATGAATACTGGAAAGATGCTAATGCTCTGGGAATCTGGAAAGGAGACTATCATCCTCGGGCTACCGAGCACATTGACGAGATTATTAGTCTGATTAGAGTTCTTGAGGAGAGAGGATTTACTTATTTTGTAGAGGGTGACGTGCTTTTTGATGTTTCCCGTTTCCCGGAGTATGGAAAGCTTTCTGGTAAGAACCTTAGCGAACTTATAGAGGGAGCCAGAGTGGAAGTACGATATGAAAAGAAAAACCCTGCGGATTTTGTCCTCTGGAAGGCAGCGAAGCCTGAGGAACCCTTTTGGGAGAGTCCCTGGGGTAAAGGAAGGCCGGGATGGCATATAGAGTGCTCGGCTATGTCAATGAAATATTTAGGACCCACCCTGGACATTCATGCTGGGGGAGCTGACCTGATATTTCCGCACCACGAAAACGAAATTGCACAGAGTGAAGCAGCTACAGGTAAGCCTTTTGTTCGCTATTTCCTGCACAATGGGTACTTGACCATTGGAAACCAAAAAATGTCTAAGTCTCTGGGTAATATAATTAAGGTCCGCGACCTTTTAAAAGTATACCCTCCTCAGGTTCTCAGGATAGCGCTATTTGGGGCTCATTATCGAAGTCCTTTAAGTATAGACGATACTACGCTCGATAATGCCAGAGGTTTCCTTAACAGGATAAAGAATTTTTTGCGCAACTTCTTTTTTGTTAAAAGGAACGAACATCGCATTGTTCGAGAAGAAAATAGAGAAGTGCTTTTGCAGGTTGAAGATTTTAAAGTGCGCTTTTTAAATACTCTTGCTGATGACTTCAACACTCCACAGGCCTTGGGTGTCATTGGTGATTTTGTGAGGTTTGCCAATGAATATCTGCATCCTTCGCGAAGAAAGTGGGATGTTGCTGTGCTCACTGAAATGGAATCTTTTCTGCGGTTGGTGGACAAAATACTGGGCATAATACCCCTGAATTTGATGGAAGAGGAAGATAGAGAAGTTATAGAGCTGGTTTCCAAAAGAGAAGAAGCAAGAAGGGACAAGAGATGGCAGGAGGCTGACGCGATAAGAGAGGACCTGAGAACGAAGGGGTTTGTGGTCGAGGACACACCGCTTGGAACAAGGTGGTATCGTATTGACGAAAGTACTTCGGAGGAGCTTTGATGGAAGAAATTGTTTACGGTCGCCAAGCAGTTCTGCAAGCTCTCGATAATCCCCGTCGTAGCTTCGAAAGGCTGATTTTGTATAAGGGGGCACGGGGTGAATCTATAGAGGCGGTATTGGCTCGTGCTCAGGAATTGGGAGTTAAAGTGGAAGTGATCGAGAATAAAAAACTTTTCGAACGCTGGGTTGGAAAGGGCAGAATTGCCCATCAAGGTGTTTTGCTGGTAACGCGCTTAAAAAAACAGCCTACCTGGAAGGATATATTAGAGCGCGTCAGTGGTGATAGAAATGCCATTGTTGTTTTCCTGGACAGAATTGAGGATCCTCGCAATCTGGGAGCTTTGATTCGTACTGCTGCCTTCTTTGGAGCCAAAGGGGTGCTTATCAGCAAAGCTCGTACAGCCCCTCTTGACTCCAGCGCAGTTAAGGTAGCAGCGGGGGGATTTGAAGTTCTGCCTGTGGTTCAGATTAATAATTTTGCGGGAGTTATTAAAGAATTTAAGGAAGCAGGAATTTTTGTAGTAGGACTGGAAGTAGGCGAAGGCCAGCCTCTCTGGGATGTTGATGTTTGTGAAGTGCCGGTGGCATTGGTGGTAGGAGGAGAGGATAAAGGCATTAGGAAATTGGTTCGTTCTCAATGCGATTTTTTGGCTTTCATTCCCTCAGGAGGCCAACTTACTTCTCTTAATGTTTCCGTGGCTTTTGGGATAGGCATGTATCACCTTTTCAAGCAGAAGAGGTGTTTGTAATGAAACCTTTAAAAGGAGAAATATTCGAGGGAGAAGTGATAGATTTTGCACTTCCAGAGAGCCAGGGGGTTTTGAAGAGGAATGGATTTGTGGTTTTTGTGAGAGGTGTAATCCCTGGCGATTTATGCAGGGTGCGAATTATTAAAGTTAAGAACAATTTTGCGCTCGGTGAACTTTTAGAGGTAATCGAACCCGCTGAAGGCAGAGTTGAACCTGCTTGTCCTCACTTTAAGGAAGGGTGTGGGGGGTGTAGTTTACAATTCGTAAGCTATCCCCAACAGTTAGCCCTTAAAGAAAAGAGTGCTTTTGATACTTTACAGCGTGTAGGTAAAGTTGACAGAGAGAAAGTAGACTATGAAGGTTTTTTCCCTTCTCCTAAGGTGTTTGGTTATCGCAACAAGATGGAGTTTAACTTTGGTCCTTCCCGAGAAGGAGGAGTTGTCCTGGGTTTGCATCCCAAAAAGAGATACTGGAAAGTCCTTGATTTGAAAGTCTGTTATTTGATGGATCGAGAAAATACTACTAAACTTTTAGACTTTTTTCGTGATTTTGCAGCTCGTAACCAACTCAGTGGTTATGATTCGGTTAGAAAAGAGGGTTTTTTGCGCAATTTGCTTGTTCGTCGTTCTGAATCTGAAAAGGAGTTTATCCTCGGTCTGGCATCAAGAGAGGGAGAAATTCCGGGGGTAGAAGAATTGGTTCGAGAACTGAAATCGTTGGTTCCTTCGGTGCAGGGATTAGTGCACATAATAAATAACTCACCGGCGAGTGCTTTGATATTTGAGAGAAAACGGCTTCTTTTTGGTAGAGATTTTTTTTACGAGCGCATTGGTTCGATAAGGTACAAGGTATCTATTGAAAGCTTTTTCCAGGTTAATTCTTCTGGCTGTTACTTGCTTTATGAGAAAGTGAAAGAATATGCCCAGCTGGATCGTAGAAAAACGGTTTTGGATCTTTACTGTGGAAGTGGAGGAATCGGTCTTTACCTTGCTGACTGTGCTTCGAGCGTATTGGGAGTGGAAGAAAATCCCAGGGCAGTTGAAGATGCCAAATACAACGCCTGGTTGAACGGGCTGGATAACTTTATTTGCGTAGCTGGTCGAGTGGAAAAAATCCTTAGCGGTTTTTCTCCTCGGAAATTTGACTGTGTGATTTTGGATCCACCTCGTGCAGGTCTCGATAAAAAAGCAGTGAAGAAAGTCGTTGCGCTTGGAGTGCCTTCGATAGTTTACGTTTCCTGCAATATTGGTGCTTTTGCCCGCGATTTACTTTTCTTTAGAGAAGGGGGTTACAGCCTGAAAAAAATTTGTTTTATCGACCTTTTCCCTTATACCCCCCATTTTGAAACAGTAGCCCTCCTTCATAAGGGTTAAAAACGGCAATAAATTTCGTTGCTTTTGAGAAAAAAATATTGCAAAAAGCGGATGCAATGCATTAAAGTATTACCAACGGGAAGAGGTGATGGAAATGAAAGTTATAGAGAAAGCCAAAAAAGGAAATGATCTTAAAGTTTTTATGGCTAATAGAGTTTTCCAGCTTCGTGGAGAGGGAGCATTTGAGGTCCTGGCTCAGGTTACTGAACTGGAAAGACAGGGCAGAAAAATAATTCATCTGGAGATTGGACAACCAGACTTTGATACTCCTTGTAACGTTAAGCAAACAGCCATTCAGGCTATACAGGAGGGCCATACCTATTATGTTCCTTCAGCGGGCATAATGGATTTGAGAAAAGCAGTATGTGAGTACATGAAAAGAACCAGAAATATCGAGGTAGTTCCCGAAGAAGTAGTTGTTATGCCTGGAGCTAAACCAGTTATCTTTTTAAGTTTTCTGATGCTTCTGGAAGAAGGAGACGAGGTTGTTTATCCTGACCCGGGTTTTCCGGCTTATCGTTCAATAATTGATTTTGTGGGTGCTAAGGCGGTTCCCCTCAAGCTAAGAGAAGAGGATGGGTTTAGAGTAAACCCTGACGAGATGAGAAAGCTAATTACCAGTCGTACCAAAATGATTGTCTTAAATTCTCCTCATAATCCCACTGGTTCCATGTTGACTGAAGAGGAAATGGAAGCTGTTGCCAAGATTGCACAGGAAGAAGATCTATTAATCTTTACTGATGAAGTTTACAGTGAGATAGTTTATGATGAGAGACATGTTAGCATTCTGGAGTTTCCTGGCATGCGTGAGCGAACTGTGCTTCTTGATGCTTTTTCCAAAAGTTTTGCGATGACTGGCTGGAGATTGGGATATGCTGTTTTGCCCAAAGGGTGGGCAGAGTATTTGACTTTGCTGGCTACCAATTCTTATTCCTGCACCTGTACTTTTACCCAGATGGCAGGAGTTGAAGCCTTACTTCGTGCTGATAAAGCTGTAAAAGATATGGTTTCTGAATTTAAAAGAAGAAGGGACTTTCTGATAGAACGCTTGCAAAATATTAAAGGTTTGAGCTTTGTTAAACCTGAAGGTGCGTTTTATTTCTTCCCAAATATTCGTAGTTTTGGTTTAAGCTCTAAAGAGATGTCGCAGTATTTGCTTGAGGAAGCCGGAGTGGCTCTTCTCCCTGGTACCTGCTTTGGAGATTTTGGCGAAGGGTATTTGAGGATTTCTTATTCCAATTCTCTGGAGAACATTGCTGAAGCTATGGATCGCATTGATAGAGCCTTGCAAAAACTTCGTGTTTAGGAGGAAGAAATATGAAGTTGATTTTGACTAACTTTAAAAGAAGGGGGCAATTGTTGAGCAAAGGAGAAGAGCAAGCTCTGTTGCAAAAGATCATCGATCTTCTCTATGCTGAAGGACTTGAGTTTGATTTGAAGCTAGAAGATATCGATAGTGGCGAGTAAGCGTTCTGGGCATTTCGCAACTTAGAATACCCCCCAGTATTAATGCACACCCCGCTATAGTGCGGGGTGTAAATTTTTCACCCCACAGAAGACTTGCAAAAATAGCTGCAAATACTGGTTCAGAGGCAAAGATAAGCGCTACGTGAGTTGAAGGAGTATATTTTTGAGCTATCTTTTGAGTGATAAAAGCTATTGCTGTGGCAACTGTTCCTAAGAACATAACCGCAAGCGGTCGGGTTATTAAAATCGTAGTGACACTGGTAGTAGGGGCGCTAAGCAGGATGCCCAGACTAAAAATAGTCATGATGCTGAATTCTCCAAGTGCCATAGAAAAGCCGTCTGCTTTGCTGGTAAGCTTCTCAACCAGAACTATTTGTAAAGCGTAAGCGATTGCTCCAAGCAGAGTTAAAATATCCCCTCGCAGCAAGTTTTCTCCAGGGTTGATGGTTAGTCTCTGAGGAGTAAGAATGAAAAACAACCCCAGCGTTGAAAGGACAACTCCAAAGTAAGAATAAAAGGGAGGTTTGGCCTTTAAAATCATCCAGGAGATGAAGGGGACCAGAATGACGCTAAGACCCGTTATAAATCCAGAACGGGCGGGAGTGGTAAAAGTTAGTCCCCAGGATTGAAAGAAGTAGCCGGCGAACAGGAAGATTCCTGGCAAAAGCCCCTTTTGGAAACTTTGAGGTTCGAATTTTAGTTTGGAAAACAAAAGCAGTGTAAAGATGGTAGCGACAAGAAATCTTCCAAAAAGCACTTCAGCAACGTGAAAATTTACGAGAAGGTTTTTCATTGTCACAAAGGTTGCTCCCCAGACGGCGCTGACACCAAGCAAGCTCAAGTCTGAGAATAGTGTTAAAGTGTTTTTCTGGGTTTTTGGTCTGTTTCCACTTTTCATAAGGGATTCTCGCCACTTTCGAGTTATGCTTTGTAAATTATACCTGAGATTTATAATTAAAAATTAAAAATTAGAGTTAAAAGTTGGATTGCTTTAGGGGAAATCTGAAAGAGTATTTCTTTGGGAATGAATTACGTACTTCTGCTATTGCTTATTTCGAGGCTGTTGTTGGTTTTTGGTTTTGCTCGATTTTGTGTTTTCTCTTCATGAACAAATTTTTATAAGTAAGTTTGTTGACTTTGGAGCAAAATTTTCTTATCCTTGTTAGGAGTAAAAATTTTGTCAAATGTCTTTTTTGAAGGAGGAGCTTGTGCTGGGTGTCTAAGAGAGTAACTCTCAGGAATATAGCTGATGAACTGGGAGTTTCTCTGGCTACAGTTAGCAGGGCTCTCAATGGAAAAGGCAGAATTAGCAAAAGTTTGCGCAAAAAGATTGTTGAGAAAGCAAAAGACTTAGGTTACTTTTCTTCCAGAACTTCGTCTTATAACCGCAAGCTTTATAATAAGAGAATGGCTGTTATTTTTCCTCAAGATACTTATTTCTGGAATATTGTAGAGAACGGGGTTTTTGATGCGATTAACTTTTTAGAGAAATGGGGAATGGAATTTGAAGTGTATCGCACCAGAGGACATAACTTGTCTGAGCAAAATGCCATTCTGGAAGGCTTGTTGGAAAAAAGAAGGTTTAATGCCCTATTGATGGTTCCTTCGGACCTCACTAAACTGGATTATTTTATTAATGCTTTTCATATCAGGGGAATTAAAGTTGCCACTTTTAATGTGGATGCGCCATTCAGTAAAAGGCTGTTCTACGTTGGTCAAGATTACTATGTCGCGGGAAAAATGGCTGGAAAGCTTTTCAAGTTATTTTTGGGTAATAAAAAAAGCAGAGTTTGCACTATAACCACCAACAAGCAAGCTCCTTCCCATGTTATGAGATGGCAGGGTTTGACCGATTTCGTACATAAACATGGTCTGCCTTATGATGCTTCCTGGGTGATTGAGGTAAAGAACGAGGAAGAAGCTTTTGAGTTGGCCAGCAAATGCTTAGTTGGCGAGGAGAATATCGACGGCATTTTTATGAGTACCGCTTTTGGTAATTATGGAGTTGGTAAAGCTTTACAGGAGGCAGGTTCCAGGAAAGAACTGGTGGTCATTGGTAACGATCTCTCCGAAGAATGGAAACCTTTTTTGGAGGCGAACTTGATCAATTGCTCTCTTTACCAATTCCCATACTTGCAGGGTTTTTTGGGGGTTTTGGTGTTAGCACGGTGTCTTGCTGAAGAGGATTTTTCTCTTAGTACTGAAGAGGTACCTCTACCGGTAGTTCCTTTGTTTCCAGAAAGCGTAAGAAACCTTGCTTTGGAGGATTTCGAAAGGCTGCTGTCTAAATTAATATTATGGAACGAAGGAGCCTTGTTATGTTCATCTTTTGAAGATTTAATTAAATGAGCGGGGGTATTAATATTGCTTCCCAAAGAACGAGTTTTGACTGCTCTTTCTCATCGAGAACCTGATAGAGTTCCTATCCAAGCGAGCTTTACTCCGGAATTTGCCCTGAGGTTGAAGGAGCATCTCGGATTGGAGTCTTCTTCCAGTATAAATCCTCATGGTGGAGAAGAACATTTTCTGGAAGAGATCCTGGGGCTTGATATTATTCAATATGCTGTAGGTATAGCCAACTCCTACTATTTATCCGAGGAGGAAGAGTATGTTTGTGAGTGGGGAATCCGCTGGAGAAGGGTTCCTTACGATACGCCTTTTGGAAGAGGTCATTACACGGAGATCGTTGAACATCCGCTTGCCGACGATTCAGCAATTGAAAGTTATATTCCTCCTGACCCTTTGCGGGAGGAACTTTATCTTCCCCTGCAAACCATAAAAGAGAGATTTGGAAGAGACTATTTTATCTTGGGAGTAACTGTTTGTACCATTTTTGAGGGAGCCTGGTACCTCAGGGGAATGGATAGGTTGCTCATGGATATGGTTATGGATGAAGAAAAAGCCCATGCAGTTCTTGAAATACCTTTTCGCTTTCACCTGATTGCAGCTAAAAAATTAGTGGAAATGGGTGTCGATGGCATCTGGTTGGGAGATGATGTGGGAACTCAAAAGGGAATGTTAATCTCTCCAGAGCTGTGGCGCAAATACCTTAAACCACGTATGGCAACTATTTGCCAGGAACTCAAGAAACTCAGCTCGGACCTCAAAATTGCCTATCACAGTGACGGAAATATTTACCCGATAATTGATGAATTGATCGAAATTGGCATAGACGTGCTTAATCCCGTGCAACCTAAGGCTATGGACCCTGCTTATCTTAAAAGGAGGTACGGTAAAAGGCTTGCTTTCTGGGGAACCATCGACGAACAGTATACCCTCCCTTTTGGCAGTCCAGAGGAAGTGAAAGAGGAAGTCATAGAGAGGCTTAAAACAGTTGCGCCAGGTGGAGGCTTTATCGTTGCTCCCACTCACCATGTACAGCTGGATACTCCTCTTGAGAACTTTTTTGCCTTTCTGGAAACTGCTAAGAAAATGGGTAGGTATCCTGTTGTGGTTTAAAGGAGGTGGTAGTTTGTCGAGGGGTAGATAGATTGAATTTGGTTGTTTTACTCGGGTGTAGGTTTGGTCTGGGGTGTCTTTGGTTAGAAATTAAAAACTCTGAGAGGAGGGTTTAGCATAATGAAAAAGGTTTTTCTCTTGGTGATAGGAGTTCTGCTGGCAGTTACCTTTTTAGCGTTAATGGTGGGTCCTGTTTTTGCTGAGGGAAAGCGCTTTGAAGGGATAAGAATCCGCTTCTTTTGTGGTGGCCCTCCAGGTGGCCCTTTTGCAGGTGTTGTTTATCGTGGCGCAAAAGCGGCCGAAGAAGACCTGGGCTGCACTGTTGAATATGTGTTTTCCGATTGGGATCCCGAAAAAATGGTGACTCAATTTAAAGAGGCTGTTGCATCCAGACCAGATGGTATTGCCATTATGGGTCATCCGGGAGATGACGCATTAGATCCTTTAATTGACCAGGCTTTCGAGCAAGGTATAATTGTAACTTCTCAAAACACTACTCTTCCCAAGGCTGAAGCTAAGTACAAAGCTCGCGGTTTCGGGTATGTGGGTCAGGAACTTTATGAATCAGGTTATATGCTTGGTAAAAGTGCTGTAGAGATGTTTGGTCTCAAAGAAGGAGACCGGGCCATGGTTTGGGGATTGCTTTCTCAGCCTACTCGTGGTTTGCGCACCAAAGGGGTTATCGATGCTTTGAAGGAAAAGGGGCTGGTTGTCGACTATCTGGAGATTTCTCCTGAAGTGAATGCTGAAGCTCCGTTGGGTGTTCCAGTGTTTACTGGTTATGTCTCTTCGCACCCTGATGTAAAGCTGGTAGTAACTGATCACGGAGCACTTACAGCTACTCTGGAAACCTTCTTTAGAGCTGCGGGTTTGGGTCCTGACGATGTGGTCGGTGCTGGGTTTGATCTTTCGCCAGCCACGCTGGAAGCCATTCGCGGTGGGTATACGGATTTAGTCTTAGATCAGCAACAGTTCTTGCAGGGCTATTACCCCATTTTGCAGCTTTGCATGAGCATAAAGTACA
>CAZMZG010000012.1:0-41968 GCA_964570785.1 uncultured Atribacterota bacterium | reverse complement strand
TTATTCCCATCCGTTGAGCACTTTTCAAAATAGAGAAAGAAGGGTACGCCTCCCTAACCATTTTTCTCCATCCTGCAGTATTCAGCTCGAGCACCATACCCATATCAGCACATACCAAAAGCGCCTCTTCTTCCTCGGGGATAGGTTGAGTGGGGAAAAATCCAAATTTCTTGGGAAGATCAAAATGAGCAACAGCGTCAAAAAGACCGGTCTTCATTCCCTCAATCAAAATCCGATAATACTTTTTATAAACCAGATCTACCGGATAGCGCTCAAAAAAACGAATATATCTGGGATTATCAAAAGCCCAATTGTCTATGAAATGAACCGAAAGCAAGAGATAATCCCAGTCAAAACCTTCCAGCAAATCTACCAGTGCCCTTTCTTTACCCGGAATATAATCCACTTCGAGACCCAAACGAATTTCAATGGTCCCTTTGTAGAGCTTTCTTAGTTTTTCCACTTCCTCAACATACAGACTCAGTTCTTCTTCAGGAATGGCCGCAACTCTCTTTCGGAGGCGAGGAGGAAGAAAATACTGAGGAGAATGTCCCGAAAAACCAATCTCAGAGAGACCTATCTCAATAGCTCTCTGCACATACTCTTGATAGTCACCCTGAGCATCTCCACAACGAAAAGTATGAATGTGATAATCACAGAGCATAACCACAAACTCCACAAAAAAGGAGGGAATAAATCCCTCCCTTTCAAAAAACTATTTTCTTTAGCGAAAAAGCCCTATCGCCTGCAGCAATCGCTTACTTGACCGCGTCTCTCAACATTTTGCCGGGACGGAAATAAGGAACCTTGGCAGCAGGAATAACGATCTCCTTACCAGTCTGTGGATTGCGTCCCCTGCGGCTCGCTCTTTCCTTGACACCAAAAGTACCAAAGCCTACCAGTTGCACCTTCCCATTGTTCTTCAGTTCGTTTTCTACTACCTTCAAGAAAGCATCTACCACTTTTGCAGTATCTTTTTTGGTGATGTTAACCCCTTCCTTTTTCAGTTCCTCAACCAGCACATTCACAAATTCCTGTTTGTTCATCCTAAAACCCCCCTTTTAACAAACTTAATATCTTCGTTTCCCTTTACGCCGGAAGTACGATAAAACGTATTGCAGTTTTTTCTGTGTCATCGATCTTTACATCCACAAACGCCGGAATACACACCAGATCAATACCACTTGGTGCCAGGTATCCCCTTGCAATGGCTATTGCTTTCACTGCCTGATTTACAGCTCCTGCTCCCACTGCTTGCATTTCTGCCCTCCCGTGCTCACGTATTACACCAGTCAATGCTCCTGCCAGGGCTGCCGGTCTCGTTCTTGATGAGATCTTCAAGAGCTCCATAAATGAACCTCCCCAAGTTGAGCTATGCTGCTTCTAAGGGATATCTCTTTTCCCGGACCAGGGAAACAGCTATCCCTCCTCAAATAGCTATTGTAAGTCATGTTGCCCTTTTTGTCACTATTTTTGGGTCTTCAAAACAAATTTTCTTCAGTTTTTTAAGAACTGCAGCAAAATTCTTCTAAACTGAGTCTCCCAGCAAAATACTTTTTGACCTGGCAAGCAGGTCTCTCTCATTGGGATAAGTCAGCTTCTGATTAGCTTCATCAAACGGGCACCAGACAGCCTGTTCCACCTCTTGGAGATCTGGAAAAGGCTCTCCAGAACTCAGGGGTTCTGCCACAAAATAGTGAACCGTCTCGCAAAGAAGAAAACCATCCCGACGATAGGAATAGGAAATTTGTCCGGCCTTTCCTTTCAAACGCACCTTCAAACCAGTTTCTTCGAGTATCTCACGCACAGCGCAATCTTCGAGTTTTTCCCCTTCTTCAAGATGGCCCTTGGGAAGGGTCCAGGCACTCGAACCTTTCTTTTGAATTAGTAAAACCTCTACACCTTCGTTGCCCTGGCGGACAACAATTCCCCCTGCAGCAACAACTTCCTTTCCCTTCTCCATGGCAATCCCCCGGCAAAAAAGAATTACACTGGCTGAGGCATTTTCTGTAAACCTCTCTGTAAAACAAGCGCCCCCTGAGGCACCTCAAGTTCCCGCGCTACCGGAACACACTTGGCTTTCAAAAGAAAGTATACTCTGTCTCTCTCCCAGGAACTCAGACTTTCAAAATTGGCCTGCCCTTTGGAGATAACCAGGTCTGCCTCTTGCCACATTTTTCTCACCTCAGGTAAAGCCTTTTCCAAATTGATACCTATTTCTGCCCTACCAGTGGTTATGACTTCAACTATCTGGTCCAAGCCCGCTTCTTGCGCATCAGAGAGTGTAGCATCATTAGACATGGGGCCACCCTTAACTACAAAAAAAACTTTTTTGGAAGGCGTAACCTCTTCCAGAAAAACTTTATCAAAAACCACTTCACCAGCGTTATCCGCTGCATAAAAAATACACTTTGCTTTTTCCAGGTCTTCCAAAAAGGTTTCCAGATGACACCTACCCCAGCCTTCCTCGGTAACCTGGGCTAAAATCTTTTCAGGGCTGATCTCCCGATACACTCCGAGATCAATGATGTTACCAGCAATAGCAACTTTCACTGCTCGTTCCAGCCTTCCCTCAGGCGAACCACCTTCCACAAAGGCCTTCAAGTGAGGGTAAAGCCGCAAAGCAATTTGATTGTATTTTCTTTTTTCCTTTTTATAAATATCATCCACACCGGTCATCTTCTTGGTAACTTGATGAGCAAGAGAAGTCATATAAGCCGGAGTCCAGTCAGGGTCCGCACTGGCAAAAAGCCTGCACACTTCCTGAGAAATTCGCCAGATTAACTCTTTATCTGCTCCAGCAAGAAGCGCTGCCTCCTGCGCCTGTCGAACATTACAAGGAAAACACTCTAACTGCGCTTTCATAAATTACAGCACCCCCCTACTTTCCATTTTTGCCATTGATACGAACCTCTTTGCCTCGATTGGCCTCACTACCTTTGAAAAACTGCTGTAGCTGTTGTTCATTGCCTAAAACGTAAATTACATCTCCTTTCAGCAACATTTCGTCTGCCGAGGGAGAAACAATATACTCCTCACCCCGTTTAATAGCCAGCACATTGATGCCATATTTATTGCGCAACTGGGCCTTGCCAAGCGTTAAACCGTACAAAAAAGGAGGAATTCTCGATTCCACAATGTTATATCCCGGAAAAAGCTCTTCAGTACGAATGGCGTTAGGAAGAGCCAGGGTTTTAGCCAATTTAAAGGCCATATCCTGCTCGGGAAAAATTACCCGGTCTGCTCCGATTTTACTGAGAATTTTGCCATGCATCTTGTTGATAGCCCGAGCAATAATAAAGGGCACACCCAGCTCCTTTAGGGTAATGGTGGTTAAAACGCTGGATTGAATATCATCACCAATGCTTACCACAGCAACATCAAAATTCCTAATGCCCAGCGCTTCCAGTACTTTCTCATCAGTAGTATCGGCCTGAACGACTTCGGTTATCTTACCAGCAAGCTCTTTAACCGGTTCCTCTTTGATATCAACTCCCAACACAGTAAAGCCCAGCTTATAGAGATCCATAGCCAAGCTGCTTCCAAAAACTCCTAAACCAAACACTGCAATCTGCCGCATACCGGCTTACCTCCAGAACTATTAAAAAAACCGGAAAAACTGGCCAATTCATTTATTTCTCAGCTTTGGTTTGTAGCTTCTGCAAAAACTTTTCACGATTGATTACAAACCTTTCCAATCGGCCTTCCCCAATCTTTTCAACTTCATCAAAAGCTTCCGCTTCAAAAACTAACTTATTTCTGTATATCTCCACCAGGGTAGCGCGCACCGTCACCTTCATCCCTTTAGGTGTAGCAGCCACATGACTCACGCTCACCCGGGTACCCACGCTGATATAACCTTCAGGGAGGTGGTTTTTAACCGCCTGATGGGCTGCATTATCCATAAGTGAAACCAGCATAGGAGTAGCGAAAGCGGGGACCATATCCGGGTCGAAGCGATCAGCACTATTTTCATCATTCACCGTCGTTTCTACAACACCCGTCAGACCCACCCTCAGTTCACTGGATTTCATCGGTAGACTTTCCTCCTCTTTCTTGCAGGTTGTCTTCAGAATCTCTCTCATTATCTTTATACCCTGGAACTTCCTCGTTCTGACCATTGGAAACAGCGTTGTCAGGAAGCTGCAAAATGCGGTCAATGTCTTCTCTATCAAGAACCTCTTTTTCCACAAGCTCCAGGGCAAGGCTATCAAGCTTATCGCGGTAACCAGTGAGAATAGAGCGAGCCTGCTGATAGGCCCGATCAATTAAAGCCCTCACTTCTTTGTCAATAGCGTAAGCTATTTCTTCACTGTAGTTGCGGTCCTCAGCAATGTCCTTGCCCAGAAAAACTTCTTTGTGTCTTCTACCCAGAGTTAGCGGACCAAGAATCTCACTCATACCGTACTCACAAACCATTTCTCGAGCGATTTCAGTAGCTTTTCTCAGGTCATCATGAGCCCCAGTGGTGACATCATTAAAAACCAGCTCCTCAGCAACTCGACCCCCCAGCAGGATGGTAAGCTTGGTGAGAAGCTCCTGCTTACTGACTAAATATCTATCTTCAGTGGGAAGCTGCAGGGTATAGCCAAGAGCCGCTCCACCCCGCGGAATAATGGAAATCTTGTGAACCGGGTCACTGTTGGGAATGGCTTTGGCCACCAGAGCATGACCCGCCTCGTGATAAGCCACGATTTTCTTTTCTCTCTCGCTGACAATAACGTGGCGCCTCTCTGGACCAGCAACCACCTTGTCAATAGCTGCTTCCAGTTCTTCCATCCCGATGACCTCTTTGCCCTTGCGCGCCGCAAAAAGAGCAGCTTCGTTCACCAGATTGGCAAGATCCGCCCCCACAAACCCGGGGGTCCTGCGCGCCAAGATCCGAACATCCACATCTTTGGCAAGAGGCTTGCCCCGCAAATGCACCCGCAATATAGCTTCGCGGGCTGCTACATCAGGACGCGGTACAGCAATGCGCCTGTCAAACCTCCCAGGACGCAAAAGAGCCGGATCCAGGATGTCAGGGCGATTGGTGGCCGCAATAAGTATTACCCCTTCATTGGGGTCAAAGCCATCCATCTCAACCAGCAGCTGGTTGAGGGTTTGCTCCCGCTCATCATGACCACCACCCAAACCTGCTCCCCTATGGCGACCCACTGCGTCAAGCTCGTCAACAAAAACAATGCAGGGGGAATTTCTTTTGGCAGTAGCAAAAAGATCCCTGACTCTTGCTGCGCCCACACCCACGAACATTTCCACAAAATCCGAACCGCTGATGCTGAAGAAAGGTACACCAGCCTCTCCGGCTACCGCACGTGCTAACAGCGTTTTACCAGTACCCGGCGGTCCATAAAGCAGTACTCCCCTGGGAATACGTGCCCCAATGCGCTGAAACTTGCGCGGGTTCTTCAAAAAATCTACCACTTCCCGCAGCTCTTCCTTAACCTCCTCCACGCCGGCAACATCCCGAAAAGTAACTTTGACTTTTTCAGGATCCACCATTTTGGCACGGCTCTTGGCAAAAGAAGTTACTTTACTCCCCCCTTGCAGCTGCTGCAAGAGAAAAATCCAAACCACAATTAAGAGTACGGTGGGGAAAAGGGAACTCAATATTCTAACCCACCAGGAAGGCTCTGCCGGGGGCTTGGCCTCAATTTCAACACTGGCATTTCGCAAAATGCTGATCAGTTCAGGGTCTTCAGGAGCATAAGTGGTGAAATGCGTACCATTATAAAGTTCCCCGTAAATATTGTGGTCCATTATGGTTACCCTTACCACCTGGCGCTGATTAACCGCCTCCAAAAACTCGGTGTAGTTCATTACCATAGGTGGTGCTTCTCTTTGCATAAGAGAAGTAGCCAGCGAAATGATGATAATCAAAAAAAGGAGGTAAAAACCCAGGTTGCGGTAAAACCTCCCGTTCGGATAATTTGTATTTAACCTCACCGGATCAACTCATCCTCCATTTCTACCTTGTAAACTCAGGCTGGTAGTATTCTGGTTTTAACACAAAAATAAAGGGATAATTACGATATTTCTCAGCGAAATCCAGCCCATAGCCCACTACAAAGAGATTGGGAATTTCAAAACCCGTATAATCTATTTTTAAGTTTGAGACCAGGCGCCGCTCTTTTTTATCAAGCAGGGCACAGACCTTCAAGCTGGCCGGATTTCTGGTGGAAAGGACTTCCAGAAGGTGCTTCAAGGTAAGGCCAGTATCCACGATATCTTCCACGATCAGCACGTCGACATCAGTAATAGGCTTGTCAAGATCTTTCAAGATTCGCACCACTCCACTCGATTCCACATTTCCTCCGTAACTCGATATCGACATAAAATCAACGCTGAGGGGCAGCTTTATATTCCTGATCAGATCAGCCATAAAAACAAAAGCACCTCGTAAAATACCCACTACTCGCAATTCTTTGCCTTGATAATCCCTGGTAATCTGCCCCCCAAGCTCTTTCACTTTCCGCTGAATTTCCTCGCGGGAAATGAGCACTTTTCCAATAAAATCATCGTGTTCGGACATCGCGACAACCTCACACTTTACAAAGTATAAAGAGCACACGCTTGCTATTTTCCTTAACCTTCACTCGTTCGTCAAGTGCAATCCCGGGAATCCAAGCTATCTTTTCTGCATCACAAAAAAAGGGCAAACTTCTTCGCCACTCCCAGACGACACCCATTTTTTGAAAAAGCTCCTTTACCTTTGTTTCTTTACCCCGATAGACCATTCTATCTCCAGAACGGAAATTTCGCACGCAAACAGGGAAACGCAGGACATCAAAATCCAGAACCGTGCTCCAGCAACCAGGTTTTTCCTGAACCTCGCTATCCAAGTTCTCCTTATCCACCAATTTGCTCTCTATGTGCAAACCCAGGTCCTCAAAAAAAGTCTTACCAGGAACCTCCAAAAAACGTTCCCAGTCGGGATAAGAGAGTAAAGGCAGAGAAATCGGACTACCGAAAATCTTTCCTTCTTTTATAAAAATTTCGAACTTACCCGGCAAACTCATTTTACCTCTACCCCTTTTTATTAAACGCACCAGAGCTTTTAAGTGTTCCTGGCTTATCTCCAGAAGATCGCCTCTTACCTCTCTTATAAAAAACCTTACCGCGTCAAACAGCAAATCCGGGGATAAGCTAAGCAGAGCGCTTAAAGGAAGCGCCACCAGGTCCCCTTCCCGTTCAATGGGAAGAGTAATTTTCGATTTTCTTTCTTCGGTAATCCTCTGCATGTTTTCAGCCAGGCGGAACAGCGCCTTTTGAAAATCGAGATTAAAAACTTCTTCCAGAAAGGGCATCGCTAAATGTCGTACCCGGTTCCTGAAAAAAGTCAGCCTGAAGTTAGAGCTGTCTTCGATAAAGGGAATTCCTTCTTCATTCAAAAACTCGAGTATCTCTTTCCTCTCCACAAAAAGAAGGGGACGGATGTATTTGCCAGAAGCAGGTTTCATCCCCTTCAAACCGTCCAGGCCACAGCCCCTTATGATGTTCATTAACAAAGTCTCCGCCTGATCACCAAGGTTGTGTCCAAGAGCCACCACATTTGACCCGGTTTCAGCGGAAACTCGTTCGATAACTTCATAGCGAACCCGGCGAGCAACCTCTTCAAGCGAACCCTTCTCCCGTTCCCAGAGCCTCAAAACCTTTCTTCTTACCACCACAATTGGTAGCTGGTGCTCCAAGGCCCAGTTCACGCAAAAATGCTCGTCCCTTAAGGCTTCCTCTCCTCGCAAACCGTGGTTGAGATGTAAAAGCATTAGCTCGAAATCTTTTCGCTTCTGGATACACCGGAGGATTTCAACCAGGGCTACTGAATCGGGGCCTCCAGAAAAGGCAACTAGGACTCTATCCCCGGGGTTGATAAGTGAGTAAAGATCTATAAAACGGGAAACTCGCTCCACTAAATCCGACACAGGGCACCAGATTGAAAGACTAAAATAATATGGTGGCGGTGCAGGGATTCGAACCCCGGACGCTCCGGGTATGAGCCGGATGCTCTAACCATCTGAGCTACACCGCCACAGGCATATATTATATCGTTACACTCCAAAGATGACAAGAGCCTACATCAGCTGCAAGTTAATCTCTTTCTCTATCAATTTCAGAAACATTTCTACTTCCTATTTTATCACTTGAGAATGCCAATAATGAAACTTCACCATCCAGAGTGTGGCACAAGTCTTGCTTACCCAAAATAAGCCTTACTCTCAATTTCAACACAAAATTGTGCAACCCCAAGTGAATGACTACAAAACCAACTCTATCTCCCCACCTTGAAGGTATCTCCTCAAACATAAAGTACAGGTTCCGGATTACCCAAGTACCACAAACTCTTCCCATCCTCCATGAATGTTGCAAAAGGCCAGTGCAAAAATGCCCTCAAACTCGTCTACGTTGACATGTACACTAACCACGGGAAAACTAATGGTCGGGGTGAAATTAAAGGTGGCAATGTGAGAAAGTTGTCGGTTTCTTTTGTGTAACCCCAAAAGCTGGATGCAGGTGATATAGTGCTCCAGCGTGTTGGGGTGAGGGGTTTCCTTGCCCACAGTTACCTTCACTATGGGGCAGCTACACTGAGCACACTTTTCTATTTTCACTGCAGGGAGATGTTTCTCCCAACCCGGGGCATCCTTTTGCAAAAGCTTTCCAAAACGCATTTTCATCACCTCCTGCCCTTTTTAAAATGGTAATTCTTTCTATTTGAGAAAGCAACCGTTTTAAAAAAGTGGGCTTTGTGATAGATTGGTAAATAGAGGAGGTGAGCTTTTTGAAGTGTACCCGGTGCAAAAAAGAAGCAGTAATGAAGCTGAAAAGGCATAACTCCTCTTTTTGCCCTGAGTGTTTTGACATTTTCTTCAGCCGCCAGGTTGAACAGGCCATAAAGAAAAACCGCATGTTTAGCAGGGAAGAGACGGTATTACTTGGAGTATCCGGAGGCAAGGACAGCATGAGCCTCTGGTTTTACCTGCAGAAAGCCGGCTATAAAGTGCAGGCTGTTCACTTTGACCTGGGTATGGGAGAATACTCCCTGCGCTCCAGAGAAATAGTGGAAAGCTTTTCAGAAAAGCATCAGCTCCCGTTTGAGATCATTGAAGTAAAGTCTTTAATCAAATACTCAATTCCGGAAATAACCCAAAAGGTACGCAACCGCCCTCCCTGTTCAGTGTGCGGAATGATCAAAAGACACCTCCTCAACCGCTATGCCTGGGATAATCATTTCTCCGTTTATGCCACCGGTCACAACCTTGACGACGAAGCAGCAACCTTGCTTGGTAACATCCTACACTGGCAGGACAGCTACTTAGCACATCAGAGCCCAGTTTTGCCCAGTCCCCACCCCAAAATGGTACGTAAGGTGAAACCCTTTTATACGTTAACTGAGGAAGAAATCCACTGGTATGCAAAGCTCCATGATATTCCTTTTATAGAGGAACGCTGTCCCCTCTCTAAAAGAGCAAAAAGCTTCCAATACAAAGAAGCTCTCGATTTTCTGGAAGAAAAATCTCCAGGTACCAAGCACATGTTCTTGCTGGGTTTTCTGGAACGGAGAGATAGATATTTTGCCAGCAGCCAGGAAACAGTCAAACTTTCTGAGTGCTCACGCTGTGGAATGCCCACAACGCTTGAGGTCTGTTCTTTCTGTCGCCTTATGGAAAGGCTCAACTTTCAAAGAGAAAGGAGAAAGAAAAGCAATGCTGGTTATGGCAGTTAACAGCGGCGGTTCTTCCATCAAATACGAGATTTTCGATATTCAGGAAAACAGCTTCCGCTCCCTTCTCAAAGGAAACTTGAAGCGTCTTTACCGGGAAGACGCTTATTTAGAGCAAAAAACGGCCGATGGTAAAACTGTCAAAAAAGAGATTCCCCATGCAGACCATGAAAAAGGCCTAAAATTTATCGTGGAAGAGCTCAACTCTCCCCAAAGCGTTATTCAAGACATCTCCGCCCTGGAAGCAGTGGGCATAAAACTCATCAACGGAGGTAAAGAATTCACTTCAACCTGTCTTATCGATCAAAAAGTTATCGAAGCTTTACAAAATTACTCTTCGGTCACCATGGTGCACAACCCTCCAGCACTGCTGGCTATAGAAATTTTCAGAAAAATTCTGCCCCACACTCCTCTGGTAGGAGTCTTTGAAACCACTTTTCACAGGAGCATTCCAGAAGCTCACCGGGTCTACGGCCTTCCCTGGGAGCTGTGCCAAAAATACGGTATAGAAAAGCTTGGCTTTCACGGAAATTCCCACCGCTACATTGCAGAGAGAATTCAAAAGCTCACCACCTCGAACAAAAAGGTAATTTCCTGTCACTTAGGAAGCGGCTGCAGTGTTTGTGCCATTAAAAACGGTAAATCCTTTGACATTTCAAGTGGTTTCACTCCCCAATCAGGAACCATCATGTCAACCCGTCCCGGAGATTTTGATCCTCAGGTCATCACCTTCCTACAGGAAAAAGAGGGCTTTACTCCCCAAGAAATAGATCAGCTTTTGACCCGAAAATCTGGCCTTCTGGCTATTTCTGGAAAATCTGCAGAAATGTGGGAGCTGGAAAAGCTTGCTGCAGAAGAGAAGGATAGGAGAGCCGAGCTGGCTATAGAGGTGTTTGTATATCAGGTCAAAAAATATATCGGAGCCTTTTTTGCCCTTATGAATGGAGTTGATGCGTTGGTCTTCACTGGAGGAATTGGCGAAAATTCCCCCTCAATCAGAGAGCGTATCTCTTCCAATCTTGATGCGTTAGGAATTATCATTGACCAAGAGAAGAACAAACACACGATTGGCCAGGAAGGCAAAATAAGTTTACCAGACAGTAAAGCTGAAGTGTGGGTTATTCCCACCAACGAAGAGCTGATGGTAGCCAGGGAAGTTTACAACCTGCTAAAAAAACAAAAATAGGGAGGGAAAAACATGAAAAGCGCTGGAGATTTCCATAATCTGGGCTTCAACTGCTGTGAATCGGTGTTGCTGGGAGCAAGTGAATTTCTGGGGGTAACAAGCGAGCTCATCCCCAAAATAGCTACTGGCTTCGGGGGAGGAATAGGACACACTGGAAGAATATGCGGTGCAGTAACCGGAGCGGTTATGGCACTGGGCATAAAGTATGGAAGAACTTCTCCCCAGGACAAACACACCCGGGACCAGCTTTACCTTAAAACTGAAAACTTTCTAAAAGACGTGGAAAAGGAACTGGGATCGCTCAATTGCATAGACCTCATTGGAGTAGCCCTCAACACCGAAGAAGGTCTGCGGGAATACCGGGAGAAAAACCTGAAAGAGAAGTGCCACGAAATCATAGAGAAGGTGGAAAAAATACTCAAAACTTACTTAAAAGAATAGCTGATGCCGTGGCATCAGCTATTCTTTGTTTATTCATTTTTTTCGCCTCTTGTAAAAAGGAGCAAGGAAATAGGGCACCTTCTGATATTCTCGGTAAAGTTCTTCGTAAAGACTCGCTGTTGGAGAGGGGTCAAAATGTTTAGTTTCCACTTTAACTGTTTCCCTGGCTTCTGACAGATTTTTTACATCGCCAACTCCCATCTTGCAGAAAAGAGATGCCCCCAGGACTGTGGCTTCCTCGCAGGAAGTGGTGGTTACCGGCAGATTTAACACATCTGCCCGAATTCGGTTCCACAGTTCATTCTTAGCACCCCCACCTACCACTCTCAGGCCACGAGGTGAAAAGTGGTAAACCTCTTCAATTGCTTCCTTGGCCTGCCGCAGCTGAAATGATAAACCCTCCAGAGTGGCTCGGAAAAGCTGAGCCCGGCTCGATGTCAATCCCAAACCGAGAACAGTGCCTTCTGTACCCTGGGGCTTATTGGGTCCGGAAGGCATGAAGGAAGGAATTACCACCACTCCATTGCTCCCCACAGGGACACTCAGGGCGTCCTGAATCATAATCTGGTAAATTCTGGGGTCATCTTTTACGTCTGAAAAAAGGTTTCTTCTCATCCATTCTACAACCCCTCCTGCAATCATCAACATCTGAGGATTCCAGTAGCCATCTTCGGCATCAAGCTCTATCAGCATGCCCAATTCAAAAGCTTTGCGAGAAGTCAGGAACTTTCTGGAACGGAAAGCTGCTATCTCCCAGGTACCCGAGCTCAAGATTAAATCCTCGTCTCCAGCCAGCGAGCCCACCAGCGCAAACTGGGTATCATGGCCGCAGACAACAACCGGCGTCCCGGCTGGTATCTGAGTCTCCTGGCTGGCTTTGTTATGAATCCTACCCACTACTTCCCCAGGATAAACGAGAGGTGGGAAAAACTCAGGATCAAGCCCCACCAGGTCCAGCAACCTCGACGACCACTTCCTTTCTTGAAGGTCGAGAAGCATCGCAGTTGAAGCAGAAGTGAAATCCAGAAACATTTCTCCACACAACCGAAAACTCAAAAGGCCAGGCATCATCAAAAAAGTATCGGCCTCTTCCAGAGCCTGCGGAGCATTTTCTCTAAGCCAGAGAAACTTCAAGAGGGTGTTAAAGGGTAAAACCTGGTACCCGGTTATTGCGAAAGCTTCCCAGGAATCTATAAGTTGCTCTATTCTGGTTACCCAGGAAGCGGTGCGACTGCACTGCCAGGAAATCACCGGATAAGTCAGGGTACCGTCTTTTTTGACCGGGGCTCCGTCAGCTCCAAAGGTGGTTACCGCAACTGCCCTGACTCCCTTCCCAACTTCTCCTACCACCTTGCGAATGGCCTTACAGAAAACATCCCACATCTCTTCGATATCCCATATCAAAAATTCAGGGTTTTCCTTCTGGGGGCGAGGAGAATTGGCAAAGGAAGCTACAGAGAGGATTTTACCCTCCTCGTTGATAGCTATAGCACGAAGGCTGGTAGCCCCACAATCAAGAATCAGAAAATATTGGTCCTGCATCACATTAACCTCCTTTATATCCAGGGTTCCTTAGAAAACCTGCGAACTGACAGCTCATCGATGACCGCATTTCCTCGCCTGCTCATTAAAAACCAGACGATCTCGGCAATTTCCTGAGGAGGAACCAGAATTGAAGGATCCAGGTCGGGACGCATGGAAGCAATCATCTCTGTAGCTACACCACCCGGAGAAACCACGTGAACCCGGATCCCGTCTTTATGAACCTCCCGCGCCAGAACCTTGCTGAAGCCAAGCAGGGCGTGCTTGGAAGCCGTATAAGCACCCTGGTTAACATAGCCCTTGTAGGCAACCACGGAAGCAATATTCACAATGGTAGGTACTTCCGAACAACGAAGGTAAGGAAGCGCTGCCTTACAAATTAAAAAAGGAGCTCTCACGTTAACTGCCATCTGCAAATCCCACTGCTCAAGAGTGGTTTCTTCTAAAGAAGCGGGAATAGCTATTCCAGCATTGTTGACCACCACATCGAGCTGACCGAAATGTCCCACGGTTTGCTCGACTACTCTTTCTGGAAAATTTGAATCACTGAGGTCGCCAGCGCAAACCAGAGCCTTTTCCTCAGAAAGAGCATGCTCTGCACAGAAAGCAAGTAGAGCTTCTCGGGAACGTGCAACCAGGGTGAGGCGCAAACCCCGACGAGCAAAAAGCTCTGCAATGGCCCGCCCTATACCACGGCTTGCTCCAGTTACAATGGCCACTTTGCCCTCCCACTTCGCGACTCCCATAGCAAAACCCCCTTAAGAAGCATGATATTCTCAATCTCTCAGGAATAAACCAGCTTCCTAATAAGTTTACATTAAAGTACACCACAATTGATATATTTAGGGGAAGAAGGAGCAAATAAATGCCCAGAGTTGAAATAGCCCCCGATATTTTCTGGATAGGCGTAAACGACTATAACACCGAACTTTTTGAAGGCCTGTGGCCGGTGAGTGAGAAAGGTGTATCCTACAATTCTTACCTTCTCAAAGATCAGAAAAATGTTCTCATAGACCTGGTAAAATCTTCTTATTTTGATGAATTTCTCTATCAAATAAAACAGGTTTTAGATCCCCAGAATCTCCACTACATCGTGGTCAACCATATGGAGCCGGATCACAGCGGAACTTTGAGCCTGCTACGAGAAGTAGCACCTCAAGCAATTATCCTGTGTACTCCCCAGGCCCAGCCTATGATACAATCTTTTTACCATCTCCAGGAAAGAATACAAATTTTGAAAGATGGTGAGGCACTCAACCTGGGCAAAAAAGAGTTGCAATTCTTTTTCATACCCTTTGTGCACTGGCCAGAAACCATGGTAAGCTACGAGAAATCCTCCAGCATCCTTTTCTCCTGTGATGCCTTTGGAAGCTACGGAGCCCTGCAGGGAACAATCTTCGACGACCAATGTCAAAATCTGGATTTTTACATAGCTGAAGCCCTGCGTTACTATGCAAACATCGTCGCCAAATTCAGCCCCATGGTTAAAAAAGCTATCGCCAAGTTATCTGGCATTCAACTCAAAGTTGTGGCACCTTCCCATGGGCTTATCTGGAGGGGTAATCCCCAGCAGATTGTGGAGCTTTACCAGAAGTGGGCTGATTTTCAGACCACCGGCGGTGAAGAAGGCATTACGCTTCTTTACGGAACTATGTATGGTGCTACCGAAAAAGCAACCGAAACCTTTATGCAAGGATTGCTAAAAAGTGAGGTTCCATTTGAAGTTTTCGATGTGAGAAAAATCCATCCCAGTTATATCCTCAAAGCTTTGTGGCAAAATCGTGGAGTTGCAGTAGCAGTGCCAACTTACGAAACGGGTTTATTCCCTCCCCTGGCGCACTTATTGGACCTTGCTAAACGGAAAGGAATAACCACTAAAAAAGTGGTTTATCTGGGCAGTTTTGCTTGGTCGGGGGGAGCCAAAAGAGAGCTTGAAAAATGGTGTGTCGAACTGGGCTGGGAAATCATAGATACCCTGGAGTTCAAAGGTAACTTTACTCTCAAAGAATCCCAGAAAATAGAAGAGCTGGGAACCAAATTTGGTAAAACGATAAAACAGGTTTTCACTTAAAAATCTGAAAGGAGGAAGTGGAAATGTTAAGTAAAAAACTCGAAGACGCATTAAACGAACAAATTAAGAATGAACTTTACTCGGCCTACCTCTATCTGGCTATGGCCGCACAGTGTGAAGCCCAGAACCTCAACGGGTTTGCTCACTGGCTTAAGGTCCAGGCTAAAGAGGAGATTAGTCATGGCATGAAAATTTACGATTTTGTCAATGACCGGGGAGGAAGAGTTATTCTGAAAGCAATTGAGCAACCCCCGGTAGAATTCGGTACTCCCTTAGACATGTTTAAAAAAGTGCTGGAACACGAGCAAAAAGTTACTTCCATGATTAACCAGTTATACGAACTTGCTAAGGAAGAGAATGATTATCCAGCACAGGTAATGTTGCAATGGTTTATTGATGAACAGGTGGAAGAAGAAAAGAATGCTTCTTATATCCTGGGCATTTTGAATTACACAGAAGGCAAGGGCCAGGGTCTTTTAATGCTGGATAGAGAACTGGGAAAAAGAAAAGAATAAATAATGGAGGGGGTGTTATTCCCCCTCCTTTTTAGGTAGCCTCCTATAGCAGAGAGCTCGTGCTATGGCTACTGTTTCCTCACTGTTTTCTCCGTCGGAAAATACCCGGATATCATAAATGCCGGTCTTTCTGGTTAAAGCTACTTCCTTCGCTTCGGCAATAAGAGAAGCTTCTTTGACCGGCCTAATATAGTTGACCTGCACACTCATGGCCACCGCATCTTCAAGGTGAGAATTGCAAGCCAGCTCAAAGGCCTCATCAATGAGAGCAAAAATACATCCTCCGTGTGCCACACCAAAAATATTGTAAAAACGAGCATCGACCTCAAGTCTTACTCTGGCATAGCCTTCCTTGAGTTCAAGAAGTGAAAAGCGGAATAAATCTGCAAAGGACTCTTCTTGAAAGCGTCTTTTGAGTTGTTCCAGTTTCTGCGTGCTCACAACCAGCCTCAAGAAAAGAGTTGGCTGAGAGGGGTGGATTCGAACCACCACTACGTGATCCAGAGTCACGCGTCCTACCCTTAGACGACCTCTCAGCTCAGGTGGATATTATCTTATCATTATCAAAACCTTTTTTCAACACCCTATCAGGTCTATACAGGAATTTTTAAAACCCATCATGGTTCTCAGATAGCAAAATGCTTTCTGAAAAGGAAAGGAGTGTTGAAAATTGCTTAAAAGAGCCTCGCGAGCAATCTGGGTGGGAAATCTCAAAGAAGGGAAGGGCACAGTGGAACTTGGCAGTGGAACCTTCAAAGGAAATTATTCTTTCAGATCACGCTTTGAAAATGGAAGTGGAACTAATCCTGAAGAACTCATCGCTGCAGCACATGCAGGTTGCTTTGCAATGGCGCTTTCTCACTTGCTTTCGGAAAGCGGCTATACCCCAGAAAAAGTGGAAGCCCAGGCTACCATAACCATGGAAGCTGTGGAGGGAGGATTTAAAATCAAGAGCAGTCATCTTGAGTGCACAGCCAGCGTTCCCAGCATAGGCGAGAAAGAGTTTATGAACATTGCCCAGAAGGCCAAGACAACCTGCCCGGTAAGTGTTTTACTCTCCAGCATCGATATTACGCTGGATGCCCATCTGGAACAAAATTAAAACTCCTGCTTTCAGGGGAGCGGAAAACCAGACGATGCTTCCACTCCCCTGAAGCACTACTCAATCTCGGTTAAGAAAGCATAGCAAGAGTCCTTTCAATTCTGTTTATAACTCTCTCTTTGCCAAGTACCTCCAGCAACTCAAACAATCCCGGACCAACCCGCTTACCAGAAACCGCAACCCGAAGAGGGTGAATTAGCTTCGCTGCTTTAACTCCTAACTCCGAAGCAGTATCCCTAACAACACTTTCTAACTTAGAAGCTGTAAAAGAGTTTAACCCTTTAAGGCGCTCCAGACAAACTGCCAGGCGCTCTCGAGCACCGGCTTCCTTAAGTACTTTCTCAACCGCCTCTTCATCATAGGGATAATCTTCCCTAAAAAAGTAAATCGCTTCTTCAATCAATTGCGCCAGGTATTTGATACGTTCTCGCATAATAGTGAGTACTTTCTTGCAATACTCCCGAAATGCCTCATCGGAAAGGTTAACATCAGAAAGCCCATTCTTAGGAGCGATCTCCAGGAAAACCTCCAGCAGATAATCAAGCGAGGCTTCTCGAATATACAAGCCATTCATCCAGTTGAGCTTATCAAGGTCAAAAACTGCAGCGTGTTTGGTCACTCGTTCTATTGAAAAACCTTCTATGATTTCTTCCCGGGTAAAAATCTCCTTTTCCTCTTCCCCGCTTGCCCAGCTCAAACGTGCCAGATAGTTGAATAAAGCGTCAGGCAGATAGCCCTTGTCGCGATAATAGGTCACCGAAGGCGAGCCATGCCGTTTGCTAAGTCGAGTTTTATCCTTACCCAGGATCATGGGGATGTGCGCAAAGCTGGGTAATGGAAAACCCAGAGCTTTGTAAAGCAAGACCTGGCGTGGGGTGTTGGAAATATGGTCATCACCTCTGATAACGTGGGTTATCTGCATCAGCGCATCATCAACTACACAGGCAAAGTTATAAGTTGGCATACCGTCAGACTTGAGTATCACAAAGTCGTCCAGTTCCTGGTTCTCAAATTCGACTTCACCCCGGAGAAGGTCCAGAAACTTAGTTTTTCCTTCTGGTATAAAAAAGCGCAAAACAGGCTTACGACCCTCTGCAAGCAAGGCTTCTTTTTCTTTTTCGGTCAGTGAAAAACACAATCTATCGTAACGCCAGCTCCGTCCGGAAGCTATGGTTTTCCGCCTGCGTTCCTCAAGTTCTTCCGGCGTGCAAAAGCAATGATAGGCCAATCCTGCGTCAAGGAGTTTCTGGGCATATTCCTCGTAAAAGTGTAAGCGCTGACTTTGAAAATAAGGTCCGTAATCGCCACCTACTTCCGGCCCCTCATCCCAGTTAAGACCCAACCAGCGCAAGCCCTCCAAAATTACCTCCACCGACTCCTCAGTAGAGCGAACCACGTCGGTGTCTTCAATTCTTAAAATAAAAACGCCTCCATATTTTCTGGCAAAAAGCCAGTTAAAAAGAGCAGTACGCGCTCCCCCTAAGTGAAGAAAACCGGTTGGACTGGGGGCAAAACGCACTCTCACCTTATCACTGACCTGATTCATTTTCTGATCACTCCTTGTCTGGGAATAACAAATATCCCTTTTCCAGAAGCTACAACCCTACCATCCTGAACAACTTCTCCCCAAACCTCTATAACGCGTCCCGACACTTTTTCCACTTTACCTCTCAAGAAAACAGGCTGACCGGTCAAACAGGGGTGATGATACTTTACCTGCAAGGAACCGGTTACTGCAAGCAAACCATCGTTTTTAACACTGTGCGACATCACTTCGTCGAGCAAAGAAGCCACAATGCCTCCATGAGCCACCCCCTGAAAACCCTGAAAAAACCAGGGAATAACCGTCTCCCCCACTGTATAGTCTCCTTCTTTTCTAAAATCAATTTTCAAGCCTATGGGATTATCCTTACCACACAGAAAACAGCGGTTATTATCAACAAAAGCCATGCCTTTCTTACTCCTCTCCTCCAAGATACAAAAGCAAATCAGAGACAAACACCCATCCCAAACCTTCTTCTTGTTGCACTTCTTTGGCAAATTTAGATAAAGCATTATAGGTGACTTCGTTTACATGGCCAATAGCCACAGCAAAGCCTCTTTTTCTGGCCAAAGCGACTGCTTCACGAAGCTTATCAAGAATATAGCCCTCTTCGTAAACTCCATCGATGAAAACATCTCGACTGACGCAGGGAATACCATATTCCAGAGCAACCTTGCAGGCTACAGAGTTTGGAGAGGTTAAACTATCAACGAAATATATCCCCTCCCTTCTGGAGAGTACCGAAAAAAACTTTTGCATAAGCTGGGGATCAGCAGTAGCCAGAGAGCCTTTGTGATTGTTAAGACCCTGGGCAAATTCTACGCTGGAAAAAGCCTCCTCAAGCATATGTTCGATAACTTCTTCTGTTGCTCCCTTTTTGAGCACAAAACTTTCCCCTTTGTTCTGTGCTGGATCCTGCGCCTCCATTGGAAAATGGATTAAAACTTCTTTCCCTTTGTCTCGCGCAATCCGGTCCAAAGAAGCAGATAGCTGAAGATGGGGGAAAATGGCCACATTGAGCCTGATAGGTAAATCCATGAACTTCCGGGCCACGGAAAAGTTATAACCGAAATCGTCGATGATCAAAACCAGTTTGTGGGGAGGCAGCAACCGAACTTCAAAATCCAGCCAGGGCCAGAACCCTTTAAAAAGGAGTACCCTCAGAGAATCCCCGCCTTTCCTTATCTCTCCATAATAGCCAAGTTGTCTCAACACCTCGACCAGCCAGCTCATTCTCTTCTCAAGATCCTCAAAAAGAGACATATCGTCAAGAACGCCTCTTGCTCGCCACTGCACCAGCTCTTCTCCCAGGTTCTCTTTTATTCGGAGCCCAGCAAGATACTTCTGCGAGTCATAAAACACAAAAAGGGCAAGCCATCGCCTTTCTTCTTCTGAAGAAAGAACAAGCTCATTGCCATAAAAATTTCTTGCCCGGGTCTCTTCCTGAAAAAGCTCTCTTCCAAAAAAGAAAACTCCCAGAAAGAGCAAAGCAATGATAAGTGTCAAAAGCGCTCTATTCCAGTACTTCCACTGCTTCTCCGACAAGTTTTTTCACCTCATCCAAGGCCCGCTCAAGTTGCAGTTTTTCATCCTTTTCTTCCACATCAGGAACAATTCCTTTGCCATCGATATCACTACCATCCCCAAGATAGTACTTGGAAACCGTAAAAATAACCCCTCCTCCATTAGAAAGAGGCATTATTTCCTGGACAACCCCTTTACCAAAGCTTTGCTCGCCCACAAGGATTATGCCTGCGCTTTTTAAGTTGCCAGCCATGATTTCCGCTCCGCTGGCCGTACCTTTGTTAATGAGTACCACCACCGGTTTATCCCACTCAGGGCTGATGGGATTCTTAAGGGCATTCTGAACACCCTCCCGATCCTCCACAACCAAAAGAGGAACACCCTGAGGGAGAAAAAGCCCAGCGGTGAGTACTGCCGATTGTAGAAGACCACCTGGATTATTGCGCAAATCAATGATCAAACCCTGAATACCCCTACTGTTCAGATCAGAAAGGGTCTTGCGCACCTGCTCAAAAGTCCTTCCGTGAAACTCGAAAATACGCAATACTGCTATCTGGTCATCAAGCTCTTCCATCTCAACACTTTTTATGATTATGATATCCCGTGTTACGGTTATATGCAGAGGTTCTGGTTCGCCCTCTCTTTCTATAGTTAAAGTAACTTTAGTACCCCGAGGTCCTCGCAATTTCTTGACAGCGTCGCCAAGCGCCATGCCGGCAGTAGGTTCACCATCTATTTCCAGAATCACATCACCTGCTCTCACTCCAGCTACATAAGCTGGAGAGTCCACATAGGGCGAGATAACGGTAAGCCTGCCATCCTTGATAGCTACCAGAATTCCCAAACCTGAAAACTGGCCCTCCACCTGATCGCTTATCTCTATCTTAAAATCCTCTGCATCAAGATAACGAGCATAGGGATCCTGGGTAGCACGAAGCAAACCCCGAATTGCCTCTTCCACAAGCTTTTGCTCTTCAAGGCGTTCAGAAAAGAAAAATTTCTCTTTGAGCAACCGCACGGTTTCCAAAAAAGGCTCCCAGGTCCCTGCGTCGAGGCTTTCCTCTTCCAAAGAAATGGCCCAAATCCTTGCAAAGGCAAAAGAAACAACTAAGCCTACTGCCAAAACGAGCATCAAAATAACCAAAAAACGCCTGCTAATTTTCATCAACTCTCACCCCAAACTCCCTCTAAAATGACTTTTTCAACCAGCGTAAAGGATTATCTTCTTTGGCATCTTTACCAATTCTCACCTCAAAGTGTAACACAGGTTGCTCGGTAAGCCCACTATTGCCAACCTTACCCAGCACATCACCTTTTCTGACCTTATCCCCCGCCTTTACAGCAATACTCTGCAAATGAGCGTACACGGTAATCATCGAATTCTGGTGATCGATAATCACCGTGTTGCCATAACCCCGCACACTACGTGCCAGAACAACCACGCCGTCATAAGGAACCACCACGTTGGTCCCCAATGGAGCAGCAATATCTATACCCGGGTTATAAAAAGGAATGCCGTAGACAGAATCCTTATGCTCTCCAAACTGCTTGACTATTTTCCCCTGAACTGGCCAGTCCAGAGTTTTCGCTGCAGGCAGAGAACCCTGAACAACAACTTTCCCCTGCGCAGTAGCCTTTTTCCTGGCTTTACGAATTTCTTCCTGAAGTTTGGATATGGTTGATTCCAGCTCCTTCTGGGCTCTACGAAGCTCTTCCTGCTTAAGCTGATGCTGTTTGCGGTCGTTAGCGATTTTCTTAAGCATTGTTTCCCGAGCTTCCCGAAGCTTTCCAAGCTTTTCTTCCTCAACAAGCAGTTTTTGTTTCAAAACGTTTTCCAGGCGAATCCTTTGCTTGATTTCTTCAAGCTTTGCACTCAGAAGCGAGCGTTCGTTGAGAAACTGAGTGATAAGCTTCCGCTCAAACTGCAGGTACTTCTCAAACAAATACCACCTTTCAATCAGAGAAGCAGGATCCTCAAGGTTAAGAAAGTACTCCCAAATTCTTTCTTCTCCACTATGTTTATAAAGAGCAACTATCGCCTTTTTGACCTTCTCTTTTTTGCTATCTATCTCCCGGGCAATCCCTTGGGTTTCTTTCTCAAGTTCTTTACGCTCTTTCTCAAGCGCCATAATGTTCTGGCGGGCAGAAGCCACGTCTTCTTCTATCTTGGCAATCTGCTGGTCCAGTTTCTCCACCTCTCTCGCCAGGTTGGTCTCGCTTCTGGTGAGTTCCTTAAGTTTCTGAACCAGCTCCCCTTCTTGCTTGCGTAGCTCCTCCAACTCCCGCTCATGACGAGCAATTTCCTTCTCAAGAGAAGTCAGGTCCGCCAGAGCAGGAGCCGAAAAACACAGCCAGCAAAGAAGAGAAAACAAAAAACATTTCCAGAAACAAGCTCTCCTCAGCATCAATACCCAGCTCCCTTGAGACCTTTTCTGAACCCCAGCCAGGAACCGCTCAACCCAACCAGCAAACCAAACAAAACATCACCAACCAGAAAAATCAATACAATCTCCTCAAACTGCAGTAAAGGCAAAAAAGGCAAAAACTCAGCCAGAAAACGCAAAAAAACTCTCCAGAAAACCATACTGACACCCAAGGCAAAGGCACTGCCCATCAAACTACCCGCAAGCCCAAACATCAGAAAAGGCCTTCTGATAAACTTTAGACTTGCTCCCACCCGGTGCCAAAGTTCAACCTCCTCCCTTCTCAACCAGAGAGCACCACTCACTGCATTGCTCACCATCAAGACAGCGAAAACCAGCATTAACACACTCAAACCCCCTCCGGCGAACAACAAAACCCGGTAAAAGTACAAAAAGTTCTGGGCTTGAGAAGCGCCAGAGAGCACCTCATCGAATATCTCAAGACTGCCTAGATACTTTGCCAGGGGAGCAACCTCTTCCAGAGCATTGCAGGTAATTTCCAAAGCATAGGGAAAAGGATTGTCTTCAAGAGGGAAATCTTCTCTGGCAAAACCCAAACTTTCCAAAAATCGCCTTTCAGCTTCTTGAGGAGTTACCAAAACAACTTTCCGTACCTGAGGGAAGCTGTTTATCTTGGTCAACCACTTTTCCACTTCTTCCTGTTGCACCCCAGATTTAAAATAGGCCTTGATGACAAAGCTCTGGGTCCAGCCCTCTCTCAATTCCTGCAAACCAGCAACACTTACCAGAAAGAAATTAAAAAGAAGCTGCACCAGGAACACGCCCACCCAGGCCAGATTAAGTTGAAACCATCCTCTCCGGATAACACCTTTTTTGCTGCTCATTCCTAAAGCTCGCTCTCCATCGAACCATGATCACCGCTAATTCTCACTACCTGACCTTTCTCTATGAAAATACAGCGGGAGTTAGGAACCACCCTGGCCAGGCGATGGGTGTGAGTAGCTACCAGAACAGTCGCACGATGTTCCAGGCTGTAATCATAAAGCATTCTCAGCACAAAGCGGCTGTTTTCTGAATCCAGATTCTTGGTGGGTTCATCAGCGAGGACAATGCGCGGGCGATGAATAAGCGCTCTACCTATACAAAGTTTTTGACGCTCGCCACCCGAAAGTTCACTCACCAGGTGGCGTCTTTTTTGCCACAAACCCAGCGAGCCCAAAACTTCCTTGGCCAGCAAGTAAACAACCTTGTTAGGGAGTTTTAAAACTTCCAGAGGGACAATAAGGTTCTCATAAACACTGCGATAAGGAATCACCACCGGGTCCTGAAAAACTATACCCAGATTGCGACGCAAAATGGGTACCCGATGTTCTCCAAGACGGTTAAGACAGCAACCGTCCAGCCAGATCTTTCCAGAGGTAGGGCGTTCCTCAAGGGTAATTAACTTGAGTAAGCTAGTCTTGCCAGCACCAGTTGGTCCTACTAAAAAAACCAGCTCTCCCTCTTCAACTTCAAAACTTACTTCATGGAGCGCACGTACACCGTTCTGATAAACCTTGGAAACTTTTTCAAAAAGAAGAAAACTCACTCTTGTACCAGGACCTCTTCGTCTTTTTATTTTTTCATTATACCTTATGGCTTGGCTTACAGAATTTATGTTTTAACACAGCAACTCCAAAACGCCAGAAAGCAGGCATAACTCTCCTCATACGCCAGGGCTCCCGAATCAAGCGGTACAACCATTCCATACCCCACCGGATCATCCACTGGGGAGCTCTTTCTTTAAAACCACTAAGGACGTCAAAACTACCCCCCACTCCCATCATTACAAAGGTTTTTAGGACAGAGCGATGTTTATAAATCCACCACTCTTGACGGGGAGAACCCAGGCCTACAAAAAGAAAATCGGGACTCAGTCGATTTATGTCAGCAATTACCTTCTGGTCATCATCAAAAAAACCGTGGTGGAAGCCCACTATCTGCACTCCCGGAAAGTCCCTCCTCGCTTTCTCAACTGCTCTACAAACCACTGCTTCTCTGCTCCCCAGAAAATAAAAAGTCCAGCCTTTCTCTGTGCCCCTGGCAAGAAGAGTTCGTAAAAGCTCAATACCCGTTATTCTCTCAGTCGGTCTTTCTCCCAAAAACTTGGAAGCAAGAATTATGCCCTTTCCATCGGGAACCACAAGTTCTCCAGAAAGCAAAACCTGGTAAAAAGAAGGGTCCGCCAGGCCATGGGCCATTATCTCTGGGTTTAGAGTGATAACGTGCATTCTCCTTTTACGCAACACGGCTTCTTCTATCAGAGACAGCGCTTCAGGAAGACTTCCTCCAAAAACAGGAACACCCAGCAAATCGAACCACCGATTATTAGAAAACACTATTTACCTCTCCATCCTTCCATTTCCTTAACGAGATAATCAAGAAGGAATCCCTCTGTCTCAAGGTAATTCTGCATCAAAGATCGTCGGACCACCGCAACTTCCTTCCTAAGAGAAGAGATGTGCTGTAAACATTCACTCAGCCGGTCCGCCCTAAAATCTTTAAGAGAAAGCAGGTTTCCAAGTCCCAGGCTTTCAGAAAAGGCCTTTATCTTGGGGTCTATATCAAAGGCAAACCAGGGTACCCCGGACAGGGTAGCCACGATCAAGGGGTGCAGTCGCATAGAAAAAAGCATCTTCAAAGAAGAAAAGTAATCCCATATTTCCTGGGGCTTAGAAAAAAACCTGTATGAACATCCTGCCTTCTCTGCAAATTCCGAAAGAAAGCGGCCATCTCTTTCCTCGTGAAAGGCTACAATCTCCACCTTTTCCCCACTACACTCGATAAAAGACCGCAGCTCCAGAGACATTTCTGCCATAGCCAGCCCTTCAGGGCGTAGAAAAAAAGCAACCTGTTCACCTGAACAAGTCCGGTCCGGTAAGCGATCCGACCAACAAAGTATCGGATCTCCTCCCAACACCACTGTATTTCCCAAACCCCTAAGAGAGGTAAGGCAACGAAAAGTCTCGGTATCACGAGCAATAAATAGAGAAACTTTCCGCAAACATGAATTTACCATCACACGGCTGAGAGTAAGTCTCAGAGGACCCAGACCACATCCATAAAAAATTATCCTTTTACGCCAGCAAAGAGCCATGCGCAGAAGAAATAGATAATACACGAGAGAGCGAAAACTGGTTTTATCCTGGAGTAAGCTACCCCCGGCAACCATCACGAAATCGGCTCTGCACAAAGCCCTGAAAACTTCCCGCCATTTCTTGCGCTCTACAATCCGAACTTCACCGGGAAAAGTTACCAGCGGACGGGGTGAGGCATAAAGTACCTCTATGGAAAAGGGCACGCCGGTTTTTTCACTGATTTTTAAAAGGGTTTCTATACTGGCAAGCAAACTTAGCTCGTCGCCCCAGTTTCCAAACCCATAATAACCTAAGAGGAAAAAGCGCACGTCCCGAAAAGGCAAACGGTCATTCACCCCAGTTTTTTATTCGCTCCCATATCCCGAGGAAGACCTTTAATGCCAGAAGATAAACTGCAAATACTGGAAGACTCAGTAAAAGGGCGTTAAAAAAGCGAAGCAAGGTAAACAAAAGGGGTGTATGCAGATGACAGAAGGAGTTAAAGAAAGTCGCAAACCCAATACCAACTGCAAGCCAGAGCCCTAAACGATAAACCGGTAAAATCTCTCGTTTTTGCAACCACCATACCAACCAGAGCGCTGGATAGCCCACCAGAAATTCTTTGGTGCGCGGGCGAGCAAAAAGAAGTTTTTCCAAAACCAGGCGCATCCTGAGCTCCGCATCAGAGGCGGGAAGCAAGGGAAAATTGCCCGACCTGAAAAGATAAAGAGCAAAGCCAATCGCAAACAAACCCACCAGGAAAAGCTCTACTCTCCTCAGACGCTCCAGAAAAACTCGCTCCATGGAAACCCCTGCCAAACCGGATTTAAAGTAATAAAGGATTATTATGAACAGAGGAACCAGCAAAGACACCTTAACTCCCTGGTATTGCTCTATACGCAAGACAAAAAGAGGACTATACAGGGCCGATGCGACAATAAAACCTCCTGCAAAAGCCAGCCCAAAAGCGGTTAACAGCCTCAGAAGGAATAGCCGATTTTTGAGTTCAGGGTCCATTAAGAAAAGTACTGGTAGAGCTGGACAAAACACGCCCGCCAGCATCCCCAAAAATTTAACTCCCTGAAGCCAGTCCAGAGCAGCTACCAAACATAAAAACCCAAAAACGGGTACCCCCAACCACCTGCTCCCGGGAAAGAAAAACCAGAACACCAAAGAAGCGGCCATAGAAACCAGTCCACAGAAAACAAATAACAAGGGATAAGGAATCCTGAAATCCCGGGGGACAACTGCCGAACCCAACTCAAAACCGGCCCCAAGCAATGATGATTTGAGCTCGTTAAGATATTCCAGATTCTGGTTCAAGGGGTGAGGAGAAAGGTCTCTAAAAAAACGTACATATAAAACCCCTACCGAGCGCTCCTTCACGGCCCGCAAAAACCTTTCCACAGCCTCATGGGGGGTGTACCTCTTGAGTTCTTCGAGAGGAATGCTGTGTACCCTAACAATAGAAGAATAAGGCAAGGAGTGAGTCAGGAACAATTCGCCACGCTGACCCACAAACTCCAGGTAACCCCAGTAAAGAGGTTGTTTCTTGAAAAACTCTACTACGCTACTCAGGTTCTCAGAATTTCCAAAACCAAGCACTTCTTCTCCACTAAAAATTACACCTTTACCCAGGCTCCAGAACTCCTCCTGGAGGTATTTTCTCAAATTGTCAGCAGGGAAAAACGGCCAGTTCCTGGGGCGGAAAATCACCTCATAACCTTCTTCCTTGAGCCAGCTAAGCAACTGCATATCAAAACCCGTACCCAGCCGTTCCTCTTCTTCGGGAAAAACGTTAGTTGCCAGGACGTTTGTATCCACAAGCTTAACTTTTTTACCAAGAAGCAACAACCGCTTTTTAATACGCCGGGTCAGGTCAGCGTTGGAAACCCGAAAATACCGCAGATCATCTTCTCCATCAAGGGGCTGGATTAATTGAATCCAGCCTCGATCTCTCAAATCTTTAAAAGAGGGCTCACTCACACCAACTGTCCGAAAACCCTGCTCTTTAAGCTTTTGAAGGAGGGAAAAGGAATCAATACCCACTATGCCCGCCAGGTAAGTAACATCATCAAAATCAACCACCAGCTCAACTTTTTTTCTAGAAAGCTCATCTTTAACTCTAAATCCGAGAAGGGGCAAACTCAAAAGCAAAACCAGGAGGATCAACAGCCATCCCCAAAGAAGCTTTCTGCTTCCAGCAGAACGCATTAGCGCAACTCCTCAATCTCGGCCAGAGGATCTCCATGGTCAACAATATCATTTTCTTCAACATAAACCTGGGTTACTACTCCCGCATTCTCTACCACTATCTCATTCTCCATCTTCATGGCTTCCAGTACAAAAGCTACGTGTCCTGCTTCGATTTTCTGCCCTTTCTGGACATTTACTTCCAGAATCCTGCCCGGCATGGGAGCTCGCAGGGTGGTGGTTACCCTCAAGGAAGACCCAGAAGTGCTTTCTGATTCAACCTTACTCTCTGGTTTCTGCACTTTTAAGCGAGGAGAGGCTTCTTCCTGTAACTCACTCACTTCGACTTCAAATTCCTCTCCGTTTATCCGAACTCGAAACTTACGCATTCCGGATTACCTCCTCAAAGAAAATTCGAAACACTGCTCCTGCAAAGCAAGCCTTCTCCAGGAAAGACTTTTTCTCTTGACATAACTATAAGCAGCCCGACCGGCACTCTTTTCCTCTTCTTCAAGGTAAGCCAGAACGGCACCAACCACTGCTGCAACCTTTTGGAGCTCAAGACCTTCTGGCACCTCAAACCGGGAAATTACCATGCTTTTTCCCCTTTCCAACCTCTCTTTTAGTCCAGAAAACTTCAAGGGCTCGAGCGATTTTAAGCCTGGTGTATTGAGGATCAATCACTTGATCCACATAGCCTCTTTGGGCAGCTTGGAAGGGATTATAAAACTCTTCTCGATATCTGGCAATAACTTCCTGACGCTTGAGTTCGGGATCCAAAGCTCCCTCAATCTCTCTGCGAAAAACGATGTTTACCGCTCCCTCAGCTCCCATAACTGCTATCTCCGCACTTGGCCAAGCAAAAACTATATCGGCTCCAAGATGGCGACTACACATGGCGAGATAAGCTCCACCATAAGCTTTACGAATGATAAGAGTAATTTTAGGCACGGTTGCCTCTGAGTAAGCATAAAGCATTTTAGCGCCATGACGAATGATGCCACCAAATTCCTGATAAGTACCCGGCAAAAATCCAGGAACATCCACCAGTGTGACCAGAGGAATGTTGAAACAATCACAAAAGCGGATAAACCTTGAAGCCTTGTCGGCAGCGTCAATATCCAAGCAACCAGCCAGATGCCGGGGCTGATTGGCTATGATGCCCACCACATAACCCCCTATCCGGGCAAAACCAACCACGATATTGGGTGCAAAATAGCGGTGAACTTCCATAAAGTAATGATCATCAACTATTTCTTGAACGATTTTTTTAACATCATAGGACTTATTGGGATTGGCCGGCATCAGGTCGTAAAAAACGGTATTTTTTCTATCCACAGGATCGTTACACTCTTCAAAAGGAGGATCTTCAGCGTTGTTAGAAGGTAAAAAGCTCAGCAACTCACGCACCATCTGGAAAGTATCTTTTTCGCTCTTGCCGACAAAGTGAGCAACCCCGCTTTTTCTGGCATGAGTTTCCGCACCACCCAGCTCCTCCGCACTAACCTCTTCACCAGTGGCTGCCTTAACCACCTGAGGTCCAGTAACAAACATCTTGCTCATTCCTTCAATCATAAAGACAAAATCCATCAGAGCTGGTGAATAAACAGCTCCACCAGCGCAGGGACCAGCAATAATCGCTATCTGAGGGATAACTCCTGAAGCTTGAGTATTCCGATAAAATATCTCTCCATATCCGGATAGCGAATCAATGCCTTCCTGGATGCGAGCACCACCAGAATCGTTAATTCCAATAAGCGGAGCCCCCACCTTCTGAGCAATGTCCATCAACTTACAGATCTTTCTGGCGTGCATCTCACCCAGAGAACCACCCATTACCGTAAAATCCTGAGAATAAACGCAAACCAACCTCCCCTCCACAGTACCCAAGCCGGTTACCACACCATCAGCAGGAAGCTCTCTCTTGTCCATCCCAAAATAAGTAGAGCGATGGGATACAAAAAGATCTATTTCCTCGAAACTCCCTGGATCAAGAAGAAGTTCCAGTCGCTCGCGGGCAAAAAGCTTACCTCCTAAATGCTGTTTCTCAATAGCCTTTTTGCCCCCACCTTCAAAAAGCACGGCCTCTTTCCGGACGAGTTCTGCTACCAGCTCGCGAAGCGTTTTGTAAGCCATCCTCGTTCACTCCATGCAGGTTTCATTTATTTAACCATCGAAACTTCCTTTGTAATAAAGTCGGGTTTTACTCCCACCACACCTTCTATATCCACATCTACCCGGCGTAGTTCAATGCCAGTAAGGTACATCACCCTATCCTGCAGATTTTTGCGCAAAGAACTACAAGCAGAAAAAATAGGCTTTTCTTTTCTGAAAACGCACCCCACCACTACCACAACTCCTGCTGCTTCTCGGTGAATATCGATGCGATTTACCGTTTCTATAAAAGACATACCAGTTAGAATCCTAAAAATCAAAGAACGAAGAGCTCGCTCGCTGATCACCAGTTTGCCAAGATAACTGAAAGGAGGTCGCACCACCGTTTTGCCACGATAAGAATAAAAAAACCTCCATACCGCAGGCGGCAGCGATTCTACAAGATTGCCCCATAGATTACGTTTAATCTCTACAAGCGGAACCGGGATAGTGTGCTTGCCTTCCAGCTCTCTTGCCGAGCGGGCCAATTCTATTTCTCCGGCACTAACTATGTCCTCAATACTTATAACTTTCTCAGGAAACGGCAACTCTAATCTTTCACAAATCTTGCAAGCCATCTGGTAAGAAACGCCCAGGATTAGAATCTTTTCGGGCTCCAGCTGCTGAATTGCCTGCCTAACTTTTTCTCTATGTTCAGGAAAATAAAAAACAGCTACCTTGGCTGCCCTGATTTTGCTAATTTCCGCCTTTGCCGAGATACCAGCTATAATTTTTCCCTGAGAAATCAACAAACCATCATCGATGATGCAATCAATACCCAGCTCCTGGGCAATTTGAGGCGCACGATAACTTTTGCCAGTTCCCGTAGCTCCCACCAGCGCATAAACCTTCATATTTTTGCTTCCTTTTTCAAAAAGATTTCTATAAAATCATCTATCTCTCCGTCCATGACCCTTTGCACGTTGCCTACCTCATGTCCAGTACGGTGATCTTTAACCAGGTTATAGGGATGAAAAACATAAGTGCGGATTTGATTGCCCCAGGCAATGTCCTTATGTTCACCTTTAATCTCCTGCAGTTTCTGTTTCTGTTTTTCTTCGTAATATTTATAAAGCCTGGCTTTCAAAATCTTCATAGCAACCGCTTTGTTCTGATGCTGGGAACGTTCATTCTGGCACTGCACAACTATGCCGGTGGGTATATGAGTAATACGAACTGCAGAATCGGTGACATTGACGTGCTGTCCACCATGCCCTCCGGCTCTAAAGGTTTCTATCCTCAAGTCCTGGGGGTTGATTTCTATATCGATTTCTTCATCCATTTCCGGAATCACGTCTACCAGAGCAAAAGTAGTGTGACGCCTACGATTGGCGTCAAAAGGAGAAATTCTAATAAGCCGGTGCACTCCGTGCTCTGATTTAAGATATCCATAAGCATAGTCACCCTGAACTATGAAAGTAACATGTTTAAAACCAGCTTCTTCACCCTCCAAAATATCAGTTACCGTCACCGTGAAACCCTTTCTTTCGCAAAAGCGAGTGTACATCCTGAAAAGCATCTGCACCCAGTCCTGGGACTCAGTGCCTCCAGCCCCAGAGTGGATAGTCACAATTGCGTTTTTCGCATCTTCCTCCTCTTGAAAGAAGATGCGAATTTCCAAGTCTTCACTCGCCGCAGAAAGTTCTCTCATCTCTTTAACCAGTTCCGAATACTCAGGATCAGCAGGGGAAATAAGCTGCGCAAACTCTTTGCTTTCCTCGAGCCTTCTATTCAAAGTTTCAAAGCTATCAAGCAAATTACGATAAAACTTGTATTCTTTCAAAACCCGGTTTTGTCTCCGAGAGTCCTCCCAAAAACCACTCTGGGACATTTCTCTCTCCAGCTTTTCAAGGCGCCCTCGAACTCCACGCCGGTCAAAGATAACCTCCGATTTCCCTAAGTTTCCCCTCAATTTGCTGCAATTCGAAGCCCAAATCGGTATTCATAATGGCATCACCCTTTTTCTATTTTTTACCGCAACAATACTTATACTTCAAACCACTACCACAGGGACAGGGGTCGTTCCGACCCACCTTCTTTTTCTTGCTCTTATCTTTCAAAAAGGTGCCCGAAGCTGAAGCAACCCGAGAACCAGTTCCTCCTTCCAAAGTCTTTTTCCGGGGCGAAGAACTCAAGGTGGAAACTCTGGTAGCCCGAGAACCCTGAGAACCACCAGCTTTATCAACCACCCGAATCCGCAAAAGGTAACGCAGCGTATCCTCCCGAATACGAGCGATCATATCTTGAAACATATCAAAAGCTTCCAATTGATACTCTACAAAAGGGTCTCTCTGGCCAACAGCGCGCAGACCAATACCTTCTCGAAGGTGATCCATATTGTGCAGGTGGTCCTTCCAGTGGGTATCCACAACCCTCAAAAGGACATAACGCTCGATTTCTCTGAAAACTTCCTCACCTACAGATTGCACTTTCTCCTGATAAGCGTTTTTCAGCCTTTCCAAAATCAACTCTCTAAGTTTATCTCGATCAAAAGAAGGTCTTTCCCTCTCAGCAATTCCCAGGCCCCATCCAAAAAGGTAATACAACCTTCTATCCAGACCTTCCCAATCCCACTCCTCAGGGTACAGCTTTTCATCAGCATAAACACTCAGAATTTCTTCAACCACTTCCTCCATCATTTGAAAAACAAAAGGTCTCACGCTATCAGCAAAGAGAACCGTTCGTCTTTGTGAGTAAATAACCTCCCGCTGCTTGTTCATTATGTCATCATAGCGAAGAAGCGTCTTGCGCAAACCGAAGTGATAGCTCTCCACCTTTCTCTGCGCCGATTCGATCGTCCTGGTTACCAGAGGATGCTCGATGGGTACACCACGTTCCACACCGAAGCGATCCATAATGTTTGCTATTCTCTCTGAACCAAAAAGGCGCAACAGGTTATCCTCGAGAGACAGGAAAAACTGAGAAGAACCGGGGTCTCCCTGCCTTCCAGCTCTACCCCGTAACTGATTATCAATGCGTCGGCTCTCATGACGCTCTGTACCAATTACATGCAATCCACCCAGTTCGGCAACTCCTTCACCAAGAACAATGTCAGTTCCCCGACCAGCCATGTTAGTGGAGATAGTCACGGCTCCTCTTTGCCCAGCCTGGGCGATTATTTCGGCTTCTTTTTCATGGTTTTTGGCATTGAGAACCTGGTGGGAAATGCCCTTTTTGCGAAGCATCCTGCTCAACCGCTCCGACTTCTCAATGGAAACTGTACCCACCAGAACAGGCCTACCCTGGCGGTGAAGTTTTTCTATTTCCTCCACCACTGCCTCAAATTTCTCTCCCTCAGTACGATAAATAACATCCTGCAAATTAGTACGCCGCAGGGGCTTATTGGTAGGAATCACTACCACTGGCATTCCATAGGTAAATATGAATTCCTCTTCTTCTGTTTTGGCAGTACCAGTCATACCACATATCTTTTCATACATGCGAAAATAATTCTGATAACTGATCGAAGCCAGGGTCTGGTTCTCCTCTTTGACCTGAAGTTTTTCCTTGGCTTCTATAGCCTGATGCAACCCGTCACTGTAACGGCGCCCATGCATCAACCTTCCTGTAAATTCGTCAACAATAATTACCTCACCATTTTTAACCACATAATCTACGTCTTTACGGTAAAGGTGATGAGCCCGCAACGCCTGTCTTACCAGGTGCTCCAGTGTCCCCTTGCCTGTATCTTCATAAAGGTTATCAACGTGAAGTAGTTTTTCTACTTCCCGCACGCCCTCTTCAGTAAGCCATACTGCTTTAGTCTTTTCTTCCACTTCAAAATGTTCACCTTGACGAAGTCTCCTGACCACCCGGTCAATCTTGTAATATATCTCGACAGACTCTTCGGCAGGACCAGAAATAATAAGGGGAGTCCTGGCCTCGTCAATCAGGATGCTGTCCACCTCATCGATAATGGCATAGTGCAGTTCTCTCTGTACGATATCTTCACGACGCACCGCCATATTATCTCTGAGGTAATCAAAACCGAATTCGGTATTGGTACCGTAAGTTATATCGCAATTATAAGCTCTTTTGCGCTCTTCTCTTGAGGAATCATGCTGAATAAGGCCAACCGAAAGACCCAAAAACTCGTAAATGGGCCCCATCCAGAAGCGGTCACGCTTGGCCAGATAATCGTTTACGGTGACTATATGCACGCCCCGACCAGTCAAAGCGTTCAAATAAGCAGGCATGGTAGCCACCAGGGTTTTACCCTCACCAGTCTGCATTTCGGCAATCTTGCCCTGGTGCAAAACCACTGCACCCATTACCTGCACATCAAAGTGACGCATGCCCACTACTCGCTTTGCAGCTTCACGAACTACCGCGAAAGCCTCTCGAAGCAAATCATCCAGTGTTTCTCCTGCCTGAAGGCGCTCCCTAAACTGGTCCGTTTTAGCTCGCAATTCTGCATCACTGAGGCGAGCAATATCACTTTCCAGAGCGTTGATAGGCACCACGTATTCTTCGTACAGTTTTCTTATTAGGCGATCCTGGGTTTTCTTTGACCAGAATTCCTTCAAAACACCAAACATAAAATGCCTCCTGAAAACTCTATCAATTATAGCACATCACGCGTCAGAATCCTTTTCAACGGCAGGTAATGCCTTGATTAAAGAAAGCCACTTCTCTGGTGATAACTCCTCGGCCCTGACATTCTCCAGACCAAGTTCAGCAAAGATGTCTTTCAAATCCAGTTGTGGAAAACACTTTCTCAGGACTGTGCTCACCTTTTTTCTGCGCTCAGCAAAGAGGTGCAGAGCAATCTGCCATAGTTTATCAAGCAAGACTCTATCCAATTTTTCCTGCTTAAACCTGAGCTTAACTATTACTGAGTCAACCCTGGGCATAGGTCGAAAAGCAGAACGAGGAACTGGCCACATTCCTTGTACTTCTGCCACGAAAGGTACAATCACCGATAAAGGACCTTTCTTTCTGCGAGGAGTACCCAGAAAGACTTTTTCAGCAAACTCACGTTGAACCATAAGCACTGCTAACTGCCATTCCACATCGCAGAAAAACACCTTGGTTACAATCTCGGTTGAAAGATAATAAGGTAAATTGGACACCAGTTTGATGTTCTTTTCCGAAAATCTCTGAAGTAGAGAATCGAGGTCAAGCTCAAGGATATCGGAACAATAGAGAAAAACGTTATCAAAGCTGCCGAGAAGCGTAGCTGCTTTTTCAAGAAGCTCGGGATCTCTTTCAATCCCAATTACCCGGGCACCACTTCTGGTAAGGGCTTTGGTTAAAAAACCTTCTCCCACACCAATTTCCAGCACTACATCTTCTACAGATAGTTCCGCAAGGGAGACAATAAAATCTCTTATGTTAGGATTCACCAGAAAGTGCTGGCCCCACTTGGTTGAGGAGCGACCACTCATGAAAACTATAGATTGGCCTTGGGGCTATTCTCAACATCTCCTTCTTGAGTGTGAGAAAGATGATCTGGGAAGAAATAATCACAACGTTCAACCGGAGCAGTACGTTCTTTTTGCTCGCCCAGCAAACAACGATAAATACCTTTCTTCTTCATCTCCGGATCGCAATATCGGCAAACCTGACACAAACCCTCTGGGTTATACAAGACAAAAACCCCCTTTTTCACATTTTTTTTAAACCCCCATCATGACCACACCACTTCCTGCACCCCAATGTTGACCTTTCGAGGGAAAACACCAAAGTAATCCTTCAAAGCACCAAACACCGTTCTCTGAACTTCCAGGGCAACTTGATGAAACTGGCAGTCTTCCTGAAGAGTTAGAAGTAGATTGATTTCCAGCACTCCGTCTTCGAGAGGCACTTTGTCGTTCGAATTAAGTGGCTGTTCCCCAGCAACTATTCCTGCCCTGTTGCGAGGAACCTGAACGCTAACTACCCCCGGGACTTTTTTAGCTGCCACTTGAGCTATATCAAGAAGGGTAGAAACATTAACTCTGGTAACACCCTCTTCTCTTTCAAACTCGGCGATCAACTTCAACCTCCAGACATTTAAAAAGGTAAGCTACGGCTTCCTGAGCACTTCCGAATTGAGGGAAAAAAGCTTCCTTGCCACTGCCATCTTTAAGCTGCCAGGTACGCAAACCTGCCAGGGGTTTGCCATGCTTGAGCGCAAAGGCTATTTCGCTCAAAGTACCCGCACCACCACCACAGGCTACAAGAGCCGAAGAAGAGAGAACTATAATAAGATTTCTGGCTTCTCCAAGACCAGTAGCAATACGGTAGTCTACAAAAGGATTAGCTTCGCTGGTTGAGTACCCAGGAAGGATACCAATGGTAATCCCTCCCTCTTTTTTGGCTCCCCGACAGGCAGCCTCCATTACACCACCCAAGCCCCCACAAAGCAGCACTGCATCTCGCCGTGCTATTTCACACCCCACCTCAAAAGCCAGCTCAATAATTGAAGCATCATTTGAGGAAGCGGTACCTATTACCCCGATAACAAGCTTATTCTCCATAACCCAGGTACTTTTTCAAGTCCTCAGGCTTGAGGTTATCCAGAAACTGGCGAAATTCCTCAATCTCTTTATCATCTATTTCTCCCACAGCAAGAGTAGTAGAACTCCTGATTTCCTCCGAAATATAAATGGGCGCCTTCATACGCAGAGAAAGTGCAATACCATCGCTGGGTCGGGAATCCACCGTAATCTCCTTGTCCCCGACCTTGAGATAGAGAAGGGCATAGAAAGTATTATCAATGATCTTGGTAATAACTACTTTTTCAAGCTCTGCTCCCAAACTGCGAATAACCGAAGCCATTAAATCATGGGTAAGAGGACGAGGAGTTGCCACTTCCTGAAGTCCCAAAAGAATGGCCTGCGCTTCAAAAGGACCTATCCAGATAGGCAAACTCCTTTTTTCTTCCTCATCAACCAGAACCACTACAGCCATAGCGTTTTTCTGGTCAAACATTAAACCTTGAACTTTCATCTTCAGCATGGACCCGGTCATCCTTTTTCCCAGACTCTACATCATATTATAACGGAAGTCGACCTTTAAAGTTCCCCAAATTTCTCCAAAAAGTTCTTTTGCCCAAAAAAGGCAAAAAAATTACTAATAAGCAGATTTTGAAGTTCCCCCACGGACATCCCCAAAAGTTCACCGAGAAACGTCGCCGTATAAACCAAAAAAGCAGGTTCATTTCTTTTACCTCGCTTTTTTTGGGGAGCCAGGTAGGGAGCATCAGTTTCCAAGAAAAGCCGCTCACGAGGTATAGAAAGAACAACCTCTCTAAGTCGATGGGCTTTGGGAAAAGTAAGTATTCCTCCAAACGAAAAACCCACTTTAAGGGGCAGCAGGGCCTGAACAATTTCCTGATCGCCAGAAAAGCAATGCCAAATAACGGGTATATCCCGCGCATGCTCTCTAAGAATCGAGAGTATATCCTGCTCTGACTCTCGAGAGTGAACTATTATCGGCAAATCGTAGGCTCGAGCTAGCTCTATCTGGGTGAGGAAAGCCCGCTTCTGGTTCTCCACATAGCTTCTATCCCAGTAATAATCAAGGCCAACTTCGCCAATGGCTATGACTTTGGGATGTCGCAAATAATCGGCAAGCCTTGAAAAATCTGGTAATACATCCTTAATTTCCTGAGGATGAACGCCCAGAGCCGCATAGACTCTCGGAAAGCGCTCAGCTATATCAAGCGTCCGGACAATAGATTCCAGAGAAGTTGCGTTGCTTAAAACTATTCTTACTTTTGCCTCTTCCGCTCTCCTTACAACTTCCTCGATATCCCCTGCAAACCGAGGATCATCAAGGTGGGCATGGATATCAACCCAGAAACTCATCTCACCCTGCTTCCTGGTTCAATGTCCCGGTCTACAGTTAATAGACTTACCCCCCCTTTCCCATCGTCAGCAGCAAGTAGCATTCCCTGAGACACCACTCCCCGGATAGTCGCAGGCTTCAGGTTAGCAAGAACTATTATCTTTTTACCTCTTATCTCTTCGGGCCTGTAATAAGGCGCAAGCCCGGCAACCAGAGTTCTCTCTTCCTCGCCCAGGGAAATTCTGAGCTTTAAAAGGGCTCTTGTTCCCTCAACACGTTCCACATCAAGAACTTCTGCTACCCGCAATTCAACCTTTTGAAAGTCCTCAAGATTTATTTCAGGAACCATACGGTCAAACCTCCTTATCAGCTCTCTATTCTCGGGAAAAGGGGAACTGGTTTTTCAAGATTAAAAACTTCCGGCCCATTTTCCCAGTTTACCTCTTCTTCCCAGGAATCAAAACCAGGAAAGTCTCCCAGACCCAAAGCCTTCCACAGTTTACTACAGGACTGAGGACAGAAGGGATAAATCATCATTGCGAGAATGCGCGCACAGTCCAAAAGGCGGTAAAGAATACTATTCAATTCCTCTTTTTTTTCAGGCTTCTTGCTCAAGCGCCAGGGTGCTTTCTGGTCGATATAACGATTGCCAAAGTGTACCAGCTTCCAGATACTCTCCAGAACCTGCGCAAAGGCAAAACGCTCGAAATAATAAGAAACAGAACCTTTAATTTCTGCAAGAAGACTTTCCCATTCTTCGTCCTGATATAAAGAAGGTTTTTTCACTCTTCCATCCAGGTACTTCCAGGCCATGCTCGATGTGCGGTGGACCAGGTTGCCAAAGTTATCAGCAAGATCGGCATTGGTACGCTCTATCAACGCCTTTTCCGAAAAATCTCCATCCAACCCGAAAGTTACTTCACGCATCAAAAAATAACGAAAACGGTCCACTCCGTAACACTCAATTATCTTATTCGGGTCCACCACGTTACCTTTTGACTTGGACATTTTTTCTCTCTCCACCGTCCACCAACCGTGAGCAAAAACCATTCGTGGAAGCGGTAGTTCAGCAGCCAGCAACATAGCGGGCCAGAGAACAGCGTGGAAACGTAGGATATCCTTACCAACCAGATGTCTGACCTGAGGCCAGAAAGTCTGAAACGTTTCTTCATCTCTTCCAAACCCAGCTACCGTAAGGTAATTTACCAGAGCGTCAAACCAGACGTAAAAAGTATGCTTAGGGTCGGAAGGGACCGGTACTCCCCACTTCACGCCAGTGCGAGAAATACTCTGATCCTTTAGCCCACTCCGAACAAAGCTTAACACTTCGTTATAACGGCTCTCCGGCATAACAAAAGAGGGATGTTTTTCAAGATACTCCAGCAATTTTTCCCGGAGGCGTGATAGGGCAAAAAAATAAGTTTCTTCTCTAACTCTTTCTAAAGGGCGACCACAATCGGGACATATCAGTTCCCCACTCAATTGCCCCTCTGTCCAGAATGTTTCGCAGGGAACGCAGTACCATCCCTCATAGTCACCCTTATAGATATAACCTTTTTTGTTGAGCAGGGAAAAGAAGGTTTCTACCGTACGGATGTGTCTTCCCTCAGTAGTGCGAACAAAATCATCATAAGAAATATCCATCTTTTTCCAGAGTTCCAGAAAGCGCTCAACCACCTGATCTACCAGCTCCTGAGGAGTTACACCCTTTTCAAGGGCTGCTTTTTCTATTTTCTGGCCATGTTCGTCGGTACCAGTAGCAAACAACACTTTTTTTCCCAGCAAACGATGATAACGAGCTAAAACATCTGCAGCACAGGTAGTATAGGCATGTCCAATATGAGGAACATCATTTACATAGTAAATTGGCGTAGTAATGTAAAAACTACCTTTTTCCATACCTCACACCATCCTTAACCCATTTCTTCCTGCTCGAGAAAGCAACCCATCAAAAACGGGCCACACGTCACAGCGGCAGTATAGAAAATAAATTCTTTATTTGCAAGCCGTGACTCTCTGCACACCGATTCTTCCTTCCTCGGTTTTCTTAACTATCTCCTGCCAGTAAGAAACGTTAAGTTTACAACCCGGATCTGGACCCAGGTAATCACCAAAATAGGCATATGCCCTGGCCCTGCAACCACCGCATACCGCGCGGTAATCACAAACTCCACAATTACCTTTAAACAGAGCACGCTCTCGTAAAGCAACCAGCACTGGAGAAGTGTCCCAGATCTCTTTGAAAGGACGTTCTAAGAGTTTACCCACGGTGATAGGCATGAAGACACAGGGAGTAACTGTCCCATCAGGTTGAAAAGCACAGTAAGCTCTTCCTGCACCGCATCCTCCAACGTATTCTGCACCCACTCGGGCCAACTTACCCTCGGCAGAGGAATAATGCCCAGTTATTACCACGCCCTCGGGATTTTTTTCCAGGCATTTTCTACCAAACTGAGGGCTGGTACTGAACACTGCGATTTCCTTTTGTATCAAGCAATCATAAAGCACATCAAGCATTTTCTCGCGCTCTTGCGGACTAAGGTCCCACTGCAAAATATCTCTACCGCGTCCCGTAGGTATAAAATTAAACACGTAAAAGCGGTGCGCGCCCAAGTTCTTGGCAAATTCATATAAGCGCAGAAGCTGGGAGAAATTCTTGCGAGTGATAGTGGGAGCAACACCAACAAGCAGGCCCGCCTTTACTGCGTTTTCAATACCTTGTACTGTTTTTTTCCATAATCCAGGAATTCCCCTAAATTGGTCATGAAACTCTGGATCAGCACTCTCCAGGCTAATCTCAACATAACTTACCCCACAATCCCGGAGTTTCTTACACATGTCTTCAGTTAAAAGAGTTCCGTTAGTAGCTACAGACAAATAGATTTCCTTACTTGCTGCGTAGGAAGCCACCTCAAAAAGTTCAGGATCACAAAGAGGTTCCCCCCCCGAAAAAGCAAGCGTAGGCACAAAGTTCCGATCCAGCTCATCAATAACCATCAGGCGCTCTTTAAGGGTTAGCTGCTTTGTTTTTCTGCCAGCATTCTGATAGCAGTGCTTGCACTTGAGATTGCACAAATTGGTGAAATTCCAGACCACAAGAAGCGGGCTGGCGAACTTCTGGGGTCGAGTGGCACCATATTCAGCAACGCTTCTCGCTAAATTGATGGTCGCCCTGCGAATGTTGCGCGGACCAAATACCTCGCGGATGAGGTACTCCCTCTTCCAACGCAGCAGAACTCGTAAAATTTCTACAGCAAGATAAATCCAGAAAAAAGTAAATCGCTCTACCAGGGATAGCCCTCTCTTGCTTTTTCCGTAATAAAGCAGTATTTTCTCCAATCTTACCTGCCCCTGACGATCCACAGCAGTTGCCCAGCGGAAAAGATAACGCACAATTCTCGAATTAAGAAACCTACGAACCCTGTCAGGATTCATAAAAGCCTGATGCATACTACATCCCCCCTTGTTTCTCCTTATAATCATTTTATCAGGAAAAACAAGTTTCACAGGTGATGTAAAAAGTAAATGAGAAAAATTTCATTTCCAAAATTCACCTTTTGAGGTAGAATGATAAAGGTTAGTTTTTCGACAGGAGGTGCAAGAATGCCCAAAGTAGAAACTTTATTTGAGCTTCCCAAAAAGATGAAGGCAGTTGTTGATTATGCGCCAGGAGATTTTCGCCTGGAAGAAGTGGATGTTCCTGAAATTGGTCCCGGTGAAGTATTGCTCAAAGTCGAGGGATGCGGTATATGCGCTGGAGATATAAAGACTTTCCACGGGGCTAAAAGAATCTGGGGAGGAGATGGACAGCCTGCCTACATTCGTCCTCCAGTGATACCCGGCCATGAGTTCTATGGACAGGTGGTAGCTCTTGGTGAGGGGGCAGCAGAAAAATACGGCCTTTCCCTGGGAGACTGGGCGGTCTCTGAACAGATTGTGCCCTGTGGGAAGTGCCGCTTCTGCAAACGTGGAGAGTACTGGATGTGTCAGGTCCACCATATCTATGGTTTCTTCCGCGGTGACGCTGATGGAGCCTTTGCAGAGTACATACGCCTTCCTCAAACTGCTCTGAACTGGAAACTTCCTGAAGGTTTCCCTCTTGAAGTAGCCGCTTACATAGAACCCCTGGGTTGCGCCATTCATGCTGTAGAGCGAGCTGATATTCAGCTTGAGGACGTAGTGGTAGTTGCTGGCCTGGGCGCTCTGGGATTAGGCATGCTCCAGATAGCACGCATTAAAAACCCTAAGCTGCTCATAGGAATAGATCTCAAAGAAAAGCGCCTGCAGCTTGCCCGCAAACTGGGTGCGGATCTGGTTTTGAACCCTGCCAAAGAGGACGTGGTAGCCAAAGTTATGGAGCTTACTGACGGCTATGGCTGTGATGTTTACATTCACGCCAGCGGCCATCCCAAAGGGGTGATCCAGGGCCTAAGCATGATCCGCAAGCTGGGTCGCTACGTGGAATTCAGTGTATTCTCAGAGCCCACCACTGTAGACTGGAGCATCATTGGAGATGTGAAAGAAATAGACATTCGGGGCGCCCATCTAAGTCCCTACACCTATCCCACCGCCATCAGAGTTCTTCAGGAAGGAAAGGTCAAAGCAGATGAAATCATCACTCACGAATTCCCCCTGGATGAGTTCAAGAAAGCCATGGAAGTTGCTGAAAAGGATGAGAATGCTATCCGGGTGGTGCTAAAGCC